>JAODBJ010000110.1 GCA_025463905.1 Actinomycetes bacterium
ATCTGACGGGTCGCGTTGACGAGCGCGCCCGCCAGCCCTTGCTCCGCGTTCGTGACGCCAGTGCTCGCGGCGACCGTCGATCCGAACACGACATTCGTCGAGCCGAATCCGAATGCGAGTAGCACGATGCCCAACCCCGGGTAGTGCGTTGTGACCGGGAAACGGAACAGTGCCGATCCGCTGACTGCGGCGAGCAGGCAATTCCCCGCGAGGAACACCCTGAGCCCGATGCGATCGAGCAGCCGCGAGCCCAACAACCCTCGCAACAGACCTCCGATGCCCTGCGGCACCGCAATGAGACCGGACTTGAGTGGCGAGTAGCCGAGCACCTGCTGGCAGTAGAGGCTCAACACCAATACCTCGCCCGCGACCCACATACCGAGCAGACCGCTGAGCGCGTCACCAATGACGAGCGTGTGATGCCGAAAGATTTGCAGCGGTACGAGCGGTTGCGGACTCCGACGCTCGACGAAGAGGAATGCGGCAAGGAACAGCGCGCTCAACAGAATGCAAGCGACGAATGCCGGCGACCCCCACCCGTCGTTCGTGCCGACCGTCGGTGCGTACACCAACACACCCGTCCCCGACGTCACGAGCGCGGCGCCCGGCAGATCGAGATGGCGCGGTCCCGCAGTGGTGGTTCCCGTCGGCAATACCTTCGACCCGACCAACACGAGCGCGAGGCACACCGGTACGTTCACGAAGAACACGCCTCGCCATCCGACCGTGTCGACGAGGATGCCGCCTGCAACCAGACCGACGACAAAGCCGGCCGACGCCGTCATGCCGAAGTAGCCGAGGACACGGTTACGGGCGGGACCTTCGGGATAACTCGTCGTAAGGATCGACAACGCGGCCGGCGCGACGAGCGCAGCGGCGGCGCCTTGGATCGCGCGTGACGCGGCGAGCATCGGAAGGGTCGTCGCGAAGCCACCCGCTGCGGACGCGAGCGCGAAGACAAAGAGGCCGGCGAGCAGCATGCGCCGCCGGCCGAAGAAGTCGCTGGCGCGTCCACCCAAGACCAGCAGCCCACCGAACGTCAACGCGTACGCAGTGACGACCCACTCCGACGTTCGCGTCGTCACTCCCAAGGCAACGCTGAGTGCCGGCAGCGCGACGTTGACGATGCTGAAGTCGAGGACGACGACGAGTGACGCCCCGAGCACTACGCCGAGGCCAAGCCGTCCCAGTGTTGGCGATGCGGCAGTGTCGGCGGTTTGGACTGCGCCGTCGCGTTGAATCACAACGTGATGACGGTCTTGCCGTCCGGATGAGTGTCGCCGGTATTCATCGCGAACGGCACGTCGTCCAGCTCGATCTTCGTGATGGGCGGTACGACGATGCGTCCATCGACGACGTCGCTCGCGAGTTGCTCGAGCACCTCTGACGACATTTGCACGCGGAAATTGACGCCGGTGACGCCACGCGCGTTGAGCGCGTCTGCATCCGCGATATATCGGGTGGTAAGGGCAGTGCCGCCGGAACGGACGAGTGAGGCAAGCGCGGCAAACCCGTCCGCGTCGCTCGCGACGTCGATGAGGACGTCGATCCCGTCGGGGTGGGCGCGTTCGACCGCATCCGCTGCCGACACCGCGGTGTAGTCGATGGTCTCAGCGGCGCCGTAGCTGCGCATCCGGTCGGCCGCGCTGCCTCGCGCGTCGGCAATGACGCGCGCACCGTCGTTCGCGGCGTACTGCGTGACAAACGAGCCGACGCCACCGCCGGCACCCACAATGAGCGCGGTCTTGCCGGTGAGCGGTTCGAGGGACGCCACGATCTGGAGAGCCGTAACGCCGGCCGTCGGCAGCGCCGCGGCGGCCATGGGGTCGAGTGCGTCCGGCTCCTTCGCCAGCGGTGCCTCTTCGGTGACCGCCACGTACTCGGCGTAGGTACCCGTTGATCCGATGGGAGCGACAACCAACTGGCCGAAGACTTCGTCGCCCGGAGCGAACTTCGTCGTTCCCTCTCCGACCGCTTCGACGACGCCCGCGACATCGGCGCCGAGCACGAGCGGGAAGGTTGCCGGCATCAGCCCCTTGAACGCGCCGTTTGCGATCTGCCAATCCATCGGGTTGGTGCCCGCGGCTCGAACCTTGATCAGGATCTGGCGTACGCCAGGCTTCGGTTTGGGAAGCTCGACGACCGCGGGGTCGCCTCCGTACTCGTTCACTGCGACCGCGAACATTCCGGACCTCCTTCGCGCTGCCATGGCGCTTGGAAGGATCGCGCCCGCGGCGCGCTGTGTCGCCACGGCCAGCACCCTTCTTGGAATCCAAGCCAGCCGAACCCCGGCATCCCTGCTAGCCGCCATCTTGTCTGGTCGCGCTCGCTGGCGCTCGCCGCTCCTGCGAAGCGGCCGACGTTCCGATCACATGGCATACGGTCGATGGCACCGCGCACGCACCCGACGACTACGACGCGGTCACGAACGCCACCGCGTTGGTGCCGCCCGAGGCCGGTCATTCAGACCTACCGATCGCGATTCGCGGTGACACTCTCGCCGAGGGCGACGAAGCCTTCCGCGTGCTCGTGGAGGCGCCGGCGGGAGTGCGAGTGATCTACGTCAACGGCACCATCACGATCCACGACAACGACTGAGTGCAACCCACCCAACCATCGCTGCCTTCGATCAACTCTTGGATGAGGTGGACGTGGCGGTCGTCGTGCCCTGTACTCCCGCTCGGCGCCGTTCTCGGGCGCGTCAATGCCCACATAAGGCACTCAATGCACCGAGAATCCTTCAGTACGACAGTGGCCAATTGCCCATGGTCATGGGCCATGCGCGTCGCTAGCGTCGCCGACGGCACGAGATTGTGCGCACGCCGATATGGGGAGGCGATGCGATGCTGGGGATCCGCCGCCGTCACACCGGTTTTGCACCGGTCCTACCTGTCCTGCTCGTCACGGCTGGCATCACGCCGATGGCGGCCGCGCACGCCGTGGCCGCCACGGCGCCGCCGGTCAGCGGGCCCACACGAGCCAGCGTCGCGAGCGGCGGTGGTGACGCCGACGGCGTGAGCGACCAGACCGCGCTGAGCGGCAACGGTCGCTACGTCGCGTTCCGCTCCGACGCAACGAATCTCGTCGCGGGCGACACCAACGGTGTGGGTGACGTCTTCGTGCGCGACCTGCGCCGGAACACGACGACGCTCGTCAGCGTCGGGCGTCACCGCGCGCCGGCCGACGGCGCGAGTAGCGAACCCGCGATCAGCCGCAACGGACAGTTCGTTGCGTTCACGTCGGAGGCGACGAACCTCGTGCGCAACGACACGAACGGTGTGGCCGACGTGTTCGTGCGCGACCTGCAAACGGGTCGAACCGAACGGGTGAGCGTCGCGGGTCGTCACCAACAACTCACCTTCGCGAGCGCGCAACCCGACATCTCCTCGAACGGCAAGTTCGTCGCGTTCGTTATCCGGTCGAGCACAGATAGCAATCCCGACGAGTCGGTTGCGGTGCGCGATCGTTTCCAGCACAAGACGACCGTCGAAGATTCAGGGCCGGCCGCGTGTCCGATCGCGGGGTCCCCACGCACCGTGCGTTCTCCGAGCCTCGGTGCCAACGGTCGCTACCTCGCCTTCGCGATTTCGTGCCTCGCTTCCACGGTCAACCGGGTACTGGAGTTGGATCGCCCGAGCGGCACATGGACCGAGATCGCGACGATGATGCCGCCGTACACCGCGTACGGCGAGTTCACGTGGACGCGCTACTCGGCTGACGCGAACACGCTCGCGTGGACGTCGCTCGTTGCTTCCTTGCGAGAATTCAGGGCGGGATTGCACGTGCACGAACGCGTGGCGCGTTACCTCCCGCCGAACTTTGCGTCGACGTCCGTTGCAGTGCGGCGACCTGATCTCAGCGGCGACGGCCGCTTCCTGGCCTATGCCGGCGGGTACGGCAACTCGGCGAACGGGGCATCGCTGTTGGACAACGCGGTGCATGTGATGGACCGCGCCGACGATTCGATTGTCGAGGCGAGCGCACCAACAGTCGACACTCAACGGGTTGCCGGTTATGCCTCCGAGCCCGCGATCGATGACAGCGGCGCCATCGTCGGGTTCTCGACCGAGGAAGCCCTCGTGTCCGG
>JAODBJ010000140.1 GCA_025463905.1 Actinomycetes bacterium
GTGCGCAAGCCCGGCTCGAGCGTCGAAGCGGGCGACCTCGCGGTGTTCCTCCAGGAGCGCGTGCCCAAGTGGCAGGTACCGGAACGCTGGTCGTTCATCGAGGAAGTGCCGAAGACGAGTGTCGGCAAGTTCGACAAGAAGGTGCTGCGCGCTCGCCACGAAAAGGGCGACTTGTCGATCGAAATGTTGGGTTCCTGAACGATGTCGATGAACGAGTGGATCGAGTCGAGGCGGGGCGCATCGAGCGCGCCGACCGGCGCCGAAGTGTTCCTGGCCGCCACGGTGGTGGTACTCCGTGACGGCGACGACGGCCTGGAAGTGTTGCTCGGGAAGCGTTCTTCGAAGCTCGCGTTCCACGGTGGCGCGTGGGTGTTCCCCGGCGGACGGGTCGACCCCGACGACTACGCCGGCAACCCCGACGACGTTGTCGCGGCGGTGAAGCGCGCCGCGGTGCGAGAAACGTTCGAGGAAGCCGGATTGCACGTCGACCCCGACACGTTGGTGCACATCTCGAACTGGACGACCCCTGATATCTCGCCCAAGCGGTTCGCCACCTGGTTCTTCGCCGGGCGGGCGCTCGAAGGCGACGAGATCGCCGACGGCGCCGAGACCGAAGTGGTGCAGTGGTACCGCCCGCAGGATGCGCTCGTACAGCGCACCGCCGGCGAGATCGAGCTCGCGCCGCCGCAGTTCGTGACGTTGCTCGACCTCACCGCGTACCGCACCGTCGACGAAGCGCTCACCGCGATCGCTGCGATCGAACCGTTCGACTTCACGCCGCGCTTCCACTTCGTGGAGGGCGGCGCGGCGGTCTGTGTCTATGCCGACGACGTCGCGTATCTCGACGCCGCGAATCTCGATGCCGAAGGTGCACGCCACCGGCTGGTGATGGACGCGTCCGGCTGGGAGTACGTCAGAAGCGCGTAACCGCCCGGCCCGAACGCGTCGAGCTGGGCGGCCACAGTTACGCCTACTTGTTCGGCTGGGGCGTGAGCCGCAGGTACGGCTTGAGCGCCTTCCAACCCTTCGGGAACTTCTTCTTCGCGTCCTCGTCGGAAATCGCGGGGGCGATGATCACGTCCTCGCCGTCTTTCCAGTTCGCCGGCGTCGAAACGCTGTAGTTGGCGGTGAGCTGCAGTGAGTCGATCACGCGCAGCAACTCGTCGACGTTGCGTCCCGTGCTCTGCGGGTACGTGAGGAGAAGTTTAATCTTCTTGTCGGGCCCGATAATGAACACCGACCGCACGGTGACGGTCTCGCTCACGTTCGGGTGGATCATGTCGTAGAGCTCGGCGACCTTGCGGTCGGGGTCGGCGATCAACGGGTAGTTGAGTGCCGCCCCCTGAGTCTCTTCGATGTCTTTCGCCCAGCCTTCGTGCGACTCGATCGAGTCGACGCTGATACCGATCAACTTCACGCCACGCTGATCGAATTCGCCTTTGCGTTTCGCGAACGCGCCGAGCTCAGTCGTGCAGACAGGGGTGAAGTCTTTGGGGTGTGAGAACAACATGCCCCAGCCGTCGCCGAGGTAATCGAACAGCGTGATCGTCCCCTCGGTCGTCTCTGCGGTGAAGTTGGGGGCGTCGTCTCCCAGACGCAGCGACATGTGATGCTCCTTGTTGTTGTGCTTCTCGACCGAGACTAGGTCCGCCCGCGGCCGAAAGTCGAGTGGCTCAGTCGGGAATTGCAACCCGAACGTCGTCGGTACCATTCCTCGTGGCGCGCGACACCCGAGAAGGGCCGAACGCGCGCTCGGCGCGGCGCCCGGTCCGGCAATTCGTGCGGCGCATTGCCGTCGACCTCACGCCGCTCAGGGTGTCTCGCGACTTCGCGCTCATCTGGTGGGGCGAAGTCGTGTCGCAGACCGGCACGCAGATCACCACGGTCGCGCTGTTCATCCAGGTGTTCCAGCTGACCCACTCGCCGGTCGCCGTCGGGGCCGTCGGGCTCGTGCAGCTCGTCCCGATGATCGTGGTGGCCCTCCTCTTCGGGCCGGTCATCGATCGGGTCGATCGCCGGCGCATCCTCGTGCTCGCGCAGATCGGCCAGGCCGGCGGTTCGTCCTTGCTGCTCGTCGGGGCGTTCATGGGCCACCCGCCGCTCCTGCTCCTCTATGCCGGGGCCGCGGTCAACGCCGCCTTGGTGTCGATCGCATTGCCGACGAGGTCTGCGGTCACCCCCAGCCTCGTTCCCCGCGAGTTGCTCCCGGCTGCCACCGCGCTCAACCAGGTGATGTGGAACACGGCCGCGGTCATCGGGCCCGCGCTCGGCGGCGTGGTGGTGGTCCATTTCGGTTTGCGATGGGCGTACGGGATCGACCTCGCGTCTTACGGCGTCGCGTTCGCCTGCGCCGTGATGTTGCGGCCACTCGTGCCTCAGCGCGACGAACACCAGGAGGAAGAACGCGGCGTCGACGCGGTGCTCGCAGGCGTCCGTTACCTGAAGGGCCGCAAGGTGCTGCAGTCGACGTTCACGATCGACATCATCGCGATGGTGTTCGGGATGCCACGCGCGTTGTTCCCGGTGCTGGCCGCGACGCAGTTCCACCGAGGCCCTGAAGTCGTCGGCTGGCTGTTCAGCGCGGTCGCCGCCGGCGCGTTGCTCGGCGCGCTCACGTCGGGGTGGGTCGGACGCATCAAGCGCATGGGTACCGCGATCCTCGTCGCGGTCGCGCTCTGGGGCGGCGCGATCACGCTGTTCGGTTTCGCCGGCAATCGGTTGTGGGCGGCGCTCGTGCTGCTCGGCTTCGCGGGCGCGGCAGACGTTGTGTCCGCGGTGTTCCGTTCGTCGCTGCAGCAGCTCACCGTGCCCGACGCGCTACGCGGGCGCCTGAGTTCGTTCAACATTCTCGTGGTCACGGGCGGGCCGCGCCTCGGCGATTTCGAAGCCGGCGTGATGGCCTCGGCGTTTTCGCCGACGGTTTCGGTCGTTTCGGGTGGGCTGCTGTGCATCGTGGGTGTCGGGGTGATCGGGCTCACGGTGCCGCGGTTCGCGCGCTGGCGCGTCGGCGACCCGCCGTAGGCGTTGACCGCGCGGCCGCCGGTGCGATTGACTCGGCCTCGTGGCGGGGTACTCGGGGACAGCGCTGCCGCAGAAATTAGGGATTGGTGAAGGTGCGCGCGTTGCGCTTGTGCGTGCGCCCGACGGGTTCGCGGAGACGCTGGTACCTCTTCCTGATGGTGTGCGGCTTCGGACACGGCTTGGCGGCGCGCACGACGTCGTGCTGTTCTTCGCGACGCGGCGCAGTGAGTTGGAACGCCGGTTCCCGACGATGGCGCGTGCGCTCGAACCCGCGGGCGGGCTGTGGATCGCATGGCCGAAGCGAACATCCCACGTAGCTACGGATCTGTCCGAGAACCTGATTCGCGACATCGGGCTCGGGAACGGCCTCGTCGACAACAAGGTTTGCGCGGTCGACGAAGTGTGGTCCGGCCTGCGGTTCGTCTACCGCTTGGCCGACCGTCCGCGCTAGGGCGCGAGTTTGATCGTCGCTTCGTAGGCGCCGCCCTCGAGTGCCACGCGAGCGCCCGGCGCGAGACGGTGCAAAGCGGCGAGTGCGGGCCGGTTGTCGGCGAGCATCGAAGCGAAGAAGGCATTGAGCCCGCGGTCCAAGGCGAGCTTCGTCAGCATGCGCAGGAGCACGGTGCCCAAACCTCTGTGCTGCCACGCGTCTTCGACCGTGACCGCGATCTCAGCCCGCATCGCGCCGGCCGAAGCGTCGTAGCGCGCTACGCCGACGATCTCGTCGTCGATGAGGGCGACGAGGGCGTCGCGCCGCTCGTGATCAACCGTTGCGAGGTGCCGCAGGGCTCCTTCGGACGGGCTGGGGATCGGCGAGAAGAAACGCCGGTAGACGGTGGTAGGGGAGAGGCGGCCGAACATGCGCCGCAGCCGTTCGACGTCCTCGGCACAGATCGGCCGCACCATGACCGTCGCGCCGTCGGGAAGGTCGCGCCGGCGGAGCGTCTCACCGCAACCGGTGCCGCGGTCGTGGGATTGGGTGGCGGCGGTCATTGTGCTTTTGCCGTCGTGCGGCGTGATCGCGGCACAGGAGCGCGCACTTGTTCGATGTGCGCGACCAGGTGGTCGACGACTCGATCCATGTGCGCGGGATCGTCGTAGAGGCGGCTCAACATCAGTGCGCCTTCGAGCGCGCTCGTGACCACTGTCGCGAGCGCGAACGGATCAGTACCGGCTACGACTTCGCCGACCTCGGTGCCGTGCTTCACGATCGAACCGATCAAACGATGCCAGTCGTTCATCGCGACGCGCGCGTGTGCGCGCAGCTCCGGGTTGGTGTCGTCGGCTTCGATGGCCGTGTTCATGATCGGGCAGCCGCCGGGCAGCAACGGCCGGCGCGCCCCGCGTGCGAACGCGCGCACGACGGCGATCAACTGGTCGACCGCGTTCTCTTCCGACGCGCGCGCCGTGGAGAGACATTCGCCGACGATGTCGACGGCGTGGTCGAACGACGCGACCGCGAGCGCTTCTTTGCTGCCGAAGTGGTTGTAGAGGCCGCCCTTTTCGAGACCGGTAGCCACGACGAGTTCGCGCATGGACGCACCCGCGTACCCGCGCTGGTTGAACACGGGTGCGGCGCGCTCGACGATCCTCCGCCGGGTCCGCTGGCCCTTCGTGGTCGTCCCCGTCGTCGTCCCTGTCGTCGGCATGGCTACCCCTCGTGTAGAAACCGACCGGTCGGTCTTAAATTAGAGGGCCGGATACGGATCGTCAACCCATTACCGTCGGAACGATGTGTGGGCGGTACGTCTCGGTGTCGTCTCCCTCGCTCCTCGCGTCGCACTTCGGTGTGGAGGAAGTGCGCACCGACGACGAGGAAGCGAACTACAACGTCACGCCTCGTACCGAGGTGCCGATCGTGGCCGCGAGCCGCGACGTACGCGCCCTCGACCGGGTGCGGTGGGGCCTCGTCCCGTTCTGGGCGAAGGAGGTCGCGATCGGCGACAAGTTGATCAACGCGCGCGCGGAGACCGTCGCGACGAAACCGGCGTACCGCCGCGCCTTCGAGCGCCGGCGCTGCATCATCCCGGCCGACGGCTTCTACGAGTGGCGGGTGGAGGAAGGTGTGAAGGCACGTCAGCCCTACTTCATCCGTCGTGCCGACGGCGAGCCGCTTGCGTTCGCGGGACTGTGGGAGGCGTGGTACGACCCCGACGCCGAAGACCCGCCGCGATTGCGATCGTGCGCGATCGTCACCACCGTTGCCAACGACGACCTCACGCCGTTGCACCATCGGATGCCGGTCGTCTTGCCGGCGTCGTCGTGGGATGCGTGGCTCGACCCCGCGACGCGCGACGCCGACCGGATGCAGCAATTGCTGGCGCCGTTACCGAATGGAGAGCTCGCATTCCATCCGGTGAGCCGCCTCGTGAACAAAGCCGACAACAACGGCCCCGAACTCGTCGCGGCAACGCAATGACCGAGATCGCTCGTCTCCTCGAAGCCAACGAGCAATACGCGGCGGCTCGGGCCATCGTCGCCGACCCCCGTCCCGGCCGGCGCCTGGCGGTGGTCACTTGCATGGACGCGCGCATCGACGTGTTCGCAGTCCTCGGTCTGCATCTCGGTGAGGCGCACGTGATCCGCAACGCCGGCGGCCGAGTAACCGACGACGTGCTGCGGAGTCTTGCCTTGTCGAGCCATGTGCTCGGTGTCGACACAGTCGTCGTGATGCAACACACGCAGTGCGGCCTGGCTGGTGTGACCGACGACGAGCTACGCGAGCTCACCGGCGCCGACCTCGGGTTCTTCCCAATCGACCATCACGCCGACGCGCTCCGGGAAGACATCGAAATACTCACGACCAAGGCGTATCTCGAGCCGCTGAAGGTGATCGCGGGCTTCGTCTACGACGTCGAGACGGGTGAGATCGCCGACCTCATCCGCTGGGAACGGTAAGGAGACCCGCGTGGACCACGCGACGTTTGTCGACGCAATTCGAACCGACGGCGACGCGCTCGGCACCGCGGCGCGCGCCGCGGGTCTCGACGCGAGCGTGCCGTCGTGCGACGGCTGGAACGTGGCCGATCTCCTGTCGCACCAGGGCCGCCTCCACCATTGGGTCACGGGAATCGTGAAGGCGGGTGGCGCGACGCCGACCGACCACTGGTCGAAGCTCGAGACACCTGGCCCGGACGCGATTTTCCGCTGGTACGAACAGGGGGTTGGCGATCTCGCGTCGGTGCTCGACGCAGCAGGCCCCGACGCACCGGCATGGTCGTGGACAGGCGATCACCGTGCGGGGATGTGGGCGCGACGCATGGCACACGAAACCTCGATACATCGTTGGGACGCACAGTTGGCGGCCGGCGCGCCGCAGGCGCTCGACCATCTCCTCGCGGCCGACGGCGTGAGCGAAGTGTTCGACGTGATCGCGTACCGGCGTGGCGCCGAGCGCGTGCGCGGCAACGGTGAAACGATCCACCTGCATTGCACCGACGCCGAGGGCGAGTGGCTGGTTCGGCTCGACCCCGACGGTGTGCACACGACGAAGGAACACGCCAAGGGTGACGTCGCCGCTCGCGGCAGCGCGTCCGACCTCTTCCTGTTCGTGTGGGGTCGGATCACACCCGACGCGCTCGAGGTCTTCGGCGACCGTGCGTTACTCGAACGGTGGCAGGAGCTCGCTCGCTTTTAGCGGCGTCTACAGCGCGATGGCGGTGCGCAACACGTCGAGCACATGCTCGCGTCGCGCGGCAAGCGCCGCGGGCGACAAGGGGTCGGTGTCGAGCAGGCCCGTCATCAACGGTGCGTCCGACAGGTACGACAGCACCGCGCCGTATCCCGTGAGCAACAACTGCCGGGCGTCGTAGCGCCGCAGGCGCCCCGCATCCATCTCGCGTTCGAGGAACGCAGCGCCGCGCTCGAACAGGGGCCGGATCATCACCGCCATCTCGTCCTTCAGCACCGATCCGCCGGTGAGCGCTTCCCAGCGCACGAACCGCACGAATTCGGGGTGCTCTTCGAAGAACGTGAACGCGGCTTGCAAGACGCGCTCCACCTGTTCCCACCCGGTGCGCGTTTCGTCGATGGCCGCGTCGACGAGGTCGAGCCAGTCCGCGAAGGAGTCGAAGACCACCGCGCGGTACAACGCTTCCTTCGACGAGAAGTGGTGCAACAGGCTGGGCCGACGGATGCCGACCTCTTCGGCGATCTCGGTGAGCCTCGTACTCGCGTAACCGTGTTCCGCGAACCGGTGCCGTGCTACTTCGAGGATCAAATCCTTCGTACTGGGAACATCCGAAGAGGGGAGGGCCATGTGTTTCTCAAACGTAGAACGCATCGCCGGTCGGCCGGCGCCTATATAGCCTACCGACCGGTAGGTAGTAGCGTTCCGTGTGATGACTTGGAGCCACCTCATGGCGGCGATCTTGGCTGCGTTCGTAGCCACGCAACTCGCTATCGCCGTGACCACCGTCTACCTCCACCGGGCCCTCGCCCACCGCGCGCTCACCGTCGCACCTGCGGTCGCGCTGCCGTTCCGGGTGATCTGCTGGATGACCACCGGTCAGCGGCCGCGGGAGTGGGTCGCCGTCCACCGCAAGCACCACGCCGCCACTGACACACCGGAAGACCCACACAGCCCTGCGCAACTCGGTTTTTGGAAAGTGCAGCTCGGCAATGTCGGGCTCTACAAGTCGGCGGCGGCCGACCCGACGAATCTTCGCAAGTACGCCCGCGACATCCCTTCCGACAACCTCGACCGGTTGTTGTTCGATCACGCCTTACTCGGCCTCGGTGTCGGCATCGTGATCATGATGATGTTCACGTGGGCACTCGGCCTCGGATTGCTCACCGGCCTGATCGCGGCGCTCCTTCACGCCGGGCTCTACGTGATGCTCGCGGCGTCGGTCAACGCCGTCGGCCACACGTTCGGCAAACGCCCGCACGCAAACTCCGCGACCAACGGCCAGTTGCTCGCGTTCGTCACCGGCGGCGAAGGGTTCCACAACAACCATCACGCCGCGCCCACCTCGGCGCGATTCTCACTGCAGCGAGGCGAGATCGACCCCGGGTGGTGGCTCGTGCAAGCGCTGACCAAGTTGAAGCTCGCGCGCGTCCGCCACGACGAAGTGCACCTCAAAGCCGCGTAGGTCGGCGTTCGGCGGCAACGCGTCGCGGCGCTACGGCGCGAGTGCCCGCAAGACGGGGCGTAACTGGTCGGGGCCGCAGAACAACGCGGGTGCCGGCGTCGTCACGCCGTTCTCGGCGTAACGCGCGATGTGCTCCTTACACGCTTCGGGTTTGCCCCACACGAGGATGTCGTCGAGCACTTCGTCGGGGATGGCTTCGGCCGCGCCCTTGCGGTCGCCCGCCTTCCACAGTTCCCACGTCTTTGCCAGCAGGTCGCCGCGGCCGAGCCACTCGTGGAATGCCGCGTACACGGGGACGGTGAGATAACTCGCGATGGCGCGCTTGCCCACTGCTCGTACGAGATCGCGGTCGTCGGTGGGGAACACGAAGATGCGCGCCGCGATCTCCTTGCCTTCGCCGACGTACGGCACCACTTGGCGCACGTCTTCCGCCGAGAGCCAGTTGATGATCGCACCGTCGCCCTCGCGCCCCGCGAGGCGCAACATCCCGGGCCGCAATGCAGCCACGAGAATCGGCGGTTGTTCCGGCACCGGAATGCCGAGGCGGAACCCTTTCACGGAGAACGTTTCGTAGTCCTCCGTGACCTTTTCGCCGGTGAGTGCCGCCCGAAGGAACCGCACGGTGTCGCGCACGCGCTGGTACGGCTTCTCGAACGGGATGCCGTTCCACCGTTCCACGATCACGTCCGACGACGTACCGATACCGAGCGCGAATCGGCCCGGTGCCGCCTGACAGATACTCGCGACCTGCTCGGCGAGGGTCGCGGGACCGCGCGTGTACGCGGGCACGATCGCGGTACCGAGGCGCAACGACGGTGCCCACACCGACGCGAGCGCGAGCGGCGTGAACGCGTCGTGCCCGCCCGACTCGGCCGACCACAAATCGGTGTA
>JAODBJ010000147.1 GCA_025463905.1 Actinomycetes bacterium
CCGCCGGCGTGTTGCTCGGGCCGTTGCGCGGTTTCGACGAACTGCAGTTCACGTTCCTGGTGTTGGGGTCGTTCGCTGCGGTCGTCGTCGCGCGCATGCACAGCCTCGTGCTCGGTTACGTCGGGTCGCTGCTCATCGGCCTGCTCCAGGAGTTCTCGGCGACGACGCAGTTTCAAGACTTCATGGCGCACTTCGTCAACCCCGACAGCGTGCTCATCCGCGGTATCCGACCGAGCGTGCCGTTCATCATCATGATCGTGTTCTTGCTCGCGTACCGTGGCCTCCAGAAAGAAGGGTTCACGCTCGACACCCGGGCTGGCGCCGAAGTCGCGCCGCCGGTGGTTGCGAACACACGGCTCCCACTCTGGCGGCGGCTCCTCCCGATCGCGGTCGTGCTCGCGGGCGTGCTGATCGCGCCGGAGTTCCTCTCGGGCTTGTGGCTCAGCATCGTGGCGAAGGGCTTGGCGCTCGCGATCGTTTTCCTGTCGTACGTGGTCGTGACCGGCGAAGGCGGCATGATCTCGCTCTGCCAGGTCACGTTCGCGGGTATCGCGGCGGCCATCACGGCACAGTGGGCAACGAACAACGGCATGTCGGTGTTGCTGGCAATCGTGCTGGCCGCGCTCGTGGTGGTGCCGTTCGGTGTGCTCGCCGCGTTACCCAGCTTGCGGCTCGGCGACCTCTACCTCGCGCTGGCCACGCTTGCCTTCGCCGAGTTGGTACAGAACACGTATTTCCAGTTGTCGTCGGTGAGCAATTTCAACCAAGGCGTTCCCGTGGTACGGCCGAACGGTTTCGGGAATGACCGTTCGTTCTATTACTTGCTCGTCGTGTGCTTCGTGCTCGTCGCGTTGCTGGTGCGAAACATCAAACGGTCCACGACGGGCCTCAACCTCGCCGCGATGCGCGCCAGTGAGACGGCGACCGCGGCGCTCGGCGTCAACATCGTGTGGTCGAAGCTCGTCGCGTTCGGCGTCAGCGCGTTCATCGCGGGCATCGGTGGCGGCCTCTACGCGAGCTACGGCGGTTTCGCCAACCCACAACAGTTCGACGTGCTCATCGGCGTCGTCTGGCTGGCGGTCACCGTCACCTGGGGTATCCGCTCGATCACCGGAGCCATGCTCGCGGGCCTGAGCTTCGCGGTGTTGCCGCAGCTGTTCTCCGAGCACCTGCACGGCAGTTGGCTCGAATTACCGACGTTGCTGTTCGGCCTCGGCGCGATCGGGTTGGCGCGCGATCCGCGGGGCGTCGTGCATTCGGTCGTATCCGGGTTCCGCCGGCCGCCGCGCCGGCGCGAACGAGCAGCGCCCGGGGTCGCTGCGCTCGACACCATGCGCGTGGCGGAGTGAACAGTCGAGTGAACGAACCCACGCCCCTTCTCGAAGCCCGCGACCTGACCGTGACCTACGGCGGGCTGCTCGCACTTCACGACCTGTCACTCGTGGTGCCGCCCGCGTCGATCGTCGGGCTGATCGGTCCGAACGGAGCGGGCAAGAGCACGTGCTTCGGTGTGTTGTCGGGATTCGTGCGGCCCCGTGAGGGGTCGGTGTACATCGACGGTGTCGACGTGACCAGGGCCACGCCCCAGGCCCGCGCCCGCCGCGGGCTCGCCCGCACCTTCCAACGCCTCGAACTGTTCGACGAACTCACGGTGCGCGAGCACTTGGTGGTGGCGTATCGCGCGGGACGCCGGCGCACCCTGTTCGACCTCGTGCGGTATCTCCCGCTCGATCTGATCGGCGTCGGTGCACGCCCGGCGCCCGGCGAAGACGACGCGATCGATCAGATCATCGACGTGCTCGGTCTGCGCTCGGTTGCGCACGTGCCCGCGGCGGCGATCGGGCTCGGCACGGGACGCCTGGTGGAGATAGCTCGCGCGATGGCCGCGCATCCGCGGCTCCTGTTGCTCGACGAGCCGTCGTCGGGGCTCGACGCGCGCGAGACGGAGGAACTGTCGGAGGTGTTCCGCCGCCTACGCGACGACGAGCAGGTGTCGCTCGTGCTCGTGGAACACAACGTCGACATGGTGCTGGGCCTGGCCGACGATGTCACCGTGCTCGACTTCGGCGAAGTGATCGCGCGCGGGTCGCCCGACGCCGTGCGCAACGACCCCACCGTGCAGGCCGCGTACCTCGGTGCAACGACGTGACCGTCGCGCTGCAGGTGCAACAACTCGCGGTGTCGTACGGCGACGCACGCGCGCTTTCGGGGGTCACGTTCGATGTGGCCGAAGGACGCGCGCTGGCCGTGCTCGGCGCGAACGGCGCGGGGAAGAGTTCGCTTGCGGCGGCGATCGCCGGCGTGGTGAAGCCGGCCGCGGGTTCCATCCGTTTGCGCGGAACTGAAATCGGTGGGAGCCCTCCGCACCGGATCGCGCGGCTCGGCGTTGCGTACGTGCCGGAAGGGCGCGGCATCTTTCCGAACTTGTCGGTCACCGAGAACCTGCGCGCGATGTTGCGCTACGCGGTGCCGCGCAGTGAGCGCGCCGCGGCGGTCGACCGTGCGATCGCGTTGTTCCCGCTCTTAGGCGAACGTCGACGCCAACCCGCGGGCACGTTGTCCGGCGGGGAACAGCAGATGCTCGCGCTAGCTCGTGTGCTCGCCGCGCCACCTTCGATCCTTATTGCCGACGAGATGTCGCTCGGATTGGCACCCAAACTCGTCGACCTCGTCTTCGACTCGCTTGCCCGCGCCAAGGAAGAAGGCGTGACGGTGGTGCTGGTCGAGCAATACGTGAAGCGTGCCCTCGAATACGCAGACGACGCGGTCGTTTTGCGCCAGGGCGAGGTCGCGTGGTCCGGCCGTGCGAGTGAGGCGCACAGTGAAGCGCTGGCGAGCTATCTCGGTGCAAAGGGCCTCGAATCCCAGTAAACGCGACAACGTGTCCGGCCTTCGTGTTGCTCCTTGCAATCCGACGGTTGCGTTTGTAGGTTCCGAACGCGCATACCGACGCAGACTCGAACGCAGGTGGGGGCGCGTTCTCACGCTCCTTGTGTTGTCGTGCGAATCGGTTGCGCGCAAACCAGTGCTTCAAAGGAGCGTGAACGTATGACCTCTCGTCAATCTCGTTCGTCGCGCGCGCCCGGATTACGGGTTGCGCTACGACGTGCCATGGTGCCGCTCATTGCGGCAACCCTCGGAGGAGCAGCATTGGCAGCGCTCCCCGCGCAGGTTGCCGGTGCGGCAACCCGCACAACCCTCTGGGTGAGTAGTACGGGTACCGACGCCGCGAACAATTGCACGGTCAAGACGTCGCCCTGCAAGACCATCAGCCACGCGCTCACGTTCGTCGCACCGACGGGCAGCAACATCAACGTCGTGACTGGCAGCGGACCGATCGTTGATCAGGCCACGATCAGTCATAGCGACGTGACGATCAACGGCAACGGCGCCTCGATCGCGCCTGTCACCGACAACGTCAACGGGTCGACGCCGAGCGGCGCTGATGTAAGGGCAGTAGTGAGCGTCACGTCCGGGTTCACGAACGTGTTGCTCAAGAACCTGACGATTGACGGCACCGGGATGCCGGCAGCGGCCGGGTGTGTAGCCGGTCCCGGCCACACCGGGCTGTACGTGCGCAGCGCGTCCGTGACGCTCAGCAAAGTCAACGTTACGAGCATCACGTCGGGCGCCCCGAACTTGCTCGGCTGCCAGAACGGGCTCGCCGTCTACGTGCGTAGCCAGAGTGGCCCGAGCGCCACGCTGAAGATGAGTGGCGGCAAAGTCGACAACTACCAGAAGAACGGCATTACGTGTAACGACACCGGGACCACGTGCAAGATCTCGTTGACCGAGGTGGTGGGGCGCGGGCCGGTCGGCCTCGGTGACGCCGCGCAGAACGGCATCCAGTTCGGCTTCGGTGGTGGTGGCACCATCAACAAGGCGAAGGTGCACGGCAACAACTACACGCCCGACGGCGAAGGCACCGGCATTTTGCTTTACGACACGGCGAGTAACGCCTCGGTGATCAGCAGCGAGGTGTTCGCCAACAACGTCGGCATCTACGCGCAGAATGACTCCGGCAACTCGACGGCGAGCGTCACGTTGAAGAGCAACAACGCCCACGATGCCGCGCCGGCAACGAACGGCTTCAACGGCGACGGCATTTTCCTCGACAGCGTGAGCAACGCAACCGTCATCAGCAACACGGTAAAGACCAATGGCGACGGCGGCATCATCGGCTACGGCGCGAAATTGAGCACGATCAAGTCGAATCACCTATCGGCCGCCAACGGCACCGGCATCGGGCTTGCCGGCCCCGGTTCCGTCAACGCCACCAGCACGTCGAACCTCGTAACGATGAATACCGTCGACGGCAGCACGGCCGACGGTATTCAGGCGACGGCTGACGCGACGGGCAACGCATTCAGCAACAACACGATGAGCAACAACCAGCCGTTCGACGCGCACGATTCGTCGAGCGGCGGGGGCACTGCGGGGACGGCCAATAACTGGTCGGGTAACGCGTGCCACAACGGTGGTGGTGGCGGCAGCCCTGCGGGGATCTGCAGCTGACCAACTGACTTCCCTCGACGGGGAGTGACTGCGCGAGGCCGGGCGTTTCGACGCCCGGCCTCGTCGCGTTACGCGGTCGCGCTCAGCTGCTCGTAGCACGAGCGCAACAAGCGCGCGGTGTCGCGCTCCTCGGCGATATAGCGGCCGAGCAGCTCGCCGGTTGCGATGTCGATCGTGTGGTCGCGGAAGAAGTTGTCGAAGATGTCGGGTTCGCTGCCGGTGTCGAGCGTGTTGAGCTTCAGGAGCTCCATCTTCTCGAGATCCGATCGATCCGAGGCAGCGATCGCCATCACTTTCTCCGCGCTCGGGTCATCCTTCGGGCGCACCTCGTACCCGAGCTCGCTGATGCGCTTGGCAAAGCTCATGCCGTGCTCGCCTTCACGGGCCGCGACTCTGAGAAGCACGTTGCGCACGTCGTCGCTCGGCGTCTTCTCGGCCCAGACGACGAGGTACGCGTAGGCGCGCGACTCGATGAGCGAGATCGCATTCAGGAGTCCCAGGTAGCTGGGCTTGCCGGCCATGTGCGACCTCATCTTTCTGCGCGGGCGCGCTACGGATTCACCTCGGCCGAACGGTAGCGGCGGAACGCGATCACTGCCCAGATGGCTTCGATCACACCGAACGGCCAGGCGCCCGCGAGGAACCCGTACGAGCTCGACAGCGCGCAGCCCAGCGCGAAGCCGGCTACGAAGCGACGTCCGCGCCGCTCGAGCGCGTACATGGTCATCATGAAGCTCAGCGCGATAACGCCGTAGATCGTGACGGCCACTCAGCCACCCGAAAGGGCTTGCATGATCGTGACCTCATCCGTAGGCGCGAGCGCGACCGAGAGATCACGCACGGCTTCGTCGTTCACGAACACCTTCATGTGCGGACGCAACCGCCCGCGTTCGTCGACCACGCGAAACCGGATACCGGCAAAGCGGCGGTCGAGTTCGGCGAACACTGCGGTGAGATCGGCACCGTCGACCGAGACGACCGCTTCGCCGTCGGTATAAGACCGCAACGGCGTCGGGATACGTACGTTCACGAAGCGGGCGCGCTCGCAGCGGCGAATTCGACCGAGTAGATCTCGGGAAGATGTTGCGCGATGCAATCCCAGGTCGCGCCTTCGTCGGTGCTCGCCCACACCTCGCCGCTGGTGGTCCCGAAATACACACCGACCGGGTCCGCGTCGTCGACCGTCATCGCCTGGCGTTTCACGGTGAACCACGCCGGCACGGGCAACCCGTTGTCGCAGCGAGCCCACGACTCGCCCGCGTCGCGCGTCACGTAGACGGCAGGGCGGCCGTCGGGGCTCGTGCGGGGCCATACGTCGGTGCCGTCCATCGGGAACACCCAGGCCGTGTCGGGGTCGCGCGGGTGCAACTCGATAGGGAAACCGATATCGCCGACGTCGGGCGGCATGTTGTCGCCGATACGCACCCAACGACCGTCGGGCCGGTCCATGCGGTAGATGCCGCAATGATTTTGTTGATAGAGGCGATCGGGACGTTGCGGATGGAGGCGCACGCAATGCGGATCGTGACCGAACTCCGGCTCAGGATCAGGAAGGAACGTCGCCACGCTGCCGGCATTGAGCGGCTTCCAGTCGGTACCGCCGTCGGTGGTCTCGAAGACGCCACCACCCGACAGGCCGATATAGAGGTGCGCGGGGTCGCGGGGATCGATGTTCACCGAGTGCAACATCGAACCGTCGGGCGTGCCTTCGTCGGGCCACTCCGCCCAGCGTTCCCAGTCGGGGTGGTCGTTCCAGCCCGACAGCGGTTCCCAGGTGTCGCCGCCGTCGTCACTTCGGAACATTCCCTGCGGTGAGCCACCCGCGTACCAAACGCCGGCTTCGTCGGCGTGCCCGGGCGTGAGCCAGAACACCGCGCGCAGCGCGCGCTCGAGCCGGTCGTTCGCCGCGAACGCGGGTGGCCGCCGAGCCTCGGTCCAGGTCTCGCCTAGGTCGTAGGAACGGAACACCGTTGGCCCGAGGTGACCGGTGCTCGCCGCCATCAGGAGCGTGCGGCCGTCGCGCGGGTCGAGCACAACATGGTGCGCGATGTGACCGAGGAACATCGGTTCGGAAATCGTCCACGACCGGCGCCACGTGTCGGCGCCGAGTACCCACGCTCCCTTGCGCGTGCCCAGCAAGAGAGCGCCAGTGTCCATGCTCATGGTCGGCTCATTGTCGTACTCGCTACCGACCGGGATACCCGGCCGGTGGACGCTCGCCGCTCATCTCCCAAACACTAGGGGCCGAGCATTCGCAACGCAGCCGGAATGCATGATTGACACGATGGCAACACTTGCTCGTTACGTTGACCACGTCGATCGCAGAATCCCTATCAGGGCAGCGTCGGCGTGGAGCGCGCTTGTACCACGCACCTTTGATTCCGCCCGGCACCGACCTCGTGACGGTGGTCGAGACCTCGCGCTTTCGCATCCGGCCGATGACCATCCACGATGCGATCCGAGACTACGAGGCCGTCGCGAGTAGCCCCGCCGAACTGGGTGCGGCCTTCGGCGACCCCAATGCCGTACCGGAGCCGTACACGATCGAACAGGAGATCATCGAGCTCGGATGGCACCAGAAGGAGTTCCAGATGGGCTTCTCCTTCGTGTTCATCGTGGTCCCTCCCGACGAGCACACGAGCTACGGCAACGTCTATATCTTCCCGGCGAGCCGCGGCCCATTCGACGCCGAGGTCTATACCTGGGTCCGTAAGGACCAACAGATCAACGGTCTCGACGACGAGTTGTTCGACGTCGCTCGAAGTTGGATCGCAAAGGATTGGCCCTTCGAACGCGTCGCCTACCCGGGCCGCGAAATCGACTGGGCGACCTGGCACGAGATGGAGGCGTGACTCCTTGCTGGTGACCGAAGGCGACGGTGCCGTCCTTGCATGCGACGACGGAACGGTGCTGCACATCACGCCGCTCGGCGGCTGTTTCGGCGCCCGTGTCGCCGGCGTCGACCTCTCGCAACCACTGCACCCGTCGGTGGTCGCCGCGCTCGATCACGCCTTCGTCGTGTGGCACATCTTGTGCTTCCCGGGCCAGGACCTGACGCCGGCCGACGAGATCCGGATCGTGCAGTACTTCGACGACGGCGTGTACTACGAGCCCAGCGTCGTCGCGTACTCCCTGCCGGGATACCCCGAGATCGACATCATCAGCAATATCGAGGTCGACGGCAAAGCCATCGGCTACACGAACCGACGCGGCATGGAGTGGCACTCCGACCTGAGTGGCATGCCCGTGATGCCGAAAGCGTCGCTGATGTACGCGATCGAGGTGCCCGAGACCGGAGGCGAAACCTATTTCGCAAACGGGCACCTCGCGTACGAGTCCCTGCCGGCCGAGCGGCGGACCTACCTCGACGGGCTCGACGCGCGCTACAGCTGGGTGCAACTCCAAGAGTGGCTTGCGAAGGCCAGCGGCACGTGGGAACCGATGAACCGGGAGACTGCCGCGAAGCACCCCGACGTCGTGCGCTCCCTCGTCCGCCACCATCCCGTCACGGGACGCAAGGCACTGTTCTTCTCCATCGAGGAGATTGTCGAGCTCTCCGGCCTCGACCGCTCGGAGACACGCGCGTTGCTCGAAGAGCTGATCGCGCACATGACCACCACGCCCCACGTTGTCTATCGCCACGACTGGGAGCCTGGTGAGCTCGTGGTATGGGATAACCGCTGCCTTATGCACAGCGTGTGTGAGTACAACTACGAGGGCCAGCGTCGGCTCATGCACCAGTTGAACGGCGCGGACGCGCGTTCCGCGGAGCAGACCATCGCGATCATTCCGGTCGCACTGTGAGTACCGCGCGGCCGGCAACACTGGATCCAACCGGAGGTTGTGCATGACGAGCCTGCTGGATCGCGCCGACTCGGCGGAGCGCCCGGTCTATCGCCTGCCACCTGAGGCGTATTACGACCCGGCGTGGTACGAGCGCGAGCGCCGTGAGCTGTTCGGTCGTACGTGGAACCTTGTCGGTCACGTCAGCGAATGCATGCAGCCCGGCGATTACTTCACCGCGCTGGTCGGCACCGAGCCGGTTGTCGTGGTTCGCCAAAACGACGGCACGTTGCGCGGCTTTCTCAACCTCTGCCGTCACCGCGGAATGGTCATTGCGTGTGGCAGCGGGAACTGCGGCGAGTCGCTCCGTTGTGGTTACCACGGGTGGGAGTTCGCCCTCGACGGTGCACTCGAACGGGTGCCGCAGCGCAAGACCCAGTTCCCCGACATCGATGCCGGCGCGCTCGGGTTGTTCGACGTGTCGGTGCAGGTGTGGGGCGGGTTCATCTTCGTGCACCCCGACCCGGCGGCGGAAGCGACGTTCACTGCGTGGCTCGGAGACTTGCCCGAGCACTGTGGCGACTACCCATGGGACGACATCGTCGAGATCGCGCGCACCCGCGTGCCGCTGCGTTGCAACTGGAAGCTCTACATCGAGAATCACATCGACTGGCTGCACCTCTGGTACCTCCACCAAGACAGCCTGAAGATGTACGAACACCATGAGGCGAGCTACGCGACGTCGGGACGCCATTGGTACTCGGCCGAGGTCCTGCGGGTTGGTGAAGGCAGCCAAACGCCGCGCTCAGTGATGCAGCCGATTCCGGGTGTCAGCGAGGACGAGTTACGTACCCTGCGCGCCAACCTGATGTTCCCGAACGTCCCGATGGCGACGATGGGGACCATGGTGCAGACGTACCAGGTCGTGCCGACCGGCCCCGAGACGTGCGAGCTCGATATTCGCAACTACGGCGCGCCCGGCGCGGTCGTCAGCGAGGAGATGCGCGCACAAGGTCTGTTGATCCTGCGCGACGAAGACGGTGTCGCGTGCGAGCAGATGCAGATGGCGATCCACTCCGCGCGGTTCGAGGTCGGTCCGCTCGCCATCGAGCACGAGCGCCCGATCGCCGACTTCCACGCCAACTTGCTCACGTATCTCGGCTGAGTATCCCGCCCGGGTATCCGCGACCATCATGCCGTGACGGCGAGACATGAACGGCGCGCGCTCCTTGCAGCCGCGTTCGTGTGCATGGCGAGCACCAGCGTCGTCTTCCCGCTCCTCGCCGCGTTACAAGACGAACACCATCTTCCGACCGCCGGCATCGGGGTCATCGCGGCTGGACCATTTTTCGCCGCGGTGGCAGTGCAACTTGGCCTCGCCCACCTCGCGGACCGCGGCGGCGCTCGCCGGCTCATGGTTGCGGGCATCGTGCTTGCGTCCGCGTCATTGTTCGGCATGGCGGCGGGCCGGTCGCTGTGGCAATTCGTGCTCGCGCGCTCGCTCGCCGGCCTGGCGTTAGGCGTCTTCCTGCCGGCCGCGCGCGCAACGGCGGCGGGATCCGTCGAGGGTGAGCACGCGCACGGGCTTGGTCGTCTCTCGAGCGCAGAGCTCGCCGGCTTGGTCGCGGGCCCGGCTGTCGGGGCGGCCATCGCCGCTGTCGCCGGTGTCGTCACGGCCTTCCTCGCCGTCGGTGTCGCCGGGTTGGTCGTGGCCGTGTTCATCGGTCGCCATCTGCCGAATGGTGTGGACGGTGCGGAAGGCAGCGCGCCGGCCTTACTGCGACCCGCGGGGCGCGGGTTCGCCGCATTCGCCGGTAACCGCAACGCGGGCGCGGCGATCCTGCTCATCGTCGCGATCGAGTACCCCGTCGGGATGTTCGAGGCGACCTGGGCCCGGTACCTCGTCGATCGGGGTGCGAGCAGCTTGTTCGTCGGACTCAGTGCCGCGACGTTCGGTCTCCCGTTCATACTGCTCGCGGCCGGTGGCGGCCGAGTGGCCGATCGCATCGGGCCGGCGCGCGCGGCGGCGTTGGCGTCGCTTGTCGTCGCACCGATCATTGCCGCGTACAGCGTCCCGCACCGGCCGGGACTGATCGTCAGCCTCGCGGTGCTCGAAGCATGCTTCCAGGCGATCGCGATTCCCGCGGCGCGGGCGGCGATGGTCGCCGCGTCGCCGCCCGATGGCGTGGCTGCCGGCCAAGGGCTCGCCGGCGCGGTGGGATTGTTCGCGACCGGTGTTGCCGCGCTCGTGACGCCGGCGGTGTACACCGCCGGCGGCGCGGTCGCGATGTGCACGTCGGTCGCGGCCGTCGTGGTGGTCATGGTGATCGGCGCGCTGATGCTCGGCCCGTCGGTGCGTCCTGCGGCTCGACCGGTCGCCGAAATGAACACGTAACCAACCGGGAACGTTGCGAACCATCGCGCGTGACGCGCGGTTCACGTTGACCACACCGTCCGGCAACGGACCGTATCTACCTTGACCGTCGATGCCCCGGCGATGGGTCGACCAAACGTGGATGCAGCTGGAAGACCTTGCGGGCGGCGCCGAAGTCGGTCTCGTACCGGTCGGCGCGACCGAGCAGCACGGCCCGCACCTTCCAACCGCGACCGACACCATCATCGCCACCGCGATCTGTGAGGCCGCGAGCGACCGGTGTGGTGCGCCGGTGCTCCCGGCGATTCCCCTCGGGGCGAGCTACGGCCACGGCACGGTCATGCCGGGCACGATCTCGTTGACCCCTGAGCTCCTCGCGGCGGTCGTGCGCCAGTACGTCGAGTGGGCGGCTGCGTCGGGGCTCACGCGTCTCCTGTTCGTCAACGCGCACTTCGGTAATGCCGCATCTCTCGGCATCGCGACCGATCACGTGCGGCTCTACCGGCCCGACCTGCAGGTAGGAACGGTCGACTGGTGGTCGCTCGATCCGATCGTGGCCTCCGAAACGGTCGCCGACGGCGCCGATCTGCACGCCAACCGAGCCGAGACGTCGGTGATGCTCGCGGTCGCGCCCGAGCTTGTCGATCGCGCCCGCATGGCCAACGCGGACGACCCCGACCGCACCGGCGACCTCGTGTTCCGATACACCGCACCGAGCCTGTCGACGAACGGCGTCACGGGACGCCCGTCGGAAGCGACGGTCGAGCTCGGCGAACTTCTCGTCGCGCGCACCGCCGACGCGTTGAGCGCGCGGGTTGAGCGCGGACGTGTAGAGGAGCCGCCGCTCGGACGCGCACCATTTCCGAAACTCACCCGTCACCCAGAGGAAGTTTTGTCATGGACACCGTAAGCCCGACGACCGACGCGCATCGCCAACTCACGACCGATCTCGCGGAACGTGGCGTCAAATACGTCGTCGGGTCATTCGTCGACATCACCGGCCGGGCCAAGTCGAAGGTCGTGCCGATCGACCATCTCCCGAACCTTCTTGCGGGTTCGGAGCGGTACACGCCGCGTGGACTCGGCGAGCTCGGGCAGATGACGCCTCACGAAGACGAGTGCGTCGCGATGCCCGACCCTTCGACCGTGCGTGTCATGCCGTGGGACCCGACCTTCGCGTGGATGGCCGCCGACCTTCTCTACGGCGGCACGGAACCGTTCGCGCACTGCACACGTTCGATGCTGAAGGGTCAGCTGGCCGTCGCGCAAGAACGTGGCTTCGTCTTCAACCTCGGCGTCGAGACGGAGATCTACGCGTACAAACCCGATGCGATCGGTGCTGACGGCTACCTCGGGCCCATCGCGCCGAGCGGCCGCATCGATCCCACGCCCGGGTACGACGTCGAGAGCACCCTCGACGCGATGCCGTTCCTCGATCCGATGGTTCGTTACATGAACGAGTCGGGCTTCGGTATCTACAGCTTCGATCACGAAGGCGGCGACGCACAGTTCGAGTTCGATTTCCAGTACGCGCCGGCGCTCGAGATGGCCGACAAGATCACGTTCTTCCGCCTGATGGCGAAGCAGGTCGCGAAGTCGGCCGGGTTGGCCGTGACGTTCATGCCCAAGCCCTATACCGACGCGTGGGGATCGGGTCATCACTTCAACATGAGCCTCACCGATGTCGAGTCGGGTCAGAACCTGTTCCGCGACGTCGACGGCCCTCGTGGTTGGAGCAAGCTCTGCTACGGGTTCATCGCCGGTATCGTTCGCCATGCCGCGGCGCTCGCCGCGATCGCGACGCCGACGGTGAACTCCTACAAGCGTCTGGTGCCGCGCCTCACCGACGGTTGCGTGTCGTGGGCGCCGGTGTGGGCGGCGTACGGCGACAACAACCGCTCGTGCATGCTGCGTCTCCCGCGTAACCGTCCGTGTCTCGAGAACCGCGCGGTCGACTCCGCCGCGAACACGTACGCGGCGGCCGCGTTCATGCTCGCCGCCGGCCTCGAAGGGATCGCCGAGGGACTCGACCCCGGCGAGCCGATCGAAGACCTCATGTACGACTCGACGAAGCGCTCCGACGCGGTGCGGCTTCCTCGCAACCTGCTCGAGGCGATCGACGCATTCGAGGCGGACCCGTTGAGCCATTCGGTCTTCCCGGCCGAGTTCGTGAGCGCGTACGTCGAGATGAAGAACAACGAATGGGACGCGTACCACTCGCAGGTCAGCGAGTGGGAGCGCGACAAGTACCTCGCGATGTTCTGATGCGGGTTGGCGTTGTCATAGGTCGGTACCCGACCGAGCGATACTCGCTACACCGGGGGTACATCGACGCGCTACGCGCACTCGACGCCACGCCGGTCATCGTTCCGGCGGGCGACGGGTGTGGCCCGGCGCTCGCGGCCGAACTGCTCAGCGACTGCGACGCGTTGGTCGTGACCGGAGGTGGCGACCTCGAGTCGACCACGTACGACTCGGAACCCGCCGACGTGCGTGACGCCGACGCGAACCGCGACGCCGTCGATCTTTGGGCCGTTCGAACGTTCTACGCGATGAGCCGGCCCGTCCTCGGGATCTGTCGCGGCGCACAGGCAATCGCGGTCGCGATGGGCGGGAAGCTCGTGCAAGATCTCGTGCACGCCGGGTTCGCCGACCACTGGCAGGAAGCGCGGCAACACGAACCGGTCCACGCCGTGGAGGCGGAACCCGGCTCCTATGCGGCGCAGGCACTGGGTGGCGCAACCGTCGTGAATTCGATCCATCACCAAGCTGTTTGTGAACTGGGCTCGGCGTTGCGCGCGACCGCGTGGAGTCCGGACGGTGTCGTCGAAGCCGTCGAAGCCGAGGGCCTTCTAGCGTTGCAGTGGCATCCAGAACGGTTGCTCGCTGACGACGCGCGGCATCTCGCGCCCTTCGAATGGCTGGTGAAACAGATATGACCGAATCCCGCGTTGCGGTTGTTACCGGTGGTGGACGTGGGCTCGGGCGCGGTATCGCGCTCGCGCTCGCCGATGACGGCTACGACGTCGTCCTCGGCTGGCGTTCCGACCAGGCGGCGGCGGAGGAGACGGCCGAAGCGGTTCGCGAGCGCGGTCGCGCGGTGAAGATGGTCTCGGGCGACGTCGCCGAAGCATCGACGATGACGTTGCTCGCCGACGCGGCCGCGTCACTCGGCGACCTGCGCGTGTGGGTGAACAACGCAGGCGTGTCCGTCATAGCGACGGTCGCCGACACTCCGCCGGCGGAGATGGAGTGGATGCTCGCGATCAATGTCATGGGCACGCTGCACGGCATGCAAGCCGCGGTACGCGTGATGCGCGACGCCGGAAACGGCGGCTGCATCGTGAACGTCGCTTCGGATGCCGGTCTGCAGGGCTTCGCGTATCTCGGTGGCTATGCCGCCACGAAGTTCGCGGTCGTCGGCCTCACGCAAAGCGCGGCGCTCGAGCTCGCGGTCGACGGCATCACGGTGAACGCGGTCTGCCCGGGAACCGCCGAGACGGACATGAATCGGGCCGAGTGGCAGGCCGAGACGGCGCTCACCGAACGCAACCTCGACGACGTGCGCGCCGCGTCTCTCGACGAGATCCCGTTGGGGCGGTTCTGCACGCCGGCCGATGTCGGCGCGACGGTCGCATGGATCGTGAGCCCCGGCGCCGCCTTCGTTACCGGCCAGGCCGTGTGTGTCAACGGCGGGATGGTCCTGCATTGAACAAGGAGACGATGTGCGCCAACCGATGATCGTCGGCAACCCCGTGTTGATCGTCGTCGACATGCAGAATTCGGGAGGCCGGCCTATCGAAGAGGTCGGCATCCCGATCATGGACGGGTACGAGGAGCGGCGCGCCAACGCGCTGGAGATCGTTGCCGCGGCGCGCCGCGGGGGCGTGCCGGTGATCTTCTTCCAAGAAGCGCACCGGCGGAACCTCGTCGACTTTGGGCGCGAGCTCGACGGTACGGAAGGCATTCACTGCCTCGAAGGTGATGCCACCACCGAACTCGACCCGGCGTTACTTCCCGAGGACGGCGAATACCACATTGTCAAGCGGCGCTACTCGTGCTTCTTCGGAACGGAGCTCGAAATCCTCCTGAAGGGATTGCGCGCCGACACACTCGTGCTCATCGGTGGTCTCACCGACGTGTGCGTGCACTACACGTTCGCCGACGGCCACCAGCGCGACTACTTCATGCGGGTCGTCGAAGACTGCGTCGGCGGGTCGTCGTTCGCCGCGCACGACGCGTCGCTCGCAGCCATGGAGTACCTCCAAGGCGGCGCGCGCGTCACGACCGCAACCGTCATCGACGCGTTCGCGCTCCGCGCGGACCCGTCCATCTCTTCTGTCCCGGCTTCCGTTTAGCCGTTCTCATGCATCCGCAGTCGACATCAGTACATCCAGGAGGATCTGTGCCCCGCCGAAAGACCGACCACCCCCGCACGCGCTGGCTGCGGCTCGCTGCTCTTGTCGCCGCGCTCGCGCTCGCCGTCGCGGCGTGCGGTGGCACCTCGTCGGGCAACGCCTCTTCCGGCAATAACGGCGGCGGCAACGGCGGCGCGGCTTCGACGACGTTGCGAACCGCGTTCGTCGCCGACATGCAGGTTCCCGACCCCGACATCTTCTACGAGACCGAGGGCAACCAGGTCGTGATGTCGACCTATGAAGGGTTGGTTCGCTATCAGCAAAACCCGCCGACGAACGCCCTCGAAGGGCTTCTCGCGACGTCGTGGGAGAAGTCGGCCGACGGGAAGACCTACACGTTCCACCTGCGCTCGAACGTGAAGTTCGAGGATGGCACGCCGATGGACTCCGCCGCGGCGAAGGCGAGTTTCGAACGACGGCCGAAGGTGAACCAGGGCCCGGCGTACATGCTCGCCCAGGTCGCGTCGTACGGCACCCCCGACCCGCTGACGTTCGTCGTGAACCTCAAGCAGCCGGTGTCGGCGTTCATGGACTACCTCGCTGCTCCCTACGGTCCGAAGCTCTTGAGCCCGACCGCGATGACGAAGTACGCGAAGGGTGGCGACTTCACGCAGGGCTACCTGAAGACGCACAGCATCGGCACCGGTCCGTACTACATCAAGTCGTTCACCCTCGGGCAGCAATACGTGCTCGCTGCGAACCCGAACTACTGGGGTGCGAAGCCGAAGATCACGACGATCGAGATCAACATCGTCCCGGACCTCTCGACGCAGCAGCTGAAGATCGAAGGTGGCGACCTCGACATCCTGCACAATCTGCCGGCCGCAACCACCAATACGTTCAAGACCAAGAGCGGCTTCCAGGTGATCACCATCCCGGCGTTGCAGAAGTCGGTGTTGAAGATCAACCCGCAGAAGGCGCCGTTCAACGACCTGTCGCTGCGCCAGGCCCTGCGCGCCGCAATCGACCGCAACAAACTCACGAGCGAGATCTACGGCAACCTCGGCACCGTGTCGACGCAGATGTTGCCGGCCGGCATGCAGCCTGCCGGTACCGGTCTCGACTCGTACACGTACGACCCGACGTTGCTCCCGGCCGCGGTGAAGAAGCTGCCGTCGTCGTCGAAGAGCATCACGATCGCGTACGCGTCTGGATTCGTGAACGACCAGCGCACGGCGGAAGCGATCCAGAAGGTGCTGGCCGACGCGGGATTCAACGCCAAGGTCACGCCGATCACGCTCGCGCAGTTCTTCGCGCTGCGTGACCAACCCGAGTCGAAGGTGCCGAATCTCCTGGTGGAGACGGCCAACCCCGACGCGGCGCATCCCGACACGTACCTGCGGATCTTCTTCAACACGGGAGGATTCCTCAACTACGTCAAAGGTGGGAGCAAAGCCGCCGACGCCGAGATGGACCGCGGCTTGTACACCAACGACCCGGCGGTCGTGAAGGACGCGTACGAGAAAGCGTCTCAGCTCGTGCACGATTCGGCGACGTTCGTGACGATCGCCGACGTGAAGGGCACGTTCGTGGCAACCACCAAGCTGAAGGGCTGGACAAGTACCGGGGCGGCACCGCTGAGCCTCAACTTCCAGTCCGCGACGCTCGGATGAGCGTGCACGCGCCAGGGGCGCCGGTCCAACGCAGGTGGTTCCCGGCGCCCCTGCGCGTCACGTTCATCAGCAGCCGGCTACGCAAGGTCGGCAAACTCGAGTCCGTCGCGCTCGGCACGTTGATCGCGCTGACAATCCTCCTGTTGCTGGTGCCACTCTTCGCTCCGCACGGCGCGACCGACGACGTCGGCAAATCGCTTACGGGTCCGAGCGTGCATCACTGGATGGGCATCGACGAACAGGGCCGCGACGTGCTCAGCCGCGTCCTGTTCGGCATGCGCACCAGTTGGTTCGCCGCATTCGAAGTCATCGCGTCCGGCGTGGTCATCGGCGGTTTGATCGGTCTCGTAGCCGGCATGAGCGGTGGTTGGATCGACAACCTCCTGATGCGCATAACCGACGTGTTCCTGGCGCTGCCGGGCCCGTTACTCGTGTTGGCGGTGGTTTCCGCCTTGGGTCCGTCGCTTCCGCACACGCTGGTCGCGGTCGGCGTCGTCTGGTGGCCGTTCTACGCCCGCATAGTGCGCGGTGAGGTCCGCTCGATCGCGTCACGCAGCCATGTGGAAGCGGCGCGCATGGGTGGTGCCGGCCGGTTGCGCGTCGCGTTCCGCCATGTCGTCCCGGGAACCTTCGGTGCGGTGCTCGTGACCGCATCCCTCGACATCGGTGCGCTGTTGCTCACGTTGGCCGGGCTTTCCTTCCTCGGGCTCGGATCGCCGGCGCCGGCTCCGGAGCTCGGAGCGATGACGTCGCGAGGTCTCGCCTACCTGTTCGACGCGTGGTGGGTGCCGGTGTTCCCCGCATTGGGTGTGTTCCTGCTCGCGTTCATCGGCAACGTCGCCGGCGACGGCGTGCGCGACCTCGTGGAGGCTTGAGCCGTGTCCCGGATGATCCTGGTTCGCATCGGTTCACTCATGGTCGTCTTGCTCGTGCTCACGCTCGCCGTGTTCATGATCAAGGCCGTGCTGCCGGCCGACCCGGTCCGGGCCGCCGTAGGTGCCCAGGCGAGCGAGGAGATCGTGCAGGCCAAGCGGCACGAGCTCGGCTACGACAAGCCGCTGCCGAACCAGTACGTGCGCTTCCTCGGCAACGTGATGCACGGCGACTTTGGCGACTCGCTTCGCACCCGCCGTCCGGTGCTCGACGACATCAACCGATACGCACCGGCAACGATCGAGCTTGCGCTTTGCGCCGCGCTTCTCGCCGGTTTCCTCGGCATCCTCCTCGGTTTGTGGTCCGCGCACGGCGGGCGGGGCTCGGGGAGCGCGCGCGTCACGATGCTCGCGTTCGCGTCGGCACCCACGTTCTTTCTCGGGATCTTGCTCCTCTTGCTGTTCTACGGACGGTTGCATTGGCTGCCGGCGTCCGGCCGGCTGAGCAACAAACACGTCGACAGTGGACCGACCGGTTTCTTGATCATCGACTCGCTCATCCATCGCAACCCGGGCGAGTTGGTCGACGCGTTGCAGCATCTCGCCATACCGGCGGTGTGCCTCGCGCTCGGTCCTGCCGTCGCGATCGGTCGGGTGTTGCGCAGTTCGCTGCTCGACGTGATGCGCCAGGATTACGTGCGAACAGCACGCGCCAAGGGCCTGTCGGAGTGGATGGTGGTGCTGCGCCACGCGTTGCGCAACGCGTCCGGCCCGGCGCTGTCGATGGCCGGACTACAGGTCGGTCTGTTACTCGCCGGCGTGGTTGTCGTCGAACTCGTGTTCGCGTGGCCCGGTCTCGGCCTGTACACGCAGCAATCGATCCAGCAGGCCGACTTCCCGGCGATCATCGGCATCACGCTCGTGTTGGGCATCGCGTACGTCGCAATCAACGCAATCGTCGACGTCATGCAACTCGTCGCGGACCCAAGACTCCGGGTCGTCGGAAGAGCGGTGGCATAGGTGAGCATCATGGAAATCGAACCCGCGACGATCGACTCCGGCGGCAACGGCAGCGGCAACGTTGTCGCGTCGGTGCGCGATCTCGAAGTTGAGTTCAAAACCGGCAAGGGCATCGTGCGCGCGCTTCGAGGCGTGTCGCTCGACATCCATGCCGGCGAAGTCGTCGCGCTCGTCGGTGAGTCGGGATCGGGCAAGAGCGTCTTCGGCATGTCGTTGCTCGGACTCCTGCAAACGTCGGCGCGACCGACGATTCGCGGGCAAGTCCATGTCGCCGGCATCGACATGCTGCACGGCGCCGGCGGCGTCCGCCGCCGCGTCCGCCAAGAATTGCTCGGCGCGGTGTTCCAAGACCCGCTCACGTCGCTGAACCCGACGATGCGTGTCGGCCGTCAACTCCTCGAACGGGGCATCGACCGTGAACGGGCGCTGCGCCAACTGGGCGAAGCCGGTGTTCCCGACCCCGAGCGCCGGTTCCGCCAGTACCCGCACGAGTTGTCGGGTGGGTTGCGCCAGCGGGTGATGATCGCGATGGCGCTCGGTGGCCGCGGCGACATCGACCAGTCCCGGCGGCGTAAGAAGCGCCACGCACCGGTGGTGGACCTCGCCGGGGCGGAGGCGGCGGAGCTGCCGGTGACCGTGGCGCACGACGCGAGCGACGCGCCTCGCCTCATCGTCGCCGACGAACCGACCACCGCGCTCGACGTGAGCGTGCAAGCCCAAGTGGTGTTGCTGTTCGACCGGCTGCGGCGCGAGCACGGCTGCGCGGTGCTGCTCGTCACCCACGACCTCGGTGTCGCCGCGTCGATTGCCGATCGGGTGGTCGTGCTCTACGGCGGGCGAGTCTGCGAGGTCGGCCCGGCCGCGAGCGTGCTGCGCGATCCCGCGCACCCCTACACGAAGGCGCTCCTCGCGGCGCGCCTGTCGGTCGACGGAACGACGGTACGCACCGATCCGATGCCCGGCGATCCGCCGAACCCGCTCGCGCTGCCACCCGGTTGCGCGTTCGCGCCACGGTGCTCGTCGGCCACGGTGGAATGCGAGGTCGAACCGCCCGAACTGACGCCGCGCGCGCGCGAGCACGCGGGGGAGGTCGCGTGCCTGCATCCATGCAGCGTCGGCGAGGCTGATGCAAGCACGTCGCGGGTTGCGGTGACGATGACGCGCGTTGCGTCGCCGCGCCCGGCGGGCGCCGGCGACGCGCTGGAGCTCGTCGACGTGAGCAAGACATACGAGGTCAACGGGGGCGGGCTCGGCAAGGCGAAGCTCGTCGCGGTCGATTCGGTGACGCTCACGGTGCCCGCGCGAGGTTCGGTCGCGCTGGTGGGGGAGAGCGGGTGCGGCAAGACAACCACGTTGCGCATCGCGACCGGTCTCCTCCAACCGGACCGCGGGTCGGTGCGTTGGGCGCCCGACGGTGGCCGCCCGCAACTCATCTTCCAAGACTGCGGAAGTTCGCTCACGCCGTGGATGTCGATCGGCATGCAGGTCGAGGAGCGGCTCCGAATGCTCGGTGTGCCAAAGGGGCAGCGCCAAGCGAAGGCGCTCGACTATCTCGGTCGGGTCGGTCTCGATCGGCGAGCATCGGAGTCGAAGCCGCGCGAGTTGTCGGGTGGTCAGCGCCAGCGCGCAGTGATCGCGCGAGCGCTGGCATCCGATCCGAAGCTGCTCGTCTGCGACGAACCGGTAAGCGCGCTCGACGCGTCGCTCGCTGTCCGCGTCCTCACGCTGCTCGAATCGCTGCGCGACGATCTCGGCGTCGCGCTGCTCGTCGTCACCCACGACCTCGCCGCGGCGCGCCGCATCGCGGACGAGGTGGCCGTGATGTACCTCGGCGCGATCGTGGAGCAGGCACCGGCGGATGTGCTGTTCGAACACCCGTCGCATCCGTATACGCAGGGTTTGATCGCCGCGAGCCCGACGACCGAGCCGGGACGTCTTTCGCCGACCCTCGCGGGCGAGGCGCCGAGCGCGATCGGCGAACGGCACGGCTGCGCGTTCGCGCCTCGTTGCCCCGTCGCGACCGAGGTGTGCGTCGAGGAGACGCCGGAGTTCAAGGTTCGCGGCGCCGGCTTACCCGTCGCCTGTCATCACGCCTGAAATCGTGTTGACGGGGCCACCGAACTGGTTTTGATCTCAAAAACCGGCCGCTTTCGGGGTCTTTCTGAGATCAAAACCCCATTCTTTCGTCCCAGGTGGGGTAGCCGAGCTCGCGGGTGAAGGCGGGCCACACGTCGGGATCGTGACCCGGCAGCAGGCGGTACCCGCGCGCGGCGGCGATCGACTTCAGCCGCCGGATTGCTTCGACGGTCTGTTCGGGCGGCATCCCGATCGCGTGGCCGACGGGTAGCTCGTCGTCGAGGTTCTCCTGAAGATCGGCGGCATCGAACGCGAACACGTACCCGCCGCCACCGACCGACTCGTCGAGATCGATCACGAAGCTTTGATGCCCCGGCGAATGCCCGGCGGTGAGTACCGCGGTGACGCCGGGCGCGATCTCGACGTCGCCGTCGGCGACGTGCCAGTCGATGTTCGGGTCGTCGACATCGACGCGGAACATCGCGTTGCGTTCCGGTTCTGGGTGCGGCGAGTCCAGCACGTACTCGAGTTCCGCGCGCTGCGCGAACACCGGTACCTCACCGGCGAACCAGCGCAACCCGCCCGAGTGGTCGAGATGGAAGTGGCTCACGCCCACTGCGGTAACGATCGACGGGTCGAGGCCCACGAGGTCGAACGCGGCGACGAGTGGATCGCGCACCGGGTCCGGGAGTTCTGCTTCGTAGTCGCCGAGGCTGTCGTTGAACCGGCGCCGGAACGGGACGTCGCGTACGAACGCCGGGTTGAAGCCCGTGTCGAGCAACAGCCAGCCGCCGTCCACTTCGCACAGCACTCCGGGCACCGGTTCTCGCATCCGGATCGACGGGTCCGCGCCGTATACGGACACCGACTTGCCCAGGTGCTCCCATCCGAAGGTGAGCGGTACGACTCGCCGTACGCCGCTCATCGTGCGCACATGGTTTCATGTTCACGATGCCGTGACGTTTCCGACATCGCCTGGTCTTCCCATCGACGGAGCATCGTTGCGTGACCCTTCCTGTGATTGATCCATGGTTCGCTCGTCGTCGCGTCGACGACCGCATCACCCTGCTGTGGGAACCGCACGTCGACCGGCTCGTGCAGTGCAACATCTGGCACGTGCGCGGCCGCGACCGCGACCTCCTCGTCGACACCGGCCTCGGAATCGCGTCGCTGCGTAGTGCCGCCACTGACCTGTTCGACAACCGCCTGCTCGCCGTGGCGACGCACTTCCACTACGACCACACCGGCAGCCTGCACGAGTTCGACCAGCGCGCGATCCATCGCGCCGAGGCCGCGGTGATCGCGGAAGAAGGCGGGATCGGCGGTGGGCTCGTCGTCGCCGACATTCCCGACGACGTACGCGACGCGATCGTCACCGGCGGGTATCCCCTCGACGACGACCTGCTCGTCAGTGCGGTGCCCGACGCTGGTTATGACCCGTCGACCTACACCGTGCCGCCCACCGCGCCCACGATCGTGCTCGACGAAGGCGACGTCATCGACCTGGGCGACAGCGCGTTCGAGGTGCTGCACCTGCCCGGCCATTCGCCTGGGAGCATCGGCCTCTGGGAGGCGTCGACCGCGACGTTGTTTTCGGGCGACGCGCTTTACGACGGCCCCCTGCTCGACGAAGTGCCCGGCGCCGACATCGAGGCCTACATCACGACGATGGAACGCCTGCGCGATCTGCCGGCCGGCGTGGTGCACGCAGGTCACGACCCGAGCTTCGGGCGCGAACGTCTCGTCGAGCTCACGACGGCGTACCTCGACATGCGTAAGCCCGGTCATGGCAACGTTGCCGCACTGTCGTCCGCGGCGGGCTCCGCGTTCCCCGAACCCAAGTAGGCCCGCCAGCCGCCGAAGTCGGTGATCTCTCGTGCGTGTTCGAGCGCGTACGGCTCGCAGACGAAGCCCGGCACCCAGGTTCCGTCGGCGAGTTCGAGCGAGCCGATCCCGAGGGGCGTGCGCACACCGGCGACGAAGCGCCCGAACGCGGCGTCGTCGAGCGCCCACACTTCGACCTCGATCGCGCGGCCGCGTTCGGTGTCGCGCACGAGGCCGGGCTTGGGCGGCGTGACACGCAGGTCGAACAGCCGGTAGCTGAAGCTTGTCGTCGTCTGCGCGACGAAGCTTCCGCGGAGGTCGCGCAGTTGCGCATTGAGCGGCTGGCCGCGCAGGTGAGCGCCCGCGACTGCGACCAGGTGTTGCGACGCCGTCGATGGCGGTGCGAATGTCGGTGTCACTTCGTCGCGATAGGTCGAGGCGAGCGCAAGCAGCGCTCGGTCCGCGAAGGCGGGACCGATGAACGACACGCCGAACGGCAAGCCGGACGCGCGCCGGCCCGCGGGGACCGCGATCCCTGCGAGGTCGAGTGGGTTGACGAAGTTGGTGTACGCACCGAGTTCCCGGCTCGTTGCGATCGGCGCCGCGAGCGCATCCGCGATGGTGGGATGCCGAGCAATTGTCGGCAAGAACATCGCGTCGATCGTGCGCCAGAGCGGTTTCGTCGCGGCGTGGACCCGTTCCAAGCGATCGAGGGCACGGAAGGCCGATGGTCCGTCGTATCCGGCGGCTTCGAGCACGATCTTGCGCACGGAGGGGTCGACTGCGTCCGGGTCGGCGGCGACGAACTGGCCGAACGCGGCGTAGCGCTCGGCGATGATGGCACTCTCGTAGAGGAGTGTGGCCGCCTCGTGAAACGGTTCGAAGTCGAACGGCACGAGCGTCGCACCGGTGGCGTCGAGTGCGTCGAGCGCGGCTTCGTAGCAGACGGCTGCATCGTTGTCGCCGAACCAATCGAGGGTTCGCGGCACGCCGATCCTCCATTGCGCGGGCGCCGGGAAATCGGTGCCCGCGCGTGCGTACGGATCGTCGGGGTCGCGGTCGGCAACGACGCCGAACACGCGCGCGACATCGCGGCACGACGGTGCGAACACCGATACGCAATCGAGTGACCACGCGGCAGGGACCACACCGCGGGTCGTGAGTCGTCCCCGACTGGGCTTCATGCCGACGACGCCGCAACACGCGGCCGGCACGCGTCCGGATCCGGCGGTGTCGGTGCCGAGCGCGAAGGCCACGTCGCCTCGCGCGACCACCGTTGCAGAGCCCGAACTCGAGCCGCCCGCGATGTACGCGGAGTCGATCGGGTTCGCGCAGATCCCGAAGTCGGGTGAGCGCACGCCGACCAGCCCGGTGGCGAACTGGTCCATGTTGGTCTTGCCCGCGAAGATCGCGCCCGCGTCGAGCAGATGTTGCACGACCGGTGCCGACTCTTCGGCGACGTACGCGAAGCTGCGTACTCCGGCGGTTGTGGGGACGTCCGCGACGTCGATGTTGTCCTTCACCGCGAACGGCACACCCCGCAGCGGCAGGACGTCGGTCTCGGGCCGCTCGGCGAGCTCGCGTACCCGGGCCCGAAGTTCGTCTTCGCCGACGGCGTAGGTCCACGCCGTGGTTGGCGGGGCTGCGCCGCGTCGCGTGAGAAGTTCGTCGACGAGCGCGTCGAGGTTCGTGGCTGCGAGTGCCTGTGCGTCCTCGATTGCCCAGTGGCGGCTGGTTTCAGGCATCAGCGACCAGTACGACGAGTGGTGATCCCGGCGACACCATCTGGCCCTCTTTGCACACCACGCGATGCACGATGCCGGCGACCGGTGCCGTGACGACGGTCTCCATTTTCATGGCTTCGATTGTCACGAGGTGGTCGCCGGCCGCAACCGCGCGACCCTCTCGCGTGTCGATCCTCCAGACACACGCGGACATGAAGGCCTCGACCACTACCGCACCATCGGGCAACGGATCACTGCCGAGGTCGTCGAGCGCGGTGTCGAGCGCGCCCAGCGCGGCGTTGTCGGCGGCCGCGAACTCGCCTCGCCGTTCCCAGTCGGCGCGTTCGAGGTCGAACGCGGTTTGACGTTGCGAACGGAACCGTTCGATGTCGTCGCGGTGTTCGTCGACGAACGCGCGGTGTTCGGCGCGTCGGAAACGACCCTCTTCGATCTCGAGCTCGAGGCGGCCCGCGTGCGCGTCGGCGCGCAACTCCAGCAGCTCGTCGGCGGCGACGGGGTACCAGCGGATGCGGTCGAAGAAGCGCAACAGCCACGGCTCACGAGCGTTGGCGTGCGGTCCGGCGCCGTAGCGATGCCAAACCGGCACTGTCCGACCCACTAACTGGTACCCGCCCGGGCCTTCCATCCCGTACACGCACAGGTACGCGCCGCCGATGCCCACCGCGTTTTCGGGTGTCCACGTGCGCGCCGGGTTGTACTTCGTCGTCACAAGACGGTGGCGCGGATCGACCGGCACCGCGACCGGAGCACCGAGGTAGACGTCGCCCAGGCCGAGCACCAGGTACTCGGCGTCGAACACGATGCGGCGAACGTCGTCGACGGTCGCGAGACCATTGATTCGGCGGATGAACTCGATGTTCCACGGGCACCAAGGCGCGTCGTCTCGCACCGACTGCATGTAACGCGAAATGGCCTCGCGTATCGCAGGGTCGTCCCACGACAGCGGCATGTGCACGATCCGACTCGGTACTTCGAAGTCGTCGAGCGCCGGCAACTCTTGCTCGGCCGAGCGCACGATCGTGAGCAGTCGCTCCATGCTCAACGACGTTCCGTCGACCTGCACCTGCAGGGAACGGATGCCGGGCGTCGTCTCGACGATGCCCGAAATGTGAGCGTCGTCGAGCCACGCTGCGAGCGCGTGGGCGCGCAACCGCAGGTCGAGATCCAGCACCATCGGGCCGTACTCGACCAGCAGCGCGCGATCACCAGACCGGCGGTACGTGACACTTGGCGTGTCGCCGTGCGCGGGAAGCGCGTCGAGCACCGTCGGGTGCAGCGGCGCACGTTTCGAAGCCAGGTTCGCGGTCACGGCTGGAGGATCGACCCGTGTGAAGCGCACGGTGTTCCCCGGCGCGAGTTGCCCGAGCTTCCACCGTTCGCCGGCGACGACCGTGAACGGGCAGACGAAACCGCCGAGGCTCGGGCCGTCGGGACCGAGCAGGATCGGCATATCGCCGGTGAAGTCGACCGCGCCCACGACATAGGGCGTGTCGTGGATGTTCGACGGGTGAAGTCCGGCTTCGCCACCGTCGGTGCGTGCCCACGCGGGTTTGGGTCCGACGAGGCGCACGCCGGTTCGCGACGAGTTGTAATGGACGCTCCAGGCGGTCGTGTACAACGCCTCGATGCCCTCGTCGGTGAAGAACTCGGGTGCACCGTGCGGGCCGTCGAGGACCGCGAGTTCCCAATTCTCGACGAATGCGGGGGGCGTAACGGGGAGCGCCGGCGCGGGCGCGGCCGGCGCTGCCGTCTCGGTGCCGGCCGCGATTCGCAGCACATCGCCGGCGCGCAACGCCCGGCCGCCGTGACCGCCGAAGTTGCCCAACGTGAACGTCGACGCGCTCCCGAGATAGTCGGGAACATCGAAACCGCCCCGCACGAGCAGGTACGAACGCAATCCGGGACCGTCGACGGCACCGACCGTGAGGACTGCGCCGGCCTTCACCTCGACGGGCTCCCACCACGCGACAGGCGCGCCGTCGAGCGTCGCGCGCATACGCGCGCCGGCGAGGCAGATCCACGCCGCGACGTTGAAGCACAACGTCGGTCCGTCGGCGGTGCATTCAAGCCCGGGCGCGCCCGTCGGGTTCCCCAGGATCTCGTTACCGATCCGGAACGAGAGGTCGTCCATCGGGCCGCTCGGCGGCACCCCTACATGCCAGTAGCCGAGGCGTCCCGGATAGTCCTGCACGGTCGTCGCGGTACCGGGGTGCAACACGTCGACTGTCGGTGCCGTCCACGAGTGCTGCTCGAGCGACGACGTCGTCACGGTGCCCGCCGCGAGCACGTCGGAACCGGCGAACGAACGGAGCAATTCGAGATTCGTCTCGATGCCGTCGACGCGCGTGTCGTCGAGCGCGCCGCGGAGGCAGGTGAGTGCCTCGTCGCGCGTTGGCGCGTCGACGACGATTTTGGCGAGCAACGGGTCGTAGTAGGTGCTGACCTCAGTGCCCGAAACGACCCACGTGTCGACGCGCGCCGTGTTGGGCCACCGCGCCTGTGTCACCACACCGGCGGACGGCCGGAACTCGTGCGCGGGATCCTCGGCGTATACGCGGACTTCGATCGCGTGCCCACGCGGCTCGTGCGTGTACGTGCGTACGGGAGTTGCGTCCCCGGCCGCGAGTCGCACCATCCACTCGACGAGGTCGACGCCCGTGATCGCTTCCGTGACCGCGTGTTCTACCTGCAACCGCGTGTTGACCTCGAGGAAGAAGAACTCGTCGGTGCTCGCGTCGAAGACGAACTCCACCGTGCCGGCCGAGCGGTAGCACTCAGGTTCGAGGAGCCGGCGGGCCGCGTCGTGCAACGCGGTGCGTACGTCGGACGGGAGATTCGGTGCGGGCGCTTCTTCCACCACCTTCTGCCGGCGCCGCTGGGTCGAGCAGTCGCGTTCGCCGAGGACCGCGACCAGTCCGGCGCCGTCGCCGAAGACCTGCACCTCGACATGGCGCGCTCGAGTGACCAGGCGTTCGAGGAAGACGCGCCGGTCACCGAACGCTTGTTGAGCCTGGCGCATCGCGCGTTCCACGACGGCGGCGAGGTCGTCGGCGGCGGTGCACGCGAGCATGCCGATACCTCCGCCACCAGCGACGCTCTTCACGAGCAAGGGGAAACCGACGGTGTCCACAAGTTCCTGCGCGGATCGAACATCGTCGAGGGCGTCGGTGCCGGGGAGTAGCGCGCATCCCGTCGTAGCTGCGATCGCGCGGGCGTTGTCTTTCGATCCGAACCGCCTGAGTTGCTCAGGTGTCGGCCCGACGAACGCCAGGCCCGCCGCTTCGACGGCCGCCGCGAACTCCGCGTTCTCGGCCAGGAAGCCGTAGCCGGGGTGCAACGCGTCGGCGCCGCTTCGAGCGCAGGCATCGAGGATGCGTTCCGTCGACAGATAGCTCGCGCTCGGCGCGGGATCTCCGAGCGCGACGCTGTGGGTCGCGAGCCCGACGTGCGGCGCGCCCCGGTCGGCCTCCGAATACACGGCTACCGATTCGATGCCCATGCGGTCGAGCGTGCGGATGATGCGACACGCGATCTCGCCTCGGTTCGCGATCAGGACGCGCATCGTCAGCGCCAGACCACCAAGCGGATCGGGGTTGGGTTGAAACCGTTACACGGATTGTTGATCTGCGGGCAGTTCGAGATCACGGCGAGCACGTCGGTGTCGGCACGGAGGTCGACAAAGAGGCCGGGTGCCGAAATGCCATCGACGATGCCCAGCGTGCCGTCGTCGTCGACCGGCACGTTCATGAACCAGTTGACGTTGCTCGTCATGTCGGGCTTGCCCATCCCACGCCACGAATGCGCGAGGAGGAAGTTGTCGACACACGCGTGCTGATGCTTCGTGTGGAAGCCGTAGCGCAACGCGTTCGATTCCTGGCTGCACGCACCGCCGATCGTGTCGTGGCGCGCACACGTGGTCGCGGTGACGGTCATGAGGGGATTTCCCTCGTTCGATATGAGCCGGCTGCCCGTGACGAGAAAGATGTTCCCCTGCTCGACCATCGTGTCGGGCGCGCTGTAACGCTCGGTCGGATCGGCGGCGCGATAGGCGAGGAAGTCGACCGCCTGGTTGCCTTCGAGGTCGACGATCCGCAACGTGTCGCCCGCATCGATCACTCGCGCCCACGGGGCACGGGCATCCACCACCTCGTCGTGCAGGACCGTGCCAGGCGTCGCAACATCTACGGAGGTGCTCATTGGAAGTCTTCCGTCTGCAGGAATGCGCGTTCGGATTCCGGCGAGGACGTCCAGAGGGGGTCGTTCGGTCCGGTGGGTTCACCGGCCCACGCCGTCACCCGAAGTGGCGAGACGGAGTAGGTGGGGCGAGGGTCGAGCACGTGCGGCGCGTTGACGACGGCGAACAGCACTGGCAGTTCGGCTCGCAGTTCCACGGTCGCGCCGGGCGCGGAGGCGTCCCCGGTGAAGGCAAGTGCGCCGTTCTCGGAAACGCGCGCGCCCTTGAAGAAGTTGATGTTCGGCGCCAGGTCGCGTCGTTCCAGACCGTATTTGGCCAACGCGACCGCGAATCGATCGCGCGCGTTGGGGTACGGGCCATGGGCGCCGCCGGTGCCGTACTTGTCGGTGTTGCGGCGTTCGTTCGAACACCCGCACAGCGCGTCATGCGCGCCGCCGGTGTTCCCGACGATCGACATCAGGACGCGTCCCATGTCGGAGAGCAAGAGCGACCCGACACCGAGGTACGCCTGCCACTGCACCTTCACCGTGTCGGCGACGTTCAGTCGTTCGATGGGTCGTACCGCGTTGTAGACGAGGACGCTTGCGCACGCGTCACCGTCGACGTCGACGAGTTGCACCGTCGCACCCCGTGGAAGGATGCGTGCCGCGTAGTCACCGGGACCGAGCAGATCGGCCCACAGCAGCTGCTCCGCCGGCACACCGGGCGGCGGGTCTGCCACTTCGCGTGCAGGGATTGTCGGCCGGAAGCGCGTTGCGGTACCGGCTTGGGCGCGCGCGTGTTCCCGGGCGCCCTTGGTCGTTCCCGTGTTGCTCATAGGTCAGCCGAGCCTGTACTCGCGATGGGGCGGTCATGGAGTTTTGATGATGTATCGAAAGTCGTTTGCCATGCTCGACAACCCCCGCGCGAAGGTCAAGCGCCGAGCGCGCCTGTTCACGCGCCCGTTACACCCGCGGGGCGGGTACCGTCGGGCGCCATGACACCGGCTCGATCGCCGAATGGAACTCGGCGAACGGGCCGCCCGCGTCGAAGCGCCGCGGTCGTGAGCGACGAACCGCGCCGGGAAATCCTGGCCGCGGCCTCGCGGTTGTTCGCCGCGGGCGGTGTCGGCGCGACCACGATGGCCGAGATCGCGCGCCGTTCCGGGCTCCAGCAGTCGTCGCTCTACTACTACTTCCACAGCAAAGAAGCGTTGCTCGACGCCCTCGTCACCGAGGCGAACCGCGCGCCACTCGAGTTGGTCGAGCGCATTCGCAGCGAGGGTGGTGCGCCCGCGGTGCAGCTCTACCGCTTGATCCGAGCGGACGTCGCGGCGCTGAGCGCGTTGCCGTACGACCTCAACGAACTGCACCGCATGGCGGCCCGTGACCCCCGCATGTTCCGGCGCTACTGGCGCGAGCGCGAACGGCTTATCGCGGCGGTGACGGAGATCATCGCGGCCGGTGTCGCGTCGGGCGAGTTACGCGCCATCGACCCCGCGCTGAGCACGCTAACCATCCTGTCGAACGACGAAGCGACCCAGCACTGGCTGCGGGGCGACCTGAAGCGTGCGTCTCGGAGGTCGCGCCCGTCGACGGTGACCGCCGACCCCACCGAAGCCGGCCGGTTCCTCGCCGACCTCACCCTGCGCGGGCTCATGACCAGACCCGCGTCGCTCGAGCAGATTCGCCGGCGGGCACGCACACTCGACGACTCGTAGCATGCGCCTCGTGAAAGCGGCGGTGTACTACGAGACCGGCGGTCCTGAGGTCTTCCGTTACGAAGACGTGCCCGATCCGGTGTGTTCGGCTGGCGAGGTCGTCGTCGACGTCGAGGCGATCAGCATCGAGGGCGGCGACACCCTCAACCGTTGGCACGGCGAGATGGCGACAACGCCGCACATCGTCGGCTACCAGTGCGCCGGGACGATCCGCGAAGTCGCGCCGGACGTTCTTGATCGTCGGGTTGGTCAGCGCGTGGTGGCGACGATGTTTTGGGGCTCGCACGCGGAACGGGTTGCGGTGCCGGCGGTGATCACGTGGCCCGTCGCCGACGGTGCCGACGTCGTGGCCGCCGCGTGCGTGCCAGTTGCGTTCGGTACCGCGCACGATTGTCTCTTCGAGTTCGGACACCTTCAGGCCGGTGAAACCGTGCTCGTGCAGGCCGGCGCAGGTGGCGTTGGCGTCGCGGCGATCCAACTCGCGAAACGCGCCGGCGCGACCGTGCTCGCAACCGCGTCGAGCGACGACCGGTTGGAGCGACTCCGCCCACTCGGTCTCGACCGTGGCGTGAACTATTCGTCGAGTGATTGGGTGAGCGAAGTGCGCGCGCTCACGGGCGGCCGCGGCGTCGACCTGGTGGTCGACTCGGTCGGCGGCAAGGTGTTGCAGGGGAGTGTCGCGTGTCTGGCCTATCGGGGCCGGTGCATCACCGTCGGAAGCGCCGGTCGCGATCCGCAACCCTTCGACGTGTCGGTGCTCGGGATGGGCAACCAGTCGATCACCGGCGTGTTCCTCGGCGCCGAGATCATCACCCCGCGTGCGCAGGCCATGATCGCCGAGCTCGTCGACGACGTCGGCGCCGGGCGGCTGCAGGTCGTGGTCGATCGCACATTTCCGCTCGCAGACGCCGCCGACGCGCACGCCTACGTCGAGAGCCGTCAAGCCGTCGGCCGAGTGGTCCTCATCCCGTAAAGCTGGTTTTGATCGCAGAAACGGACGTTTTCCGGCAGAATCTGAGATCAAAACCAGTTGGCGGCGTCGCACCGAGGAGAACGATGGGCAGCATGCGGTTCAACCACATGGAGTTGACGTTCCCTCGCGGCACGTTGAGTGACGAGTTCCGCGCCGACATCGACGCGTTCTACGGCTCGGTGTTCAACTGGGCCGCGACCGACACTGATGTCGTCGGTCAGCGCTGTCACATCTTCCTGCCCGACGACGGGCAGTTCATACTGCTGGCCGAAAGCGACAAGCCGATCGCATCGCCGGGTTACGACCATCTCGGGTTGCTGCAGGAGACGCGCTCGGAGGTCGACGCGATGCTCGACGCGTGCAAGCGCTACCAGGAGAAGGACGATCGAGTGCAGATACGCGAGTACGAAGACCTCGTGTACCCGAACCTCACCGTGCACGCCTTCTACGTGAAATATCTGCTCCCGATATTTTTCGACGTGCAGTGCATGGAGCACCCGTCCGGCGCCGGACCCCAGAAAAGCTGGCAGTACGTCTAACGGCTTGCGACCCGGGTATCAGTAGGGGAAGGGGCGGCGGGCTGCGCAGCGAAGCGAGCACGGCCGCTCGCGACCCGGGTATCTATCGCGCTACGGATGTCGCGCGAGGACTATCTCGGTGTCGCCGGGCCAGTCCCAGAACAAGCCACTCGGTGAGTGTTCCTTGCAGATGTCTCGCACGTCGGCCGCGAAGGAGTCGAGTCGGTCGCCGAACAGGTGCGGCGCCGCGTACGACATCGAGAGGTAACCGGCGAGCACGCTTTCCGTGTCGCGAACGATGTCGGGTCGGCCGGGCGCGAACAGGATCTTCGCGACGCCGAAGCGCGTCCGTGCGAGCGCATCTTCGTAGCGATCCGGCGGCGCCGTCCGGTAGCCCTGCCCTGAGCGCTTGCGTGGTCCGAGGTACCGGTCCACCACGCGCTCGATTTCGTCGTGGGGGATCGGCGGATAGTCGGGACCCTCCGGTTTCGGCCGGCCGGCGACCGTGGGCGCGATGCACGCGATCGCACCGCCGGGTTCGAGCGCGTCGTACACGGCTTCCGCCACCTGTTCGCGCGCCGTCCATTGGAACGACTGCCCGAACGTAACGAGCCGGAAGTGCCCGAGCTGACAATCAGGTATCTCTTCCGCGACGGCTTGTACCCAACGCACGTTCGCGATGCCGGCCTCGCTCGCGCGCCGGGCCGCTTCCGCCAGCATGTCGGCGTCGGGGTCGAGACCGATTGCTTCGTCGAAGTTGGCGGCGAGTTCCAGAGTGAGGACGCCGGGACCGCAACCGGCGTCGAGCAGGCGACCCGAACCGTCGAGCCCCAGCGCGTCCCGCAGCGTCGCGACCAGTTCGCGTGAGTACGGCGGCCGGCCGTACACGTAGTGACGCGCCGCGCCGCGGTCGATCGTCGGGTCGTAGGACATTGGGATACGGGTGCGGACACCCGCCCTTTCGTCGCGTGCTCCCGCCGGGCTGCTAGAAGGTTGCTCGACGAGTGCCCCCGGCAGGATTCGAACCTGCGCACACGGCTCCGGAGGCCGATGCTCTATCCCCTGAGCTACGAGGGCGGGGCGGACGATCGTACCAGCGGGTGTTGCCGGGACGCCGCTGAACCGATGAGCACACGATGACCGACGACCTCATCATCTGTACCCGGAACCGCCCCCGCGACCTGGCGCGCTGTCTGGAATCTGTGCTCGGGCAGACGCACGTGCCCACCTGCACCACCATTGTCGACTCGAGCGACGGCGACGCATCGGCGCTTGTGGTCGAAGCGTTCGCGAAGCGGTGGCCCGATGGCAACCAGCTTGTGCACGTCTCGTCGGAACCGGGGCTCGTGCACCAACGGCTGGTCGGATTGCACGCGACGCAGGAACCGATCGTCCACTACATCGACGACGACACGGTGCTCGAACCCGGGTATATCGAAGGGATCCTCGCCGCGTTCGCCGACGCCGACGGCGCCGGCACCGTCGGAGGAGTGGGCGGCTACGTGACCGACCAACCCGCGCATCGCTATCGCCGCATAGACGAATGGCTGGGTCTCGACAGCCGGCGCGAAGGTGTGGTGCTGCCCTCCGGCCGCAACATCCGGATCTATACGCAACCGGCGCACGACATCGACGTCGACTGGTTGCCCGGATGCGCAATGTCGTACCGCCGGCCCGTGCTCGAAGCCGAACCGCCCGACGAAAGAGTCGGTCGCAACCGCAACGGCGAAGACGTGCAGTTGAGCTACCGCATCCGGCAACGATGGCGGCTCGTGATTACGCCGCGAGCGCGCCTCGCGCACATCACGTCGGATGTCGAACGCCGCAGCGTCGAGAAACTCACCACCGTCGAGCTCGTAAGCCGGTGGGAGCGTGTGCACGCGGGCACCGGACGGCTCAGTGAGCGCGCGTTCTGGCTATCGGTGTTCGGTCAGCTCGCGTGGTACAGCACGAAGGCCGCGACGACGTTGTCGGCCGAACGATGGGGGATCGCGCGGGCGACGTGGCGCGGCGTCGTCGAGATTCGCGACCTGCGCCGCGAGGCTCGTTAGACCTCGACGGCGAGGAGATACGAGAGGCGGCGATTGACCGCGGAGAGCGTGGCGCGCGCAGTGGCGTCGATCGAACTCGCGCCCGCCGCAAGGCCGTAGTGCAATCCGGTGTCGTCGTCGACCGCGACGGCGATCAGCACGCTGGTGTCGTCGTCGCCGTTCGGTTCGAGCGGCCGCGCCCAGCGCGGCTTCGGCTCGAAGTCGGCGCCGAAGCCCGAGAGCGCCTCCACCGTCGCGTCGGCTACGCCGATGAGGCCGCGGCTGCCGGGGGCGCGCCCGATGGTTCGCCGGCCGTCGAGGATGAGGTGCACCTCGATCTCGTCGGTGTCGGGGAACGACAGGACGGCGAGGAGCCGAGGACGGCGACCGTCGACTTCGGTGCCGACACGAAGAGCGGCGTCGTCCGATCCCGGGGCCTCCGGCGGCGGCGCGGGCGCCGGAACCATGACTTCTCGGATTTCGGGTGCCCGCCAGCGCACGACTTCGACCGCTACCGGACGATCGGAGTGCCGCGCCGCAATGCGCGTAGCCGCGACCGGCAGGGGCTGATCGCCCCGCTCGGGGCCCGCATGCAGCTGGATCAAAAGCACGTCGTCGCGTTGGTCGAATCCTGCCGAATGGACCCCGGGCAGCTTGCGCAGCTCGAGCTCGAGATCGTCGAGCGTGTTCATGACCGACCGTCCTTGGCTTGGTAGAGCCTCTCGTCGGCCAGTCTCACGAGGGAGTCGAACTCGTCCGCTTCCTTCGGGCATTGTGCGACTCCGAACGAGAAGGACGGGCACTCGGTGTCGAGCCCAGGGGCGGTCCGGACGCGTTCCAGGAGCGCGGGAACCAGTTCGGGTTCGGTATTCGGAAGGATCATCGCGAATTCGTCGCCGCCGATACGCGCGGCACTGTCGCCCGAACGCAGGACCCGGCGGAACCGTTCGGCGAGGTCGCGCAGGGCGGCGTCGCCCGCGGGGTGACCGTGCTGGTCGTTGATCGCCTTCAACCCGTCGAGGTCGAGGATCACGAGCGTGAACGGCCAGCTGTACCGGTTGCTTCGGGCAATCGCCATGTCGAGCAGGCGATCGAAGCTCCGGCGGTCGTAGAGGCCGGTGAGCGGGTCGTGCCAGGCGTCGTAGCGCAACAGATCGAGGCGCAACGCCAGCACGCACAGCGAGATCACCAGTGACCGGTCGAGGCCCTGGTTCTCGATCGGCGGCTCCGTGTAGAGGCCGGGCGCGGCGGTGAGCAGCGTCTCGTCCTCCATATCGAGCGGGCGCCGCCCGGCGCGAAAGACCTGCCGCCCGAGGCCGGCTTCTTCGATGACGATGGCCGCGTCCTCGAGGCCGTACTGGGCGACCATCGCGTCGAGGGCGCGATAGATGAGCCCCAAACCGGAATCCGTGCTCGCCAAACCCTCGGCGAGCTGCGCGCTCAGGTCCCCCACTGCGATTGCCCCGTGTTCTTGCAATGCTGTTCCAGACGCGTCCGTGCGTTCGCCTGAAGCGCCCGGCAGCAGTGCTGCGAGCCCGCGCCCCAAGCCCGACTGCTGCGGCACAGCCGCCCCTCCTGGTTCTGTTCCGCCTTTGACTCAGCCTGCCTTGCCGTGTTCTCAGGCTGTATTGCCTTCGTGAATTGCCTTCGTGACGTCCTGCCAGGTCGTCCGTATAGCTCCGTGTAGCGCCGTGTAGCTCAGTGACGTCCTGCCAAAGCCGTCGCTGACGTTCGCATTTCCCCCAGCCCCCAGAACATTACTTCTCCGCGCGCGCAGCGGGAAACGGACCCGGCACCCAGCGCGCGCTCAACTACGATTGTCGTTCCCGATGATTCGCGACGCGCTCCAGCAGACCGTGCGCGAGGCGCTTCGTGACGCCGATCTTCCCGAGCCGGCCACGATCGTGCTCGATGTGCCGAAGCAGCGTGACCACGGCGATTTCTCCACGCCGGTAGCGCTCCAACTCGCGAAGCAGGTGGGCGCCAAGCCGCGCGATATCGCAGAGCGCATCCGCGCGGCGATCGACGCGAATGCACAGGCGTTCATCGAGAGGGTCGAAATCGCGGGTCCGGGATTCCTGAACTTTTTTCTCGCGCCGGTCTGGTTGTCCGACACGCTGCGAGACGTGGTGCTCGCAGGCAGCGGGTTCGGACACAACGACTCGCTCGCCGGCCAGCACATCAACCTCGAGTTCGTGTCGGCGAATCCCACCGGGCCGTTGCATGCCGGCGGCGGTCGGTGGGTCGCGATGGGCGACGCGATTGCGAACCTGCTCGCGTCACAGGGCGCCGACGTACATCGCGAGTACTACCTCAACGACGCGGGCAGCCAGCTCGACATCTTCGGCGCATCGCTTTACGCGCGCTACCGCGGCGAACCGCCCCCCGACGACGGTTATCGCGGCGAGTACCTCGTCGAGATGGCGGGCCGGCTTCGTGCCGAGCTGGGCGACGACGTCACCGAGGAAGCGGCGCGTGAGTGGGGCTACCACGACATCGTCCGACAGTTGCGCGAAGACCTCGAGCGCATCGGCGTGCACTTCGACACCTGGTTCTCCGAACGCCTGTTGCATTCGCGCGGCGACGTCGAAGATGTGCTGCGCCAGCTCGGCGAGCTCAACGTCACCTACGAGCACGACGGTGCAACCTGGCTTCGCACCACTGATTTCGGCGATGCCCGTGACCGCGTGCTCATCCGGTCGAACGGCACCAGCACCTACCTCGCCAACGACCTCGCGTATCACCGCGACAAGTTGCGGCGCGGGTTCACGCACCTCATCGACATCTGGGGCGCCGATCACCACGGCCAGGTCAAGTCGCTGCAGTCGGGCATGCACGCACTGGGCTACGGCACTGACGACGTTCCCGAGCCGGAGGTAATCCTCGGCCAGCTCGTGCGGTTGCTGCGCGGCGGCCAGGAGGTCCGGATGTCCAAGCGCGCGGGCGACATCATCACCCTCGAAGACATCCTCGACGAAGTCGATCCCGACGTCGCGCGGATGACGTTCCTCCTGCAAGGGATCGACTCGCAGCAAACCTTCGATCTCGACGTCGTGACGGCGCAGTCGATGGAGAACCCCGTCTACTACGTGCAGTACGCGCACGCGCGGGTCGCGTCCATCGCGCGTCGTGCCGCGGAGGCGGGCATCGAGCGGCGAGCGGTCGACACCATCGACCTTTCGGTGCTGCGCCACGAACGCGAAGAAGCGCTCTTGCGTGCGCTTTCCACGTTCCCTGAGGTCGTCGCCGATTCGGCCGCAGGTCGGGCGCCGCAGAAGATGTCGACATGGGTGCGCGACTTCGCGCGTGAATTCCACGGCTTCTACCGAGACTGCCGCGTCATCTCGGACGACGACATGCTTACGCAGGCTCGGCTCTGGCTCTCCGAAGCATCTCGCATCGGCCTTGCGAACGCGTTGGCGTTGCTCGGCGTGAACGCGCCGGATGAGATGGCGCGCCTCGACGACGACGAAGACGAAGACGAAGACGAAGACGAAACGGCACCGGCGCAATGACCGCGCCGATCGACCTGTCATTGCTGCCGCGCTCCGCGCGCGTCGACGCCGCGGGACGCTTGTCGATCGCGGGCGTCGACCTCGCGGGTCTGGCCGATCTCTACGGCACGCCGCTCTATGTATACGACGAAGACGAGCTGCGTGCCCGTTGCCGCGTGTACCAGAACAACTTTCCTGGCGGTGTTGCGTATGCAAGCAAGGCGTTCTTGTGTATCGCGATGGCGAAGCTCATCGCCGAGGAAGGGTTGTCGCTCGACGTCGCGACGGGCGGCGAGCTACACGTCGCGTTGAGCGCCGGGTTCCCGGCCGAGCGCATCGAGATGCACGGCAACAACAAGTCGGAAGACGAGCTCAGATACGCGATCGACGCGGGCGTCGCCCGAATCGTGGTCGACTCGTTCGACGAGCTCGATCGACTGGAGCGGATCGCGGACCACGACGGGAGTGTGGTTGCCGTTCACGTGCGGGTCACGCCGGGAGTCTCGGCGGATACGCATGAGCACATCGATACCGGCGCGGAGGACTCGAAGTTCGGTTTCAACCTCGCGAGCGGCGACGCGCTTGCGGCGGCGCGGCGAGCGGCGGAGAGCGACGCGCTTCACCTCACTGGTCTTCATTGCCACATCGGTTCGCAGGTGTCGCGCCTCGACGGGTTCGAACGGGCTTTGCACAAGATGGCCGTGCTGGTTCGCGAGTTCGAAGACGCGACCGGCGCCACGATCGAGGAATGCAACGTCGGCGGTGGGTTGGGCGTGCGCTACACGTCGAACGACGACCCGCCGCCGATCGAGCAGTACGCGGCCGCGTTGCACGACGCGTTCGCGAAGGCGTTGATCGACGTCGATGCGAAGTCGAAGCCGCGTTTGATGGTCGAACCCGGCCGATCGATCGCGGCACCGGCAGGGGTCACGCTCTATCGCGTGGGCACCATCAAGCACGTGCCGGGCATCCGTACCTATGTCGCGGTCGATGGCGGGATGAGCGACAACCTCCGTCCCGTCGCCTATGGCGCGGCGTACGAAGCGTTCGTTCCCACTCGCGCCACGGCCGATCGCCCGCTCGTCGCGACCGTTGCGGGCAAGCATTGCGAGCAGGGCGACCTCCTCGTGCGCGACGCCACGCTCCCGGCCGACATCGCGGTCGGCGACGTCCTCGCCACGCCGTGCACCGGGGCGTACGGGGCCTCGATGGCGTCGAACTACAACAAAGTGACTCGCCCGGCGATCGTGTTCGTGCACGACGGCGAGTCGCGGATCGTGGTCAGGCGCGAGACTTACGACGACCTGATCCGGCTCGACGCCACGTCCTGAGCCGTCCCCTAAAGCACGCGCAGCGCCCGGCGTTCGCGAGACTGGTACTGATGTCTTCCCCATCCGACCATCCTGTGTATGTCGGGCTGCTCGGGTGCGGCAACGTCGGCGCGCCGCTCGTGCAGCTGCTGTCGCGCAACGCCGATCTGATCAAAGCGCGCACCGGCGTCGAGATCGAGATCCGTCGCGTCGCGGTACACAACCTGGCAAAGGAACGCGACGTCGAACTCCCGCACTCGGTGTTCACCAACGACGCCGACTCGGTGGTGAACGACCCGTCGATCGACGTAGTCGTGGAACTCATCGGCGGCATCGAGCCGGCCCGGTCGCTGATCCTCGCCGCGCTGAAAGCGGGCAAGCCGGTGGTGACCGGCAACAAAGAACTGCTCGCAAACGTCGGCAAGGAACTGTTCGAGGCCGCCGAAGCCGCGGGCGTGGACTTGCTGTTCGAAGCATCGGTCGCGGGCGGGATCCCGTTGATCAGGCCGTTGCGCGAGTCGCTCGCCGGTGAACGCATCACCCGCGTGATGGGCATCGTGAACGGCACCACGAACTTCATCCTCACCCGCATGTCCGAGGAAGGATCGTCGTTCGCGGAGGCGCTCGCCGAGGCGCAGGTACTCGGGTACGCCGAACGCGACCCGACCGCCGACATCGAAGGTTTCGACGCCGCGGCGAAAGCAGCGATCATCGGTTCGATCGCATTCGGCGCGGTCGTCGTCGCGGGCGACGTGTACCGCGAAGGCATCACCGACATCACACCCGACGACATCGCGGCGGCCGCCGAACTCGGCTACGTGGTGAAGCTCCTCGCGGTGGCTGAGGAACGCTCCGGCGCGGTCGCGGTGCGCGTGCACCCGGCGATGCTGCCGGTGGAGCACCCGTTAGCCACCGTGCGTGGTTCCTACAACGCGGTGTTCATCGAGGGCGAGGCGGTAGGACAGCTGATGTTGCTCGGTCGTGGCGCCGGCGGGCGGCCCACGGCCTCGGCGGTGCTCGGCGACCTCATTGATGCAGTGAAGAACCTCCACCCGGCGGGGCGGGGCGCAACGTTCGGCACGCTCACGCGCAAGCCGATCCAGCCGATTGATGACATCGAGTCGCAGTTCTACGTGACGCTCGACGCGCTCGACCGTCCCGGCGTGCTGGCGACGATCGCCGGCGTGTTCGGACAGCACAAGGTGTCCATCCAGTCGATGCAGCAAAAGGGTCAGGGAGATGAGGCTCGCTTGATCTTCGTCACGCACCTCGCTCGGGAGGCCGACCTGAGGGCGACGATGCATGAGGTGCGCGACCTCGACATCGTGAAGCACGCAGGTTCGGTTCTACGGGTGGTGGGAGGCGAGGAATGAGCACGGCAACGCCGCAGCCGAAGTGGCCGGGCGTGATCGAGGCCTACCGCGCCCGCCTACCGGTCTCCGCCGGGACGCCCGTTGTCACCCTGTTCGAGGGCGGCACGCCGTTGCTCGACGCGCCGCGCCTCTCGGAACGGGTCGGCGCGCGCGTCCTGCTGAAGATCGAAGGCGCGAACCCCACTGGCTCGTTCAAAGACCGTGGGATGACAGTCGCGATATCGAAGGCCGCGGAGGAGGGCGCAAAGGTCGTGGTGTGCGCGTCCACCGGCAACACCTCGGCCTCGGCCGCGGCCTACGCGGCGCGCGCCGGCATGCTGGCCGCGGTCGTGCTCCCCGAGGGCCACGTCGCGTTGGGCAAGCTCGCGCAGGCGCTCATTCATGGCGCGCGCGTCGTGCAGGTACGGGGCAGCTTCGACGACGCGCTCGCGCTCGTCCGCCGGCTCGGCGAGCGGGGCGAGGTCACAGTGGTGAACTCCATCAACCCCCACCGCATAGAGGGTCAGAAGACGGCTGCCTACGAGATCTGTGACGTTCTCGGCGACGCACCCGACGTCCACTGCATCCCCGTTGGCAATGCGGGGAACATCACTGCGTACTGGCGTGGGTACAAGGAATACGCAATGGATGGCCTCAGCACCAAGAAACCCCGCATGCTCGGCTGGCAGGCTGCCGGTGCCGCACCGCTCGTGTCGGGCGAGCCGGTCTTGCATCCCGAGACGATCGCCACCGCGATCCGCATCGGGAACCCGGCTTCTTGGCAGGGTGCCATCGACGCGCGCGACGAGTCGGGCGGCGCGATCGGCGCCATCTCCGACACCGACATCCTCGAGGCGTACCGATTGCTCGCGTCGCTCGAAGGCGTGTTCGTGGAGCCGGCATCGGCCGCGTCGATCGCAGGCGTGATGCGCGCCGGCGCGCAGGGTCTCGTAGAAGCGGGCGAAACCGTGGTGTGCACGGTGACGGGCCATGGCTTGAAGGATCCGAACCGCGCCATCGCGGAAGTGGAAGCGGTGCCCGCGGTCGACGCGAACATCGACGCGGTGTTGCGAGAGTTGGGTTTGTGATCCGTCGCCTGGCCCGCAGTCGGCGGGCGCTGATGGCACTCACGCTCACGGTGCTCGTCGGCGCGTGCGCGTCGACGGCGGTCGTGATGAGTCGCGCCGACGCGAAGAACACCGTCGACGATCCTGGGCTCGCCCGAGTCGCCGCCACGACCACCACGACGGCGACGCCTCACCCGACGCATTGGGCGACGACCACCACCACCGAGCCGCTGCCGATGCCGTTCGCGGCGCCCGCCGATCCGTATGCGAACGTTCCGCTCGTACAGATCGGCACCGTCGAGATCCCCAAGATCGGGCTCATCCATCCGATCTTCGAAGGCATCACTCTCACGGTGATCGACCACGGCCCGGGGCACTGGCCGGGGAGCGCGCTACCCGGCCATCGAGGGAACGCGGTCTTCCCGGGGCATCGCGTCACGCACACGCACCCGTTCCTCGATCTCGACCTGTTGGCGCCGGGCGACCAGGTGATCTTCCGCATGGCTGACGGCGTCTTCACCTACGCGGTCACCGGAACCCAGATCGTGACGCCTACCGACATGTGGGTGACCGACCCGACCCCGCAGCCCACCATCACGCTGATCGCGTGCCACCCCAAGCACAGCGCAGCGCAGCGGATCGTCGTAAAGGGCAAACTCGTCGCATCGGTCCCGAGTGCGGGTGTGGTGTCGGGCGCGCAAGATGCGGCCCGGCGCAGCGCAGCCGTCGGCATCTGAGGAGCGGCCATGAGCTCGCCCATTACGTCCACGACGACGCAAAAGACCCGCCCCCTCGCGCTCGTCACCGGCGCCTCGGCCGGCATCGGCCAATCGTTCGCCCGTCTGCTCGCGCGCGACGGCTACGACCTCGTGCTCGTCGCTCGCGATTCGATGCGGCTCGACGTGCTCGCGAAACA
>JAODBJ010000204.1 GCA_025463905.1 Actinomycetes bacterium
GGTCCGGGCTCCGTTGCGACCCGGCTGACAATTCGGAACGCCCTCGACACGCTGCCGGCGCGCCAACGTGAAGCGGTCGTGTTGCGATACCTGGCCGACTTGTCGGTCGAGCAGACGGCGACCGCAATGGGCTGCGCACCCGGAACGGTGAAGTCGGCCGCGCACACCGCGCTGGAGACGCTGCGTATCGAACTGGAAGAGGACGACGATGCGTACGGATGAACTGAGCCGGGCACTCGAGGACGCGGCTCGATCGTTCGAGCCCTCCACTGCAGACGCGCGTACCGCAGTCGAGCGACGGTTCCGCCGCCATCGCCAACGGTTGGTCGCAACGGTTGCGTCGCTCTGCGTCGTCGTGGGCGCGGGCGCCGTGTTTGCGGTCGAGCATCGCGGCGATGGATCGACCGTGAGCATCGCCGCGACACGAGACGAGAAACTGGTAGCGGTGCGGGACGCGCGCCCCGGGGAGGCGTTTATCACTGCGCCAATCACAAACTCGGTTGCACAACTCCGTGCGATCGAAACAAGGATCGCCTCTTCCGACGCGGTTGTCCGCTACGCGCGGCTTTCGCGTCTCGTCCAAGTGCAGTCGTGTGGGGCGGGACCCAAGTGGATTGTCGCGCTCGAGGCCGGGCACAGCATCGGCGACCTGCAACGTCAGCTCGGCTCGGCGGCAACCGCGATGCCACGCGCGGCGGCGCTCGGCCGATGGCCGTTGCTCAGCGATGATCTCGCCGACCCGAACGCGCTCGCCGACCTCGAGCTCTTCATGCGCAACAACGCAACCCCAGCGCAGCTCGCCGGCGCCCGCGCCGCGCTTCGATCAACCGCCGGCATCGTGTGGGTCCACTTCCTGGATCACAACGACGCGTACGCCGAATTCCGGCGAGTCTTCCGCGACAATCCAGGGCTCGTGAAGAACATCTCGCCGAGAGATCTGCCTCCGTCATTCCGGGTCAAGCTGTCAGCCGGAACGGACGCGACCGCCATCACGCGTCGACTCAAAGCACTCCCGGGTGCCGACACGGTCGTGGAATCCGATCGCAGTCTCCTCGAGCAGGTACAACCGTTGGAGTCGCTGGTTGTGCCGAACGGCAATACCTGCCGCAACCGCCCGTAGCGATCGCTAGTTGAGTGCGTCCATCTGCACGAGGGCGACCATGTTCGCAGTGACAGGCTGGATGGTCATCAGGCTGTCTTCGATCATGCGTTCGAGTTCGACGTCGGTCCATCCGGCACCGGCGTGCACGAGGTGCACGTTGACGTGGTACGCGAGCGTCTCGACGTAGTCGCGCAGTTGTTCGTCGTCGAGTTGGAGCGTCTGGCGTTCCATCAGTTCGGGACAGAACAGGCGGTGCCGGCCGGTGTCGTCTTCGTACTCGGGCAGGAACCCGAACGGGTGGTGGCGCTTCGTCGGATCTTCCGCCGCGTGCGCGGCCCATTCCGCAGAGGTCACCGCGACGACGATGGTCGCGTCGCTCGCGTAGTCGGTGAAGAACTTGGTGATCGCTTCGATGCGTTGCATGCCGTGCCTCTCACGCACACCCGGCCGGCACTCACCCTCCTGCGGCAACTCCGCGGGAACGTTTGTGGTCGACGAGCGCGAGCACGCGCTCAATGTGGCCGGGGCTACGCCGGAAATGACGCGCGATCTCGACGAGTGACACGCCCTTTGCTCGCCACCGCAACAGCCGTCGTTCAACGGGCCTGAGCCCGGTGCCGCCGACCGCTTCGTGGCGGCCGGGAAGGCGTGCGAACTCGAGCACGCGCTCGACGTGCTCAGGCGATCGCTTGAAGCGAGCGCCGATCTCGGTTGCGTCGAGGCCATCGGCCGCGAGCCGAAGCATGCGGCGTTCGACGGGCCGCAAGCCTGTCGCATCATTGATTTGTGCATCGACCGACATTGCAGCTCCTCACGGAACACACAGGAACTGCTTCGACATAGCAGCAGAAGGTGTATTTCGAGGGTACACGTGGTCGCGTCACGCCCATTTCGCGAACGGTACACGGGTGTACCGTTCGCGCGCGGAGACCTACGAAAGCGCCCGCAGAAACGCTTCGGTGGCGAAACTCCCGCAATGAAGGGGCGGAGTACATGAGATTCGTCGACGAGTTGACCCGCGCCACGAAGAAGTTCGCCGGCCGCATTGCGCCGAACACCGACATCGCCGGTGAAGGTCAGGCGCGTCAGCGAGCGAGCGACGCGCAACTCGATGCCATCTCGAACCATTTCGGCGCGAATGTTCCGGACTCGCCGAAACGACGACCGTCCTGACGCACCGGGCCGGTGCGCAGCAGGCACGCCAAGTCGGCCTTCGATCCATGTAAGATCCGCGTCAACGCGGCCACAGTTCCCCTGCCGCGTTGGACGCTGCTTTTCATACCGATTGAGCCGCGTTCGGGAGCGTTGCTCCGGACCCTGGTAGCGCCGAAGCCAGCAGAGCTCGTGGGACGCCTGCGCGCCGCCAATTGATTCGGGCGGATCGTCGGCTGGGCATTCGTCGCCTCGCAGCACTCGAGTGCGGAGCCGCGAATGGAATGGGGAGACGCCGAGCCGCTTCGGTCCGAAGAGTTGGTGGGACTCGTCGGCGACACTGAAGGCGACGTCATCGCGTTTTGCACGCCCGCCCGGATTCTCCGCTTCGTGTCGCCCGCTTCTCGAGCCATGTTCGGCTGGGAGCCGGCCGAGCTCATCGGGCACGTGCTCGACGACTTCGTGCATCCGGACGATCTGGTCACTGTCCGCGCCCTTCACTCGGCTGCGTCGCAAATGCCGCGCGTGTGTGTCGCGACGTACCGATTCCGCTGCCGTGACGGCGGGTACTTGTGGACCGAGAGCGTCTTGCGCCAGACGCAGGACCCGCGCCAAGCCGGCGAGATCCTGCTGCGGGCTGCAATCAGAGACATCGCCGACCGCAAGCTCGTCGAAGCCAGACTCGAGCGACAGGCGACGACCGACCCGCTGACCGGCATCGCCAACCGCACCGTGTTCATGGACCGACTCGAGCAGGCCCTTCGCCGCATGCAACGTCACAACTCGGTGCTCGCCGTCGTCTACCTCGACCTCGACCGCTTCAAGGTCATCAACGATTCGTTGGGTCACGAACTCGGCGACCGGCTGCTCATGAAGGTGGCCGAGCGCGCGTTGGGCATCGTCCGCCCCGCTGACACGCTCGCTCGCATCGGCGGCGACGAGTTCGTCGTGTTGGCCGAAGATCTAGCGAGCGTCGACGAAGCCCGGCACATCGCGGAACGGTTGTGCGAGAGCATCGAAGCGCCGTTCGACCTCGACGGCGAAGCGATCGTGTGTACCGCGAGCGCCGGGGTGGCAACGACCATCGACCCCGAGCACAGCGCGCTCGGGCTGCTTGAAGAAGCCGACCTCGCTCTCTACCGAGCGAAGAACCGCGGCCGCAACCGAACCGAAGTGTTCGACCAGGAGTTGCGCGCGACCGCCATCGGACGTTTGCAGGTTGAACAGATGATCCGGAGCGCGATCAACGAAGATCGTCTGCGAGTGCAATACCAACCGATTGTCGAACTCCCCGCGGGTCACGTCGTCCGGGTCGAAGCGCTCGTGCGGATCCAAGACGAGAACGAGGTGGTTGGGCCGGAGCGTTTCCTCTCCGTGGCCGAGGAAACCGGATTGCTGACCAAGGTCGACGAGTTCGTGTTGGCGCAGGCCGTCGAGCAAGCCGCAAGATGGACGCAGGCAACCACGAGCGCGGCGTTCCAGGGCATCGCGATCAACGTGACCGCGCGCCGGCTCTCGGATTCCAAGTTCGTTCTGGTTGTCGCGGACGCGTTGGAAGAACACGACCTGCCACCCGGGTCGCTCGCGATCGAAGTGACCGAACGCGTGTTGATGGAAGCGTCGAATTCCGCCATGGAGTGCCTGCGTACGATCCGGGCGCTCGGCGTGCCCGTGGGCCTCGACGACTTCGGCACCGGCTACTCATCGCTTGCCTACCTGCGCCAATTTCCCCTCGACTTCCTCAAGATCGACCAGTCGTTCGTGCGCCAGCTCGGGCAATCGCCCGAATCAGTCGCGATCGCCACCGCGATCATCGACCTCGCCCACGCGCTGCATTTGAGTGTGATTGCCGAGGGAGTAGAAACCGACGAGCAGCTACAAACGTTGATTGGCCTCGGGTGCGACCAGGCGCAAGGATTCCTTTTCGGCCGCGCCGACGATCCCAGCGCTATCGACGCGCTGGTACGCCGCCGCTCGAGCATTCTCGAGACGTCTACATGACCTACGACGGCAGCGAACCCATCACGACAACGACGCCGGCTCGCGAGGCACTCGTGACGCGCGCGTTCGTGCAACTCGTCGACTCGATCGTCGACCCTTTCGACGTGATCGATCTCTTGACCATGCTCACGCATCGCACTGTCGAGATTCTCGGCGCGGCAGAGGCGGGAATCCTGCTTGCTGACGGCGACGGATATCTGCGGGTGATGGCGGCATCAAGCGAGCAAGTGGAACTGCTCGAGCTGTTCCAACTCCAGAACGACGAAGGTCCCTGCCGGGACTGTTACACCGCCGGCCGGCCCATCATCGCGGTCGACCTCCGGGCGGAGTCGCGGTGGCCGCGGTTCGCGCCCGAGAGCATCGATGCCGGCTTTCCTTCGTTGTGCGCGCTCCCGTTGCGGCACAAAGACCTCGTGCTCGGCTCGCTCAACTTGTTCATGGCGCATCCGGTCGGGCTGTCGGCACCCGACGTCGCGCTGGCGCAGGCGCTGGCCGATGTCGCGAGCATCGCGATCGTCCAAGACGCAGCAACCCGTCAGGCGGCCATTCGCGAAGAGCAACTCCAGCATGCGCTCGACAGTCGGGTTGCGATCGAGCAGGCCAAGGGCATGATCGCGGAGCGCGCCCGTGTCGACATGGGCGAGGCGTTCTCGCGGCTACGCATCTTCGCCCGGAGCACCAACCGTGGCCTCACCGAGGTGGCGTTGGCACTCGTCGCCGGGAGCAGCGACATCGAGGCCGTGATCGCAAGAAAGCGACCACCCGCGCCGCGTCGCTCGGCGTAGCGTCGGCCGCGCTCAGGACCAGCTCGTCCAGCGGAAGAGTGGCAGCATCCGTGCGTACGGCGTGGGGAGCGAGGACACGACGAGCGCTCGCCCGCGGTAGAGCGCGTAGCTGCCGCATTTTTCGAGTGCTCGGAACGCCGCTCGGTCCATGAACTCGACGTCGGCGAAATCGACGACGACGGTTACTGCCGTCTCGTCGATCGCCGCGCACACGTTCGCTTGGAATGCGCGCGCCGTGGCGCGGTCGATGTCGCCGTGCGGCTGGTACGTGACGATCGCACCATCGAGCGTGGAAGTGACGACGTCGGCCCGCCGCTGGTAGGTGACGGTGTCAACTACCGACGTATTGGCGGATGGATCGTCCCGGGGCAGGCGGGAGACTTGCATTGGGCGGCTTCCCTTCGACTCGCGATGAAGCCGGGGTCCGGGGCCCAATCTCGTGGTACAGCGACGGTACTGCCCGCACCCCGGCGCCGCAATGGCGACGAGACGCGAACTTGCAGGTCAGGAGCCGGCGACGAGTTTGAAGAGTGCTCCTGTGGGATCGGCCGCCGTGGCCAAACGTCCGTACGGCGTGTCCTCGGCCGGCTGGACGATCGAACCGCCGAGCTCGACGATCCGCGCCAGCGCGGCGTCGGTGTCGTCGACTCCGAAGTAGATCGACCAGTGCGCGGGCACGCCGTCGGGGAGGAAGGCGCTGGCGTCCATGATGCCGGCGAGCTGGCCGTCACCCTCACCGAGCGTGGTGTAGCGGAACTCGGGCGCGTCGCTCACGGCATGGGTGTCCCACTTGAACACCGTGCGATAGAACACGACCGCGGCGTCGTAGTCGCGGGTGTGTAACTCGAACCAACTCGGCGCGCCGGTTTCACCGAGGATCCCGAATCCCTTGTGCAACCCGGGCTGCCAGATCCCGATCGCGGCCTGCCCCGGGTCGAGCACGACCGCCATGGTGCCGAGTTCCATGACGTCCATCGCCGGGACGACCACTTGACCGCCGTTGGCCTCGGCGGCGTCGACCGTCGCCTTGGCGTCGTCGGTGGCGAGATACACGGACCACACATCAGGCGTACCTGACTGGCCGTCGTTGCGCATGCAGCCGGCGACGGCAACGCCGTCCTTGTGGAAGTTGATGTAGCCGCCGTATTCCTCGCCCGCCTCCTCGGCCGTCCAGCCGAAGAGCTGCCCGTAGAACGTCTTGATCTTGGCGGGGTCCGAGGTGAACAGGTCGACCCAGCAGGGGGCACCGAGGGGGGCTGCGTCACGCTTGGGCACGGGAGGCTCCTTCACGAATGGTTCAAGGGTTTCGCCATCTTGGACGCTCCAATCGCCCGAAAGTCATCGGTACGCCGGAAATTCACCCGCGGGCGCTGATTTCCGCGGCGTCGCCGATCTCAGGTCGGCCCGCTTCCCTCCGATGCGACCTGTGTATCGGCGCAACGGGCTGCCGTCGAAATGAGCCGCATGGGTCTGACCTGAAGCTGCTCGTGTCGAAGTTCCGTTACCGACCTGGTTCTCGAGGACCGAGGCGGAGCAACGAACGGAAGGGCAACGAATGCGGGCGATGGTCGTAGACGATTCGAAGGCGATGCGGGCGGTCCTTGGTCGGATGCTGCGGTCGTGTGGCTACGACGAGGTCTTCGAGGCCACGAACGGCGTCGACGCGTTCCGCGCGATCCGCGACCACGGCTCGCCCGACGTCGTGTTGGTCGACTGGAACATGCCCGAGATGAGCGGCATCGAGTTCGTTCGACGCGCCCGCAGCTCCGGCCTGATCGACGACGCGTCGCTGGTGATGGTGACGAGCGAATCGTCGATCGAGAAGGTCATGGAAGCGCTCGAGTCGGGTGCCGACGAGTACCTGATGAAACCGTTCACCCAGGACGCTCTGCTCGAGAAGATCGAACTCGCGCGCTCGCGCCACTGAGGGCTGCATGACCTCTGCTTCCTTACCGCCCGTCAAGGTGGTCGTGATCGACGACTCAGTGGTGATCCGTCGCGTCCTCACCGACCTGTTGTCGGCCGACCCTGAAATCGAAGTTGTCGGCACCGCGGCAAACGGCCAGCTCGGCCTCGAGAAGGTGCGACGCACTCATCCGGACCTCGTGATCCTCGACATCGAGATGCCCGTCATGGACGGACTCACGACCTTGCCGCACCTGCGCGCCGAATTTCCGGCCTTGCCGGTGATCATGTTCTCGACGCTCACGACCCGCGCAGGTTCGGCGACGCTTGACGCGCTTGCGCTCGGTGCCGCCGACTATCTCACCAAGCCGGAGTCGTTCGGTGGCCGCGACCAGGCCTTCGCGTCGATCAAGGCCGAGATGCTGCCGAAGGTGAAGGTGCTCGGCCGAGCACGGCGACCGAGCCGCCCGAATGCGACCCTGCTGCCGCGTCCCGCAGCTCCCGTTGTAAAGCGTCGTGCCGCCGCAACCGCGCGCGTCGAAGTAGTGGTGATCGCCGTGTCCACGGGCGGCCCGAAGGCCCTCCAACACGTCGTGCCTCGGTTACCGGCGAACCTGCCCGTGCCGGTCTTGCTCGTACAACACATGCCTCCCGTCTTCACCGGCCTTCTCGCGGAGCGACTCGATCGTGAATCGCCGGTGCACGTGGTGGAAGCCGCATCGGGCGACGCGCTCCGTCCGGGCACGGTCTACATCGCACCGGGTGGCCGCCACATGGTGATCGAGAAGCGCGCGATTGGCGTCACCGTCCGACTCAACGACGATCCGCCCGAGAACTCGTGCCGGCCCGCCGCCGACCCGCTGTTCCGATCGGTCGCGAAGGCGTACGGCGCGAACGCGCTCGCCGTCGTGCTCACCGGGATGGGCTCCGACGGCTGCAAAGGCGCGCAGCATCTCGTAGATGCGGGCGCCGAAGTGCTCGCCCAGGACGAAGCGACGAGCGTGGTCTGGGGCATGCCCGGCGCGGTGGTGCACGCGGGACTCGTCACCGCGGAGTTTCCCCTCGACCGCATCGCGGACGCGATCCTCACGCGAGTGGCGCGCCAGCGCGCATCGGCACCGACCGCAGCAGGTGTCCGCCGATGACACCGACGACGCTCGCCACCTCCGACTTCGACTACGTCCGCGCGCTCGTCCGCGAGCGCTCCGCGATCGTGCTCGAGCCCGGTAAGGAGTACCTGGTACAAACCCGGCTCCAACCCGTCGCGCAGCGCAACGGGTTGGCCGACATCGGCGCGTTGGTCGATCGATTACGACGGGGCGAACCCGCGCTCGCGACGCAGGTGGTCGAGGCGATGACGACCAACGAGACGTCGTTCTTCCGCGACGCCCACCCGTTCGAGATGTTGCGAACCGACGTGATCCCGACGTTGATGGAGAGCCGCAAGACGCAACGCGCGTTGCGGATCTGGTCCGCCGCCTCGTCGACGGGCCAGGAGGCCTACACGATCGCGATGACGCTGCGCGAGTCGTTCCCACAGCTCGCGGGCTGGGCCGTGTCGATCCTCGGCACCGACCTGTCGCGTGACGTCGTGGAGAAGGCCAAAGAAGGTCGTTACGCGCAGATCGAAGTGAACCGTGGCCTGCCCGCGCCACTGTTGTTGAAGTACTTCGAACGCGCCGGTCTGGCGTGGAAGGTGAAGCAGGAGCTGCGTCGGGCAGTCGAGTTCAAGCAGATGAATCTGATCGCACCGTGGCCGTCGATACCACGCATGGACGTTGTGTTCCTCCGCAACGTTCTCATCTACTTCGATGGCGACACCAAACGAGCGATCCTCGCGAATGTCCGCCGCGTTATCGCGCCTGACGGTTATTTATTCCTCGGCGCTGCCGAATCGACATTGCAGTACGACCGGACGTTCGAGCGGATACAAACCGCTCGCACCAATTGCTATCGGCTGCTTCAGAACTCGTGAGGAGAGAAATATGGAGATGACGGACCTCGACTTCGCCGAGATGGTGGAGAGCGTGTTCTCGGGAATGCTCGGCTTCGAACTCGTCCGGACGCACACCGAAGGCGAGCCCGAACCGGGCGACCGCTTCATCGGCACCGTGCACATCAGCGGCTCGTGGGAGGGCTCGGTAGTGGTCGAGTGCCCCGAAAAGTTCGGCCGGCTGGTTGCCGCGGCGATGTTCGGCAACGAACCCGACGCGGTCGAGGACGACGAGATCGTCGACGTGGTCGGAGAGCTCGCCAACATGACCGGCGGGAACGTGAAGGCGCTGCTCGAAGGAGAAGCCACCCTCTCACTTCCCACCGTGGTGCGAGGCGCCGATTTCCGCGTCATCGTGCCCGGCACGCACCTGACACGCTCGCTTGCGTACGAGTGCAGCGGCCACGTGTTTCAGGTTCGCGTGCTCTCGAAGAACCCGTCTTGACCCCAAGACCGCCGAGACACAGGCAGGAATGACATGAAGATTTTGATCGTCGACGACAGCAAGGCGATGCGCATGATCGTGCGTCGCCAGTGCAACGAGATCGGGCTCGGTGAGTCGGAATTCATCGAGGCCACGAACGGCGTCGAAGGTGCCGCGGTCATCAAGGAGCAGCAGCCCGACCTCGTCTTGTCGGACTGGAACATGCCCGAGATGAGCGGCATCGAGATGCTCGAAGCGCTGAACGCCGACGGCGTTTCGGTGAAGCTCGGATTCGTGACCTCGGAGAGCCAACCGAGTTACAAGGACCGCGCCATCGAAGCCGGCGCGCTGTTCCTGATTTCCAAGCCCTTCAACGCCGAGACGTTCCGTCGTGCCCTCGGTCAGTTCGTCTGAGAGGGTCGATCGTGCCGAGCCACTATCCGTGCCCTCGCGCTGAGGCCGTAGAAGAGATGCTGAACGCCATGGTGGGCAGCGGCGTGAAAGTGAGCGCCGACAAATATGAGATCGCGGACGACGACGCGCCGGCGGTGCTCGCCGAGTTCGTCGGCGACGGCGACGACGTCGGTGCGCTGTGCCTCGTCGATCACCGCGCCGCGTTGTCGCTCGGCGGTGCTCTCGTCGGGGTCTCGCCGGAAGCCGCGCTGGAAGCGATCGAGGGTTACAAGCTCGACGACGAAGCCATCGAGAACGTGCGCGAAGTCGTGAACGTGATCGCGCAGTTGTTCAACTCAGATTTCACACCGCACCTGCGGTTCCGGGAACTCCACCGCCAGCCCGGAAAGCTGCCCGAAGGTACGCAGGAATTGCGTCGTAAGCCCCGCGCGACGCGCCATTACAAAGTGACCGTCGACAAGTACGCCACCGGCTACCTGTCGTTCCTGCTCGGATGACACCGACGCGCTGTTCGTACTGCTTGGAGACCTTGTGATGGAAGACGGTATGGACGAGCTGCTCGCCGAGTTCTTGGTCGAGAGTTTCGAGAACCTGGACCAGCTGGATCAGGACTTGGTGGTGCTGGAGCAGGCACCGAACGATTTGGAGGTGCTGAAGAGCATCTTCCGCACGATCCACACGATCAAAGGGACGTGCGGGTTCCTGGGACTGTCGAAGCTCGAGCGCATCACGCACGTTGGCGAGAGCTTGTTGTCGCTTCTGCGTGACGAGGTCGCGACGGTGGACGCGGAGATCGCGACAGCGTTGCTGGCGATGACCGACGCAGTGCGCGCGATCTTGGTGGAGATCGAAAAGACACACGCAGAGGGCGATGTCGACTACTCCGCATTGGTCGACACGCTGGAGCGACTCGAGACGCGCGCCAAAGGCGAGCCGGAAGCCGACGCCGCAGCTGTCGAACCGGTTGAAGCAGCTGAAACCGTCGAGATCCCCGAGGTCGCGGAGCACGATCGTCTCTTAGGTGAGATTTTGGTGGCGACCGGTGAGGTCCGCGAGGTTGACGTAGCGGTCGGGTTGATCAATCAGGAACATGGTGATGATCGGCCGCTCGGCGAGATCCTCGTCGATGCCGGCGTGGCCGATACCCGACTCGTAGCGGACGCGCTGGCAGAACAGCGCGAAGCGAAGTCGTCCGTTGCCGACAGCACGTTGCGCGTCGACGTGGCGTTGCTCGATCAAGTGATGACGTTGGTCGGCGAACTGGTGCTGGCCAGGAACCAGATCTTGCAGTACGCGTCGACGCAGGACGTCGAACCGGCGTTCGCAAACACGACGCAGCGGTTGAACATGATCACGACGGAGTTACAGGCCGGCGTGATGAAGACGCGGATGCAGCCGATCGGCAGTATCTGGTCGAGGTTCCCGCGGGTGGTTCGCGATCTGGCGGCCCAGTTCGGCAAGCAAGTCCGGATTGAAATGGAAGGCAAGGAGACCGAGCTCGACAAGACGATCATCGAGGCGATCAAGGACCCGCTCACCCACATCGTGCGGAACTCGATCGATCATGGGATCGAGACGCCCGAGACGCGCCGCGCGGCAGGGAAGCCCGAAGAGGGCGTGTTGTTCTTGCGCGCGTACCACGAGGGCGGCCAGGTCATCATCGAGATCCTCGACGACGGAGCCGGAATCGACCTCGAGCGCGTCAAAGCCAAAGCGACCGCGCGAGGGTTCATCACCTCGGAGCAGGCCGCGAAGATGTCGGATCGCGAAGCGGCGAACTTGGTGTTCTTGCCGGGCCTGTCCACGGCCGAGAAGGTCTCGAACGTTTCGGGCCGCGGCGTGGGAATGGATGTGGTGCGGACGAACATCGAGAAAATCGGTGGGACGCTCGACATGCAGACCCGCCCGGGCGCGGGCACAACCATCAAGGTGAAGATCCCCCTCACGCTGGCGATCGTGCCGGCACTGATCGTGAGTAGCGGCGGCGACCGGTACGCCATCCCGCAGGTGAGCCTGTTGGAGTTGGTCGGTCTCGACCGCGACTCTGCGCGGGTTGGGATCGAGTCCGTGCACGGCGCCCCCGTGTACCGGTTGCGAGGCCAGATCCTGCCGATCATCTATCTGGACCGTGAGCTCGAAGTAGCCGACGGTGACGACGCGTCGAATGTGACGATCGTGGTGCTGAAGGCGGACGACCGTCAGTTCGGGATGGTGGTCGACCAGGTCCACGACACCGAAGAGATCGTCGTGAAACCGTTGTCTCCGCAGTTGAAGAGCCTGAGCGGCTTTTCGGGCTGCACGATCATGGGCGACGGGCACGTCGCGCTGATCCTCGACGTTCTCGGGCTGGCGCAGCGCGCGCACGTCGTATCCGAAGTGCAGGAACAACAAGGCGTCGGTGATGGCACGTCGCATCTCGCGGACACGAGAGAGCCGACGGAAACGTTGCTGATCCTGAAGGTCGGACACGAAGGTCGCGCGGCGGTTTCGCTGGCGGCGGTCGATCGGCTCGAAGAGTTCAAACGCGAAGACCTCGAGCGGACCGCCGGTCGCGACGTCGTGCAATACCGTGACACGATCCTGCCGCTCGTCGACATCGGCGCGTCACTCGGTTATGCGCCGACCGACGAATACACCGACACCGTTCAGGTTGTCGTTTACTCCAACGCCGGGCGCATGATCGGCTTCGTTGCCGACCGCATCGTCGACATCGTCGAACAGGTGATCACGATCCAGCAGAAGAGCGATCAGCCCGGCATCGTGGGATCGCTCGTCGTGCAAGGCGCGGTCACCGACCTGCTCGACATCGAAGAGATTGTTCGATCCGTTGCTCCGTTCTACGAGACTCTCGAAGAGGTCGTTACCAGTGTCTGACACGCGACAGTTCTGCACCCTGCATCTCGCCGGGCACCTCTTCGGTGTCCCCGTCATGCGCGTGCAAGAGGTGATCTCCTACCAAGTGATGACCCGCGTGCCCCTCGCGCACGACGTCATCGGCGGGCTCATCAACCTGCGCGGCCAAATCGTGACCGCCATCGATCTTCGGAAGCGGCTCGAGTTCCCGGAACGCGACGCCGACCAGCGAGCAATGAACGTCGTGGTGCACACGCCCGGCGGTGTCGTCAGCCTTCTCGTCGACGCGATCGGCGACGTCGTCGAGGTCGAAGACACGATCTACGAAGCGCCACCCGAGACGCTCGCCGGTGTCGCGAAAGACCTCATCCTCGGTGTCTACAAGTTCGAGGACCATCTGCTCCTCGAGCTCGACATCGACAAGGCCGTCAACATCGACGCACCGCTCGAATTGGTCGCGTAGACGGCGGTTGCCCGCACTCGCATCCAATGGCCGTGATGGGCCAAGCTGCTGCGATGGGACAATGGACGAGAGAAGAACTGCAACGCGCGCACGACAACTACGTCGCGGTCGCACAAGAGGCCGGGCGTACGGGCGACTGGCGACCATGGGCTGAACTGTTCACTCCGGACGCCACGTACGTAGAGCATCACTACGGCACGTTCAACGGCCGTGAGGCGATCCACGATTGGATCTCGAAGACGATGGCCGAATGGCCGAACTCCGAGATGACCATGTTCCCGCACGACTGGTGTGTCTGCGACGAAGAGCGGGGCTGGTGGGTCTGCCAGATCGAGAACCGTTTCAAGGACCCGGGCGACGGCAACGTATACGAGGCCTACAACATCACGGTGCTCAAGTACGGCGGCGACGGGCAATTCGCGTCCGAAGAAGACGCGTACAACCCTGCGAACTTCGCTCCGGTTGTGAAGGCTTGGATAGCCGCCAAGCGCGCGGCGGAAGCTGCCTCGTAAACGCGCCGCGCTCGGAGGAGCAACGCGCACCGCGACGGTTCGTGCGCTCTCCGCGTGACGCCTCGCAATGGCCGCGTCGTCGGACGTCGATCGCGACGCGCTCCGCGCGCTTGTAGCGGAACACCGCCGCGAGGAGCGTTGAACTTCTCAGTCGGTTGGTTTGCGCGTCCAGAGCTTTGGGGCAAATCAATCCGATTGCTGTGGATCGTTCGGCCAACGTTCACTGTCGTGGGCAACGGTCTGGTTAGCGTCTGCCCGCATCTCGGAACCGGGCGGAGGACCCTGTTGCTTTCCAAATTGCTTAGCGTTGCGGTCGTTGCAGCCGTCGTTACTTCGCTCGGCGCGTTCGCGAACCCGGCGTACGCCGACCCGGTGCAACCAACGGTGTCCGTCGGCGACACCCACGTGGTGGAGCCGACACAGTCCGAAGCGACAACCGCGGTCGACTTCGTCATCACGCTCGACCGCGCCGCTACCGGACCGGTGTTCGTCGCGTACCGCACTCGCCGCGGCAGCGCGTACGGACGCGGTCGCGACTTTTACGCGACGTCGGGTCTCGTCGGGATCAGTCGCGGCCAGACGTCCGCGCATGTGCACGTGCGCGTTCGCGGCGACCGCCATAACGAAGGCGTCGAAACCTTCGACCTCGAACTGACGCGCGCACAGGGCGCGACACTCGCCGACTCGCTCGGCACCGCGACGATCGAGCCGCCCTTTGCGCTCACCTTGGGTCACGCGTCGGTGCTCGAACCGAACGCGGGGAACTATGGCGCCGCCGAAGTGGTCGCGTCCTTGGGCGCGCCGATGAAGGTGCCAGTGACGTTCGGGTGGCACACCGACGCGCCGCCGCCGGCGAGCGCCCCTGCGACACCGGGCAACGACTATCTCCCC
>JAODBJ010000218.1 GCA_025463905.1 Actinomycetes bacterium
TCAACGGCAGCAACGACATCGTGGTCGCCACCGTCAACTCCTACATCCTCCAGCAGAACTTGCCGAACGCGGAGTTGATCCTGTTCCCTGACTCCAACCACGGATCGCACTTCCAGTTCGCTGACACGTTCAACCGATACGCGATCGACTTTCTCGATCGCCAGACGACGCGACCGTGAGCGGCGTGCGATCCAGACGTCGCGGCTCGCTTGCCGTACTCTCGGTGGCCCGTGGAACGTTCACGTTGGTCACGAACGAGTTTCTGCCCGTCGACCTGCTCGCGTCCTGTTGAGTGCTGCGGCATCGACGTTCGCACAGACAGCCATGGGGGTCGGCGCTGGGCTAGCCGCGATAGCGCTTCTCACGTTCGTGCTCCTGACGAAGCCTCCGCCCCGATCTCCGATCGCTCGAGGTGGAGAGCCGCCGAACCGGACGCCGGAGGTTGAGCGCACGAAAGCCAATGCGACTGCAGAGGCCGCGCGTTAGCCGACCCTCAACACGGACTTGTCCAACCGAAACGCGATCGACCGCGTCGGTCGCGAAGGAGGTTCCATTGTTCGACCACATCACTCTTCGAATGCCCGATCTCGCTGTGGCGAATGCCGCGCTCGCGGCGCTGCTCGACGAGCTCGAGATCGAACAGACCACGAGAACATCGAGCTTCTCGGTCTGGGGGAACTTCGCGCTCACGCAGACCGACGAGGAGCATGCGATCGCACGGCGAGTTCACGTCGCGTTCATCGCGCCGAGCACAGCTCACGTCGATCGCTTCTGGCAGGCCGGCGTCGATGCGGGGTTTGTCGATGACGGACCCGCTGGCCCGCGCCGGGTCTACGCCGACGATTACTACGCGGGGTTCCTCAAAGACGCCGCCGGCAACAGCTTCGAAGCCGTCCATCGCGACGGCGCGCGACCCAACGGGACGATCGATCACGTTGCGATCCGCGTCAACGACGTCGAGGCGTCAACCGCGTTCTACTCGACGATTGGCGCTGCAGCCGGCCTCACGATTCGGCGCCAAGCACCCGATAGCGCCGCGTTTGCTGTCGGCGAATCAGACGGCTCGCTCCTTGTCTTCGCCGGCGCGTCGACGCAGAACATCCACGTCGCCTTTTCGGGGGAAGACGACGACGTGCGCCGCTTCCACGCGGATGCAACCGCGGCGGGATACCGGAGCAACGGCGAGCCGGGCGAACGCCCTCTCTATCACCCCGGCTACTACGCCGCGTACGTGCTCGACCCCGACGGCAACAACATCGAAGTCGTCAACCACCACCGTTAGCCGAGCAAAGGAGCCTGTAGCGATGCCAGCCCAACTGAAGGAAGTTCTTTATACGGCGGAGGCGGTTGTCGAGGGCGGTCGCGAAGGTCACGGCCGAACAAGTGACGGCCGGTTGGTGGTCGATTTCTCGGTGCCCGCGTCGATGAGCGGCGACGACGGTCCGGGAACGAACCCGGAGCAGCTGTTCGCGGTGGGCTACGCAGCCTGCTTCCAGTCAGCGCTCCTCGGAGTCGCGCGGGGCCGCAACCTCGACCCGAGCGGATCCCAAATCACGTCACGGGTCGGTATCGGTCCGCTCGACTCTGGCGGCTTCGGACTTCAGGTCTCGCTCGACCTACACGCACCGAACATCGCCGCTGACGAGGCACGCGAACTAATGCTGCGAGCAGACCAGCGCTGTCCCTATTCGAACGCGACGCGCGGAAACATCACCGTCGCGCTCTCCGTCGACGGACAACGGATCGCCCAAGTCGGGTGAGAACCATCGCTGAGCGCTCGCCTCGATCACCGCTTCGTTTCTGGAGTCGTCGGGTCAGAAGGTCTGTGATCAAGCGTGCCACCAGTAACCAGCATGTGCCTGCACCGCCTGAAGCTAGGCGGCCAGCTTGCTGACGCCGAGGCCGCCGGCCTCGGCGTGACGATCGTGCCCCACAACGTCGTGCCACGGGGACTCAACGCCGAGATCCGCCGGCTGAAGCCGCCGCACGTGCGTGAGCTCGTCGCCTTCACGCGCCAGGACTGGTCACCGCTCGCCAAGTCTTTCCTGGACGTCTTGCAGGAGCAGCCGTGGCACGGCCGGCCGCCCAACGCCACGACCATCCCCTGACGCGACTCGAGCGGCGAGAATGCCGCCCCACCCACACGCTGCGCGTTGGCCCTCCTTGGATCAATCGCCGGTTACGGGGAGCGGCCCGCCGTTCGGGCGAGTCGCTCCCCCCGGATGGGCCCGGTCAGGTCGCCGCGCTCTCAGGTGCGGGGCGACCGGCCGGGCCGCCGGCCTTGTAGTGCGCCATGTGCTTCGCGCGCTCCTCGGGCGACATCTCGTTGAGGAGCACGTTCGGGCTGTTGAGTGTGTAGCCGCGGACATCGTCCAGCGTCCACATCTTCTTGGGGTCGAGGTCGAGGTGCGGCTGCGGGATCAGTGTCTTGCCGTCGTCGCGGACGTAGCCGAGATCCTCGACGACCTCGGCGAAGTCCTGGCCGTGGTACAGCGTCTCCCA
>JAODBJ010000227.1 GCA_025463905.1 Actinomycetes bacterium
CAGCGCGTTTGTGATGTCGTGCGGCAGCGCGCGGCGCATCTCGGCAACCCGCGCCAATTCGGCGCGGTCGGGCGCGAGAAGGCGGCCGCCGCGCGCCACGTACGCGCCCTCAGCGGCCGGATCGAGCGTCACGGCGACGCGATGCGCGGGCGCGGCAGAGGCAAGCTGCGATGCAACCGGGTCATCCGCGTCGTACACCAGGAGGTCGTCGCCCCGCTGCCGTGCGAAAACGCGCGCCTTCGACGCGGCGTAGTGCTCGAAACCGCCGTGCCAGTCGAGATGATCGGGCGCGACCGCGAGCAAGACGGCGACGCGCGGTCGGAACGTCTCGCAGAACGCGAGCTGGAACGACGACACCTCCACCACCAAGATGTCGACGTCGTCGTCGACGGCGTCCAGCAACGTGCGGGTGCCGATGTTGCCCGCCGCGGTGGCACGCCGGCCGCCGGCGTTGCACATGGCCTCGACCAACGACGTGACCGTGGTCTTCCCGTTCGTGCCTGTAACCGCGACGATCGGCACGCGGGCACGTTCGGCCGCGATGTCGACTTCGCTGCGCACCGGAATGCCCGCGGCACGCGCCGCCACCACGGCCGGATGACGCTCGTTCACGAGTGGGCTCGGAATGACGAGCGACGCCCGTTGGACGAGCTTCGAGACGCACTCGGTGGCGGGTGCCTCCACAACGGTCACACCCTGGGCTCGCGCCGCGGCGGCTCGAGCGAGATAACTGTCGCCGCCGGGCCGGTCTTCGATGACCGTCACGTCGGCACCTTCCGCGCGCAAACGCGCGGCCACCGAAGCGCCCGTTACGGCGAGTCCGATGACGAGGACGCTGCCGGGTACGCCGTTCACTCGATTACTCCCGGAATGCGCAGGAAGTCGGCGTAGAAGAGGCCGACGCCGAACGCCACGCACGCACCGGCGAACAGCCAGAAGCGCACGATCACCGTGAACTCAGACCACCCGCCCAGTTCGAAGTGGTGGTGGATCGGCGCCATGCGCAACACCCGACGCCCGAAGCCGCGGTAGGACACGATCTGCGCGACGACAGACAGGGTTTCCACGGCGTACAACCCGCCGAGCAACGGCAGGAGCAAGTTCGTGCGCGTCAGCAACGCGAGGCCGGCGATTGCACCGCCGATCGCGAGCGCGCCGGTGTCGCCCATGAAGATGCTTGCGGGCGCGGCGTTCCACCACAGGAAGCCGGTGCACGCGCCGAGCATGGCGGCGGCGATGATGGCGAGGTCGAGGGCCTGCGCGGGGATCACGTGGTAGATCTCGGGATGGCGGAACTCCGTGAACGCGACGATCAGGAACGCGACGAACACGAGCGCGGCCGATCCTGATACGAGACCGTCGAGGCCGTCGGTGATGTTCACCGCGTTCGACGTCGCGTACACCACGATCACGGCCCATATCAGCCAGCCGATGGTGCCGAGGTCGAGGGCCATCGGGCGCGTGAACGACAGCCGGGTGGATACCTGCACCCACTCGAGTGCGAGCGCGCCGAAGCCACCGGCGACGATCAGGATCCCGCCCGTCTTCCCCCGCTTGCGCAGACCGAGGTTGCGATGCTTCCGAACGCCGAGGTAGTCGTCGATGAACCCGACGAGGCCGAGCCCGATGATGAGCACAAGAAGCGTCCAACCCGAACTCGCGAACTTCACGCTTTCGCGCCGCAGGTGTGCGAAGAGGTAGCCCACGACGGTTGCCGCCACGATGGCGACGCCACCCATCGTCGGCGTGCCTGCCTTGCTCACGTGCGGGTGCTCGACGGGGCCGTCGTCACGGATGTGCGCACCGATGCCGCGCGCCCGCAACCAGCGAATGAGCAGCGGGGTGCCACCGATCGCGATGACGAACGACGCGCCCGCGGCCATGAGCATTGCGATCACTGGTTTGCACTCCTTGCCTGCGGCCCAACGGCTCGCAGTCCTTCGGCGACGGCCTCGAGCCCGACCGCGCGACTTGCCTTCACGAGGACCGCGTCGCCGGGTTGCGCGCAGCCCTCCAGTTCCGACCGGGCGCCCGCTGCGTCCGCAACGATGACCGACGTGACGCTCGGGGCGGCGTCGGCAATCGCGGCACCGCCCTCCCCCACCCCGACCAGAAGGTCGATTCGGAGGTCGGCGAGCAGCTTCCCGACGGCGGCGTGGGCCGCCGCCGCGTGGTCGCCGAGCTCGAGCATCTCGCCCAGCACGGCGATCCTCCGACCCTCGGTTGGCAGGTGTGCGAGCGCGCGTAGCGCGGCTTCCATCGACGCTGGGTTCGCGTTGTAGGCGTCGTTCAGCACCACGACATCGGTTGCGGTGCGTTCGAGCTCCATCCGCCAGCGCGATCCCTGCGCGGCTGCGAGGCCGGTCGCGATGTCGTCGGGTTGCACTCCGAGATGGCGCGCAACGGTGACCGCGAGCGCCGCGTTGTGTACCTGGTGCTCGCCTCGCAGCGGCACTTGGATCTCGACGCCGCCAACCATGCATGTCGCGCGCAGGTCGTCGCGCAAGACAATGTCGGTGATGCGCACATCGGCGTCGATCGTCGTGCCGACGGTACGGACCTCGCAATTCGCGCGGGCGGCGACCTGCTCGGCCCACGGGTCGTCGGCGTTCAGCACCGCGAGTCCGTCGACGGGCAGCGCCTCGAAGAGTTCCGCTTTGACGCGCGCGACTCCCGCCGGGCCACCGAGATGCTCGGCATGGGCGAGTCCGATGTTGGTGATCACGCCGATCGTGGGCTGCGCAACGGCGCACAACTCGCGGATGTTGCCCGCGAAGCGCGCGCCCATCTCGGTGATCACGTAGCGCGTCGTCTCGTCGATCTCGAGCAGCGTGAGGGGTAGCCCGAACTCATTGTTGAACGAGTCGCGATTCGCGTGCACCGCGCCGGTCGTGGCCAGCGCCGCCCGAAGCATGTCCTTGGTCGACGTCTTGCCCGATGACCCGGTGACACCGATCACCTCGAGATCGGCGCGCTCGGACCGCACCACCTGCGCGATGCGGCCCAGCGCGGCCAGCGGGTCGTCGACTCTCACCAACGTGGCCTCGGAGCGATCGCGCCAATTCGCGGGCGTACGCGCCACCAGTGCGACCGAGGCACCACGCGCGAACGCGTCCTCTACGAAGTCGTGACCGTCTCGGTGACCCAGCAGCGCGACGAAGCATGCGCCCGCCTCGAGCGCGCGAGTGTCGAACGCGAAGCTGGTCGCAACGGCATTTCCGTCGCCGTGCACGACTTCTCCACCGCTGTGGGCTGCGATCTCGTGCGCAGTCAACTGCACGCGAGCGCCTCCAACTCTTGACGCGCCACCAGACGGTCGTCGAACGGTCGCGTGGAGCCGCCGATGTGCTGACCCGGTTCGTGCCCCTTCCCGGCGATCACCACCACATCGCCCGGCTGCGCAGCCGCGAGCGCGTCTTGGATCGCAATCCGTCGATCGAGTTCCACCCGGGGCTGGTTGGCCGGCGGCACACCCGCGAGCACGTCGGCCGCGATCGCCTCGGGCGCCTCCGACCTCGGATTATCGGATGTGAGGAACGCGCGGTCAGCGCCGCGGGCAGCGACGGCGCCCATGAGCGGTCGCTTGGCGCGATCGCGATCGCCACCGCAGCCGTACACGACCAGGACGCGGCCACCGGGGCCGATGAGCGACCGCGACGCGTGCAGCACTCGCTCGAGCGCGTCGGGCGTGTGCGCGTAGTCGACGAGCACCGTGAAGGGCTGACCTGCGTCGACGGCTTCCATGCGCCCCGGGACGTTGACCGTGTCGTTCAGTCCCGCCACGATCGTGTCGAACGAGAACCCGGCGAGGTGCGCAGTGGCGGCCGCGGCGATCGTGTTCTCGACGTTGAATGGACCCACCAGCGACGTGGTCAGGTCGGTCTGCTCGCCACCCGGCCACGCGATCACGAGACGCGTGTGGTCGCGCGCCAAGACGACGTCGAATGCCCGTACATCGCCGTGACGCGCGCTGTAGGTGAGCACGTTCAACCCGGCATTGCGCGCCCATTCTGCGAGCAACGCGCCGTGTTCGTCGTCGACATTGATCGCGGCACGATCGGTGAACGCGGTGGTGAAGAGACGCGCCTTCGCTTCGAAGTACGCGTCGAGAGAACCGTGGTAGTCGAGGTGGTCGTGCGACAGGTTCGTGAAGCACGTCGCCGCGTAGTGCGTGCCATCGACTCGATGTTGCGCCAACGCGTGTGACGACACTTCCATCGACACCGTGGTAACGCCGGCGTCGCGCATCTGCGCGAGTAACGCTTGCAACTCCGGCGCTTCCGGCGTGGTGTGCACGGGAGTGGCGGACGCATCTGCGACGCGCGTCTCGATGGTGCCGATCAGCCCTGTCGTCTCACCGGCAGCACGGGCGATCGCGTCGAGCAGGTACGTGGTGGTTGTCTTGCCGTTCGTGCCTGTGACTCCGAGCACGCGCAGCGACTGCGACGGGTCACCGAACGCTCGCGCCGCGACGCGGCCGACGGCGGCCCGCACCGATTCCACGCGTACTTGCGGCACCTCGACACCGTCGACGAAGCGTTCGACGAGGAGCGCCACGGCCCCTTGTTCGACGGCGGCGGGCGCGTAGAGGTGGCCATCGGTCACGCGGCCCGGAATGCAGGCGAACAGCGCGCCGGAACGACTTGTACGGCTATCGGACACGACGGAATCGACGTTGACGTCGTTGACGGCGGAGTCAGTATGGTCGCCGGCTCCGTCACGTACGCCGAGCACGTCGACACCGTCGAGGAGGTCGTGCAGTCGCACGCGCGCCCCTAGGGATTCGCTGACGTTGCCGACGGCAGCGTAGTGGTCGGCGCTTGCGGTTTTTGGGTCGACGCGGTGGTGTTGGCCGCGCGTGACGCGGCAGTTTGCGCTTGCTGCGCCTTCTGCGCGATGAACCGGGCGAGATCGGCGCCGTGTGGCACCGTGCAGGTCTCACCGGCGGCGGCCGACGTGATCTGCGCCTGTGCCCATTGCGTGCTATTGGGGTCGGGCGGGGGCACCCGCAACAGCCGCAACGCGAAGCCCGCGACTTCCGAGAACACCGGCGCGGCGGCGCGCCCGCCGTAGATCGGCACTGGTTCGTCGAGGACGACGATCGCAGCGACGCGTGGCGATTCGGCCGGCGCGTAGCCAATGAACGACGCCATGTACTTGCTCATGTAGCCGCCGTGGTTGTCGGGCTTGCGCGACGTACCCGTCTTGCCGGCGACGGTGTAGCCGGGAATCGCGGCGCACGCGCCGGTACCGCCGGACACCACTTGGGTGAGCATCGATGTCATCGCTTGCGCGGTCGCGGGTGACACCACCCGCGTGCCCGGAGGTTCGTGGCGCCGGTGCTGGTTCCCGGCGGCATCGATCGTCGCGTCGATGAGGCGCGGCGCGCGCGTCACGCCGCCGTTCGCGAGGGTCGTATAGACGTCGAGCATCTGCTGCGCCGAAACCGAGACGCCGTAACCGATCGGCACGGACGCCATCCCGATGCCGTAATACTGCGACAGCGGGAGCAGGTTGCCGGCGGCTTGGCCGGGGAACTGCACTGCCGTGTTCGCGCCCAATCCGAAAGCGCGCAGCGCGGTGTCGAGACGCTCCTTCGTGAGTTTCTTCGCGATCATGATCGTGCCGACGTTCGACGACTCGCGCAGAATGTCGGTGGGGGTCCATTGCTTCATGACGTGTTGGTGGTCGTCGACGAATGGCACACCGCTCACCGAGTACGAGCTGGGAACTGCGAACGTCGGGTACGTCGGCGAGATCAACCCGTCTTGGATCGCGGTCGAGATCGTGACGACTTTGTTGGTGGAACCTGGCTCGAACACGTCGATGAGCGGGCTGTTGCGGTCGGTCGCGGTCGCGGGACGCGGAGGCTTGCCGTTCGATGCGCCGAGCGCGGTCGCCATGGAGAGGATGTCGCCGGTCTTCACGTCCATAAGGACGGCGATGCCGCCCTTGGCGTTCGAGGCGGCGACTTCGTCGACGAGCGAGCGTTCGGTTTCGTACTGCAGCGCCTCGTCGATGGTGAGCACGATGTCGGTGCCGCGACGCGCGGGCGTCTGGCTCCGAACCGTGCGCGGGATCTCGCGTCCGCGCACGTCGCGTTCGGAAACAATCTCGCCCGGCTTGCCCCGGAGCAACTTGTTGTACTCGTACTCGAGACCGGTGAGGCCGGACTGTTCACTACCGACCATCCCGATGACGGGCCCGGCCAGGGTGCCGGCCGGGTAGACGCGCGCTGGTTCGGAGATGAACGCGACCCCGGGAAGGTTCAATGCACGCACTCGTTGCGCGACGTTGTCGTCGACGCGGCGAGCGACGTACACGAACTGCAGTTTGTGGTTGGACAGACGCGAATAGAGGGTCGGTTCGTCGACTCCTACCACCGGTGCGAGTTTCGACGCGTAGTAATGCGCGTCTCCCACGACCTGCGGGTTCGCCCACACCGTCGGCCGTTGCACCGATAGCGCGAGGTCGCGACCGTGGCGATCGAAGATGCTCCCGCGATCGGCCGGGAGGGTGACGCGACCGAGGCGCTGCTTGAGCGCGAGTTGCTCGTAGTGCGCACCCGACAGCGCCTGCAACTGCACGAGCCGGCCCGCGAGGACGGAGAACACGAGCAACGTCACCACCGCGCACGCGGTGAGGCGCCTCCGCGCGAGTCGCGCGAGCGCCCCGGGCTTGGCCCGGGGCGGACGCGCCCTGTGTGCCGGCCGGCGGCCGGCGGGACGAGCGTGGCGGTTAGGGGGAGGCGGCAAGGGCAGGCTTCGTGTCGGAGTAGTTCTTGCGCGTCGTCACAGACGTCTGGTCGGCCGTTTGCTTCGGCGCGGCGGCCGGCGCGTTCAGGTACTTGATCCCCTGCGACGGGTAGACGAGCCCGAGCGCCAGCGCCTTTTGCACGATGGTCGGCGGCGCCGACAGCGCGGCGGTGAGTGCACGGTCCTGCTCGTACTGGCGCTGTTCGGCCGCGCGTTGTTGCGCGAGATGGTCGAGGCGAAACTGCCCTTGCACCATGAAGACATTGAACGCCACGAGAAGGAAGAGTGACCCGACGGACAGCATCGAGCCGACCCACAACGCGAGACGCGGCCGGGAACGTCGCCGCGGCGGGACGACGCGAAGATGCCGGTCCGCTTCCTCCTGCTCGAACTGCTCGGGCCGCTCGAAGTGTTCGAGGTGTTCGTCGGGAAGCAGGAGCGCGGTGAGATCGTCGGGCGACGTGCTCACGGTGCGAGCCTTTCAACCGCGCGCAGACGTGCGCTTTCGGCCCGCGGATTCGTTTCGATCTCCTCGGCCGACGGTCGCAATGGCCGGCGCGTGACGAGCCGCACCAGCGCGTTGCGCGTCGGCTCGACCGGGAAGTTCGCGGGTTCGTCGTCGGAGCGGCCGGTCCAACCTTCGAAGGTCCGCTTCACGAGCCGGTCCTCGAGTGAGTGGTACGCGAGCACCAGCACCCGCCCACCTGGTCCCACAAGGTGCACCGACTCGTCGAGACCTTCGCCGAGGTTCGGCAGTTCGCGGTTGACCTCCATCCGGATCGCCTGGAACGTCCGGCGCGCCGGGTGAGGACCACGCCGCCGAGCGGGTGCAGGTATTCCGCGCTTGATCGCGTCGACCAAATCCGTGGTGGTGACCAGTGGGCGCGCCGCAACGATCTCTCGCGCGACGCGGCGCGCGAAACGTTCTTCGCCGAAGCGCGCGATCACGTCACGCAACGCTCCTTCGTCGTACTCGTTCACGACGATCGCCGCGGTCAGCGTCTGCTTCGCGTCCATACGCATGTCGAGCGGCGCGTCGAAGCGGTATGAGAAACCACGCTCGGGCCGGTCGAGCTGATGACTGCTGACCCCGAGATCCATGAGTACCCCCGTGACGTCCGTGTTTTCTGTGCCGTACTGGCGCGCGAGGCGCGCCATGTCTTCAAACCCGCCTTGCGCGATCTGCGCCCGATCGCCGAAGCGAGCGAGCCGGGTACGCGCCACGGCGACGGCAGCAGCGTCACGATCGATGCCGAGGAGTGACACGTCGGGCCGGGCATCGAGAACGGCGGTGGCATGCCCTGCCCCACCGACCGTGGCGTCGATGACCAGCCCGGCAGGGATGGGCGCGAGTAACTCGATCACCTCCCGGAGCATGACCGGAAGGTGCGAGAACTCGGCCTCCATGTGCTTCCCCTCGCCGTCTGCACGTGGACCGCAAACAATGTCGTCGCCGAGCCCGACTCCAGCCCCCCGGTCGGACAGGCGCTGCCCGGGATGTCTCCCCGGGTCAGCTCGGCTGAAAGCGGGCGGAGTAGGGGCCAACAACCGCGCCGGCCGGGAGGCTGGAGACGGGCCCGTGACAGGCCCGCTATTTCAAGGATTCGTTGTGCCTTCGTGCGTTCGAACTCGTTGCCCTACATCCCGAAGTCGGGAATGTCGGTGGCCGCGAGGATCGAGGCGTCGCCCTCGCGGTCACGTTCACGGAAGCGTTCCGCGTCCCAGATCTCGATGCGGTGGTACATGCCGGCGACGATCACTTCTCGGGTCAGCCCGGCGAACTCACGCAGGTTCGGTGGGACCGCGACCCGGCCCTGCTTGTCGGGGATGAACTCGACCGCGCCGGAGAACAGGGCCCGGGCCGCTTGGCGTTCGGCGGGACCACGTTGTGCCGCTTCACGCGCCTTGTCGGCGACCTGACGGAACTCCTCCATCGGGTACACGGCAAGACAACCGTCGAGTGCCTTCGACATCACTGCGCCACCCTCGAGCTGATCCCGAAACCGCGCCGGGAGGATGACCCTGCCCTTCGCGTCCAGTGAGTGCTGGTGCTCGCCGAGGAACATCTCTCTCGCAGCACCTGCACCTTCCAACAACGAGAAGCCGAACAAAGGAGAAGGGTGCTTGACGCGCCCCTATCCACCACTGCGCTCCACCCTATGCCACTTCCCTCCACTACGTCAACCCTTCCCACCACTCTTGGGAGGCGGTCGTAGCCTTGGTGGATGGCTGATCCCGTGCTCCAGACGGTGCCCCTCGGGTTCCGGTGGGCGACTGCCGATCCGTTCCTCTTCTGCGTGCACCACAACGACGCGTATCCCGAAGCGAACGAGCACATGGGGCCGGCGGCGTCACTCACCGAACGCGACCTCGGCATGGATTTCGAGGGCGGCGACGGT
>JAODBJ010000261.1 GCA_025463905.1 Actinomycetes bacterium
ACATCGTCGAGTGCCGTGTCGAGCGCGCCGGCGTTGTGACCTTCCAACGGCAACATGAGTTGAACGGTGCCGTGATCGTCGAGATTGCCGACCGCGATTCCGATGAGCGTGATGCCCTGACGCTCGAACATCGGCGTGGCGATCGAGAGCAAACCTCGCGCCGTCGCGAGAATTGTGTCGGTCTGCGCGGTTGCTCGATACAACGTGTGGGAACGAGTCGCGCGAGAGAAGTCGCCGAAGCGAAGCCGCAACACGACCGTGCGACCGACGCGCCCGGCGGTCCGCATCCGGCGCGTGACGCGATCGACCAATGCGACGAGCGACGCGTCGACCGCGTCCGGAGACGGGTTCGTTCGACCGAGCGCGCGCTGCGACCCGATCGATCGTCGCCGCCGCCCAACTTGCACCGGCCGAGGATCGCGGTTGTGTGCGAGCGCGTGGAGATGTCGCCCCGACGCGGCACCGAGTAGCGAGACGAGCACCGCTTCGGCGAGGCGCGCGACCTCGCCGACGGACGTGATGCCTTTGAGGTGGAGCTTCTCGGCCGTTACCGGGCCGACGCCCCATAGCCGTTCGACGGGGAGTGGATGGAGGAAGTCGAGCTCGCCGTCGGGCGGCACGACGAGTAGACCGTCGGGTTTGGCGACACCGCTTGCAACTTTCGCGAGGAACTTGGTGCGCGCGACCCCGACGGTGATTGGCAGGCCGACCCGTGCGAGAACCTCGCGTCGCAACCGCAGTGCGATCTCGGTAGGCGTGCCCGACACGCGCCGCAGCCCACCCACGTCGAGGAATGCTTCGTCGATCGAGAGCCCTTCGACCATCGGCGTCGTGTCGTCGAACACCGCGAAGACGGCCCGGCTCGCCTCCGTGTAGGCCGACATCCGAGGCTCGACGACGATCGCGCCGGGGCACAGCCGCCGGGCTTCTGCGCCACCCATCGCGGTGCGCACACCGAAGGCCCGGGCTTCGTAGCTGGCGGTGAGGACGACCCCTCCGCCGACGATCACCGGGCGGCCGCGCAGGCGCGGATTGTCTCGCTGCTCGACCGATGCATAGAACGCGTCGAGGTCGGCGTGCAGGATCGTTGCCTCGCCGACCACGAACATATGTTCGCATGCCGGATCAGAAAGGGCAACCGGCTTCGACGGTTACCGGTGCGAAGACCCCGGCACTCACGTACACGGCGCAGCGGGCGCGGTGAACGTGCCGTTCATCGAGTACCAACCGTTGACGCCGAGCGACGGCGTCTGCCCGTAGAACCACGAGAAGAACGCCATCTCCTGCGGGTGATACACGGTGCCGTCGGGCATCGTCACCTCCATCGCGGTACCGCTGAGCGGGTCACCGACCTCCAGGTTGGCCTGGCAACCGGACACCTGACCCGTATGACCCCACGCCGGTGTGGGATTCGCGCCGGTGGGATCGTCCATCCATTCGCCGACTTCGTGGGTCACGACGCCAATGTCGCGCGTCCCACCGAAGTATTGCGTCGAGTCGTAGTCGGCAACGGCGAGGGTCTGCAGGCCACCGTCGAACGGATTCGCGATCGCGCCGTGGAATCCGAGGATGCAGCAGTGGCTCGGTGTGCCTTCGTACATCACGACGTTGGACAGCAACAGCAGCGGGAAGCGTTTCGAATTGACGCCGGCGGCCGCGAAGTCCGCGAGGTGGGAGAGCAGTTGGCCCTGGAACGCGCCGACGTCTATCAGGCCCATTCGTCCGCACGGCGTATTGATCTCGGTCCCGGTGACCGACAGGTTCATCGTCGGCAGCACCGATGGCGAAAGCTTCACGTGGTAGTCGGGATTGATCCCGGACGGCTTCGTGAACTTCCAGAAGGTCGCGCGTTGGAACGCGTCGACGAATTGAACGGAACCGAGGTTGGTCCCGGCGAGCGAGTACGAATGGTTTTTGAACACCGGCGACGCGAGGGTGCGCTCGACCGCGTTTGCACCACCGAGACAATCGGGGTCAGCGGCCGTCGGGTCGTAGACGTGTCCGGTGCCCGTGAACGTGAGCGCGATCGGGATGATCTGCGTCCTCACCTTCGTGACCGGCTTCTTGCGCCGCGCGAACGGATTCGTGCCCACCATGCGATAGCGGTATCGCGTCGCACCGACCGTGATCGTGCGCGACCACGTCGGGACGGACGGCGCCGCCGCGGCGATCGCGGCTCGCGTGTTCGCACTGATCGGAAGCCGCCACTCCCGAACGGTCGCCGGCACCGGCTTCGACGCCGCGGCCGGCGCGGCGGAAGCGCGGGGAGAACCCGAAGCAGCGATGATGACCGCCGCCACGAGTGCGATGAGTCGAACCTTGTGCCCGCCGCCGGAACTCATGGTCACCCCCGAACCATCGAGTTGCTGGCCGGAACCTACTCGCGTCGATAACGTGCCTGCTCATGTCGGACGTCGAGCAAGTCGAACGGTTCATCGCTGCTCCACCGGAGGCGATCTTCGCTCTCATCGCGGACCCTCGTCGTCACCACGACATCGACGGGTCCGGCACCGTGCGCGAGGCGAAGGACGTCCCCGAGACGCTTCAGCTCGGCAGCAAGTTCGGCATGGCGATGAAACTCGGTGTTCCGTATTCGATGGTGAGCGAAGTGGTCGAGTTCGAGCCGAACCGCCGGATCGCGTGGCAGTCGCGGCCGGCCGGCGCAATCGGGGCGAAGTTCGGTGGCGGACGCATCTGGCGTTACGAACTCGAGCCGAAAGACAACGGCACCCTCGTGCGCGAGAGCTGGGACATCTCGCAGGAGCGCATCAAGGCGATCGTCAGGCCCGCGCGCAAGAAGACACGCGAGGCCATGGCGTCGACCCTCGAACGCATCGAACAGATCGTCACCTCGTCGTAGCACCCCAACTCCTTTTGATCTCAAAAACCCGCCGCTTTCGGTGCCTTTCTGAGATCAAAACGAGTTGGGGCGGGCGTCGATCTGGTCGAGGGCGTAGCGGACGACCGCTTCGTCTCGCATCGAACGCCCGCGCGCCGCGCTCGCGGCCAGCGTTTCGGCGCCGAGGCGCGCCGAGAGCCGTTCGACGGCGCGCGCGAATTCGTCGGCGTTCGCGGGTTCGAGCGGGAGGGCGCGCATCACGCCGGCGGCGTCGAGCGCGCCGTACAGCGTCGCCGCGGCTTCGTCTTGTTGGAGCGACTCGAGGATGGCGAACACATTGCGGAGCGACATCCATTGGTTGACCCAGTCGCCGCCGCGAAACCACGTGTCGACCACATGTCGGTACCCCGTCAGCGCTTCGTCGCTTCGACCGTGCTGCGCGCGAATCCAGAGGCTTTCCGTGAGCGCGAACGCGCGTATCCAGCGGTTGTCGACCGCGTCGGCCTCTTGCACACTTCGGTCGAGAAGCTCGAGTGCGAGAACGGGATCGGTGTCCTCGACCGACAGACCGAGTGCGTACGCGGCCTGCGCGCGAGCGGTAGGGCTCCGACTCGCTTCGGCGGCGACGGCCGACTGCGACGCCAGCGTCGCGCCGCCTTCGCTGTTGCCGACCGACGTCTCGGCAACCGATCGCATGTAATACGCGTGCGCCAGCATTCCGGGTTCGCCGAGGTCCTCGGCGCAGGTCACCATGCGGTCCATCCATGTAATCGCTTCGGGCACGCGTCCGAGGTAGAAGAGTGCGTTCCCCACCGCGCGCTCGGCCAGGGCGAGGGTCGAGGCGCCGAGCGCGTCCGCGAGTTCGACCGCTCGTTCGCCGGCGTCGACGGCCGCGTCGAGGTCGCCTCGGACGAAGCGGCCGTACGCAACGATCCCGAGTGCGACCGGGCAGAGCGGATGTTCGGCCGCCGCGGGATGCGCGAGCGTCGTCTCAGCCCACGTCAGGAGCTCGTACCGGATGCGCCTCCACGCGTATTCGCCGAGGGAGACGACCAGCCGCAGCGCGCTGTCGACGTCGTCGCCCGAAAGCGCCGCGGCGTGCGCTTCACGCATGTCGTCGAAAGCGTCGTCCAGCTCGCAGGCGCGGCGCGCTTCGTCGGCACCGAACATCCCGGCGGCGGCGGACTCCCCGAACTCGACGTGTGCCGCGATGTGGTCAGCGCGAACCCGGGCGTGTTCGGGGCGTGCGTCAAGCGCTTCGCGTCCGAAGGCGCGCAGAGTTTCGAGGAGGCGATACCGGGTGATGCCGGTGTCGTCGTGAGCCACGAGCATCGACTTGTCGACGAGCCCACCGAGAAGGTTGGCAATGTCGGCGCGGTCGATGCCTTGGCCGCAGCACATGCGTTCCGCTCGCTCGAGGTCGAACCAACCCACGAACAGCGAAACGCGTTCGAACAGCCGTTGTTCGGCCGGTGTGAGGAGGTCGTACGACCAGCGCACCAGATCTCGGAGTGTGCGGTGGCGAGGGTCGGTCGCGCGGCGCGAACCGGCAAGGACGCGAAATCGTTCGGGGAGCCGGTGCGCGAGTTGGGCCGGGCTCATGGAGCGCATCCGCGCCGCGGCGAGCTCGATCGCGAGCGGGAGTCCGTCGAGGCGGATGCAAATCTCGATGACGCCGTCACGCGTGGTTTCGTCGAGGACGAACATGGGGTGCGCGGCACGTGCGCGATCGACGAACAGCTGCACGGCGGGGCTGGTGTGCAACGCATCGACGGGCTCGGCGCCGACCGCGGGGACGGGCAACGGCGGCACGGACCAGACCACTTCGGCCGGTATCCCGAGTGGCTCGCGGCTCGTCGCGAGCACCCGCAGGTTCGGGCACCACTTCACGAGCGTTTCGATCAACTCGCTCGTGACGTCGAGAACGTGCTCGCAATTGTCGACCACGAGAAGGACGTGTTGCTCGCCGATCAGTTCGAGGATCGAATCCTGGAGCGAACGATTCGGTCGTTGTTGCACGTCGAAGACGTCGGCAAGCGCGGAGATCACGGCCGCGGGATCGTGCAGCGCCGCGAGTTCGATGAGGCGCGCGCCTCCGTCGAACTGTTCGGCGATGTTCGTTGCGAGGCTGTAGGCGAGTCGGGTCTTGCCGACTCCACCGGGACCGAACAAGGTAAGGATCCGGCCGCTCTCGAAGAGTCGGGCGGCGACCTCGAGATCGCGTTCGCGTCCGATGAGCGGTGTCGTTTCGCCCGGCATGGCCACCAAGGCGCCGCGACGGCGGGCAACGACGTCGTCGGTTCGCCGTGGTGTCGCGGGCGGCGACCACGCGAGATCCTCGCGTTCTTCGAGGATCGCGGCTTCGAGGTCTCGCATCGCAGCCGACGGTTCGAGGCCGAGCTCGTCGCGCATCTGCGAGCGAAACGCTTGCGCACGCCTGAGTGCCTCGGGTTGCCGGCCCGACCGGTACAGCCCGAGCATCAGCTGCATCCACAAGCGTTCGCGCAACGGGTGGACGAGGATCAACGCCTCCAGACGACCGACGACATCGTCGTCGTGCCCGAGCCGCAGCTCCGCGTCGGCACGCGTCTCTTCCGCGCTGACCCGCAATTCCTGGAGACGGATCGCTTCGGGCCGAGCCCACTCGTCCTCCGAGAACTCCGCGAATGCGTCGCCGCGCCACTCGGCGAGCGCCGACTCGAGGGTTGTGAGGGCCCGATGTGGGTCCAGTTCGACGACTGCTCGCGCATCGGCGAGCCCATGCTCGAAACGTCCCGCGTCGACCAACGTGTCGGGGACTTCGAGTACGTATCCGGGCGCTCGGCTCGCGAGTCGCACGGTGTCGCCGGCCAGTTCCACGAAGCGTCGGAGCTTCGACGCGTAGCTCTGCAGTGTCGCGGCGGCGCCGTCCGGTGGGTCCGTCCACAAGACGTCGATGAGGCGATCTGCCGCGACCACGGTGTTGCGGTTCGCCAGCAACATGCCGAGTAACCGTCTCGGCTGACCGCCGCCCACGGGCAACAGGCGGTCTCCGTCGGCAATGCCTACCGACCCGAGGACACGGAATTCCACCGGTGCAGTCTGCATCGCAAGCCATGCAGCGCGCTGCACCAGCGAATCGCAGGCTCACGACCTGACGGTTGCAAGCGCCGGGGCGCACGATCGAGTCGCCCGGAACGGCCGGAGCAACGACCCGAAAGGACAAATCATGCCGCTCGTGCAAGTGAAGCTGATCGAAGGCGTTTTCACCGAGGACCAGAAGCAGGAGATGATCACCAAGGTCACGGAGACCATGGTCGACATCGAAGGCGAAGCGATGCGGCCGGTCACGTGGGTGATCGTCGAGGAAGTCAACAGTGGTGAGTGGGGCATCGGCGGCAAGGCGCTGACGACCCAAGACGTGAAAGACCTCCAGGCCAGCGCCGCGCCTGAATGACGCGTCGCAGCGCTCGACGCCCGCGGCGCAACCGCCGCGGGCGCCGGCGCAGCCCGCCAACCCGTTTTGATCTCAAAAACGCACCGCGTTCGGGGTCTTTCTGAGATCAAAACCAGTTCTGGCGCGGCTCAGAGGTTGGCAACTATTGCTGCGAGCGCGGTGAGCAACGCGTCGATGTCGTCGTTGGTGGTGTGCCGCACGATACCGGCGCGCACCGCGCCACCTCGCGCCCGCAAGCCGAGCGCGTCGATCAGTTCGCACGCGTAATTGTCGCCACTCCACACCGCGATACGACGTTCGGCGAGGGCGCCCGCGACCCATTCCGGCGCGCGTTGATCGACATTGAAGATCGTGGTGGGCGCGCGTCCGTTCGCGCTCACCGGACCATGCACGGTGACACCCGTTATGGCGCGCAGCCCGGTTTCGAGTCGTTCGAGCAGCGCCGTCTCGCTCGATGTCACCGACGCCCATGAATGTTCGGCCATGAATGCGGTCGCGCCCCCGATGCCGGCGATCACTTCGAACGCTTTGGTTCCCGTTTCCCAGCGGGAAGGGCCGTTGTAGTCGGCGGGGCGCACGCGGAAGGGCTCGACGCCATTCAGTAACTCGGGCTGCAACACCAGGACCCCGGCGTGCGGGCCGTACCACTTGTAGGGCGACGTCACGAGCGAGTCGATGGCCCACCCGTTGACGTCGACGGGTAGGTGTGGCGCGCGCGCAACGGCGTCGACGTGGAGCCGCGCGCCGGCGCGGTGCACCATCTCCGCCGCGACCGGAAGGTCGGGCGCGAAGCCAGTGAGGTTCGACGCACCGCACAGCGCGACCCAGGCGACCTTGGGGCCGGACAGTGCGCGCTCGAGATCGGCGAGGTCGAGCGAGCCATCGGCAGGATCGACCGGCACGCTCGTTACTTTCGCGCCGGCATCGGCGGCCGCCGTCACCCATGGCGTCACGTTGGAGTCGTGGTCGAGTTGCGTGCAGATGATGCGCTCATGGCCGTTCCAGGTGCGGGCGAGTGCACGCGTGTAAGCGAACATCAGCGCGGTTGCACTCGCGCCGAAGATCACCTGCGACCCACACGCGCCAAAGAACGCGCCGACCGCGGCGCGTACGTCGTCGACCATGGCTGTGGTGCGAATGCTCGCGTCGAACCGGCCTCCCTCGTTGGCCGGTGCCGAACTGCGGAGGTACGCGTACATCGCCTCGATCGCCGTATCGACCGGCAGTGTTCCGGCCGGACCGTCGAGGCGCACCCAACCGTCACTCAGGCCGGGGAAGCGATGCCGGAGGTCGGGAAGTGTCACGGGATGCAGTCTGTCAGCGTTGCCGGCGCACCGGCTCGAGCGCGGCGACATAGTCGGTGAGGCGCGCCGCAAGTTCCACCGCGAGCTCCGGGTCGCCGAGGTCGGGATCGGGCCACGTCTCGGAGATGCGTCGCCATACGTCCGGGCGCCCGAGGAACGGTCCCGTTACAGCTTCGTGACCCACAATCTTGCGCCAGCGTTTTTCGTTGCCCGCGAGATGGGCGATCACCTTCTCGTTGTCGACGAGACGCGGGTACTCGGCATGGAAGCCGATCTCCACTGCGAGCACCGTCGCGTCGTCGACGGCATCAGCCCCGATCAGCTGGGCTTCGTAGTGCTCGCGCGGTGACGTTTCGGCGCCGAACCACAGCTTGATCCCGTAGCGACGCACGTGGAGCTGGGCCGACCCGAGCTCGGTTGGGACCATCCCACGCAGCGCGTCGCCGACTTCCTCGAAGAGAGACTGCTCCACGGGTGTGAATGATCACACAGCGGTCGGTTCGCCGGTGCGCTGGGGCGCCCGGTGGGCCGATACTCGTTCACGTGACACTCTCCGAAACAACCGAGGGCCTCGGCGCGGGCTCGGCGGGGCCGGCGTCGACGCGTAGCGGGCGGGTTGTTGCAGTGACCGCCGCTCATGACGAGACCGCGAAGCGTGGGCTGGCGTCGGGAATCGCGAGAGCGCTTGCTCGTGGCGAGGATCAGCGAGTCTGCGTGCTTGCCGCGGACGCGACGAGTCGGGACGTCAAACCGCGATTCGAGGACGGCTGCTGGATTGCGTCGTTGGGTGCCGCGGGCGCAGAGGTCGACCCATCGGAGTACGCGCGAATCATCCGGGGCCTGCGAGGATGCGTCGACTACATCGTGATCGACGCGCCGATCGGTTTCGCGGTGCATGCCCGACGCATCGATCGGATGGTTCACTTCGTCGACGAGCTTCTCGTCGCGACGAACGCGCAGTCGATGTCGACGCGTGCACTCGTCCACTACGTCAACGCGATCACTCGCGGTCGTGTCACCGGCGCTATCCCCGGGACGTTGGAAGTGCGCGTCGTCCCGACGGGCGCCGAGTCTGACGACGACGACGTGACTGCGTCGCTCAGCCGCAAGCTCGGCGTCGTGCCGGTCGCTCAGGTCGTTCCGAGTTTGTGGGGCCGGAACGCAAGCCGCTCCGACGACTTGAGCTTCGTACCCGAAACCCTCGAGCAGCTCATTCGCGAACTCGCGGCCGGCGCGTGAGCGAAAGACTCAACCGACGCGACGAAGTGTGTTGTGATCGGTGTGCGCGAACGGCTCAGGCATCTCGGCCATTTGCAACATCGACGTTTCGTGGTACGACCAACTGTCGGTGTCCGTCGTGATCGTGGCTTCGTAGCTGATCGTGCTCGCGTTCTTGGCGAGGTATTGGTTCTCGCCGATCGTGTAGTTGGTGCCGCCGAGGCTGGCACGCAGTGTGAACGACGACGCGTCGGCCGCGGCAGTACCGCCGGCGAGCACGGTGATACCGCGCGGCACGACGAATCCGCGGAGCACCTCGCCGGTCGCTTCGTCCCACAACCAGTAGCCGACTTCGGTGTGGAACGGGTTGTCTTCGCTCCCGCGCCACATCGCGCTCTTGTAGTCGAGGCCGTACAACGACTGGCGGCCGTTGGCGACCGGACCGAACGGCTTCATCGAGAGCTTCTCGAGGTACGGCGTGCCGAGCACCGCGTCCTGGGTGTGCGAGAAGGCTGTGTCGAGCCCGCCTTCACCCTCCCACTCACCGATGAGTGGCTGCAGTGGGCCCCACTCGCTCATGATCAAACCTCCCGTAGCGGACGCGTCGCGACTTCGGCACGGGAGGCTACGGGGTCTCCGCGAGGAGAATCGCCTCAGACCGGACGTACGCGCGTCGATCAGAAAGCACTCATGGGCTTCGGTGCGTCCGGGCGCCGGAGCGAGGACGCCCGCATGACATCAGCAACGCCTCGCATCGCGCTCGGCATCGCCACCCTCGTCGTCGCTCTCCTGGCCGCGCCTACGGCGGCCGGCGCGGGGACACTCGAGTTCGGAGGCGGGACCGCGCCGGCGATCAGTGACTTCACCGGCGTCACGCTCAACGGGGCACCGCAACTCACCAGTCTCACGGTGGCACCGTTCAGCGTGAACGACACCACACTCAGTGGCGCGGGCTGGAACGTGACGCTCTCGATACCGGACCTCGTGAACGCGGGATCGACGATCCCGGCGTCGACGTTCGTCATGGGCGCGCCGGTGGTGACTGCAAGCGGTGGCGCCGACATCACGAACGTGGTCGGCCACGCGTCGAGCGGAAACTTCGCGGCCGGCGAGAAAGTCGTGACCGCGGCCGTGGGTTTCGGCGACGGCACCTATCTCGTGTCGCCAAAACCGGTGATGGTGGTCGTGCCGATCAACGCGATCGCCGGCACCTACACAAGTTCTGCGACCATCGCGGTGGTTTCCGGCCCGTAACGAGGGTGACGACGAGGATGCACTGATGGAACCCGACGACATGAAGGCACTCGTCCGCCGGCACATCGAGGTGGGCTTCAACCACGGCGACTGGAGCGTGTGCGAGACGACGCTCGCCGACGACTACACCGCTCGTTACGGCGCCGAGGATCGGGCCAACCGCGGACGCGATCACTACGTGCGCGTGTGCCAGATGCTCCGCCGATCGTTCCCGGACGTAGCGATCACGATCGAAGACCTCGTCGCCGAAGACGACAAGGTCGTCAACCGCTACATCGAGCGCGGCACACTCAGCGGGGTGGCGTTCTTCGGAATCGAACCGGCGCGGCAGCGTTACGAGAAGCCTGGCACCACGGTGTACCGCGTCGAAAACGGCCGCCTCGCGGAGTCGTGGGGCGTCGAAGACACACTCGGTTGGTTCCGCCAACTCGGTAAGTACGCCGACTAGCGCGGCCGCGGCTTACTCAGGCAGCAGCGCGAGCGAACAAACGCTCGGCGGGCTCCGGGTAGCCGAGGAGGAAGCCCTGCGCGTAGTCGCAGCCGAGCGCGACGAGCGCCGCGTATTGCGCTTCGGTCTCGACACCTTCGGCAACAACCCACAGGTCGATGCTGTGCGCCAGTTCGATGACACCGCGCACGATCGCTCGGTCGCGCGGACGCTCGCAGATCCCATCCACGAAGGTGCGATCGATCTTGACCACGCTCACCGGAAGGTCCTTCACGTATCCAAGGGACGAGTAGCCGGTGCCGAAGTCGTCGATGGCGAGGTGCACGCCAAGGGTCGAGAGTTCCATGAGACGGTCGCGTTCCCGCGTTTCATGGACCGCGCCGAAGTTTTCGGTGAGCTCGAACGAGAGGCGCAGCTCGCGCGGGTCGATACCCGCGGCTGAGAGGACCGCCATCGTCCTCTGTACCAGGTCAGGTTCCGCGAGCTGCCGAGGCGACAGGTTGACCGCGAGGTGCAGGTGCTCGTCGAGCGGCCGCGTCCGATTCCAGCGCGTCACGGTCGTGCACGCGGTTGCCAGCACCCATTCTCCGATCGGCACGATCAAGCCGGTACGTTCAGCCGGCTCGAGGAACTCGCTCGGCGACAAGAGGCCGCGTTCGGGATGTTGCCACCGCAACAGCGCTTCGACTCCCACGATCTGTCGACTCGCGACGTCGACGATCGGCTGATAGTGGAGCAGCAGTTCCTCGCGGGCGAGGGCGTGTGCGAGATCCGTTTCCGTATGCACGCGGCGGCGCGCCGCGCGACGAGTCGGCTCGTCGAAGATTTGGACCTTGCCCGCCACACCTTGGGCTTTGGCGAAGTACATCGCCGCGTCGGCTTCGCTGAGCAACGTTTCGGTGTTGGTGATCTCTCCGTCGAGCAATGCAATACCGATACTGACCGAAATAGTCCAACATTCGCCGCCGAGATCGAACGGGTCGTCGAACGCCGCGCGCACGCGCTCCGCCACGTGCTCGATCGTGTCTGCGCCCGACGTTTCCTCGCAGAGGACGACGAACTCGTCGCCGCCGAAGCGGGCGAGGGTGTCGGTCTTGCGCAGCACCGCGCTCACGCGCTCGGCGACCTGGACCAACAACACGTCACCCGCGTGGTGGCCGAGAGTGTCATTCACGAGCTTGAAGCGGTCGAGGTCGAGGAACATCACGGCCGGAGCCTCGCCCTCGCGGCGATCCAGCATCGCGATCGCGCGCGTCAGGCGATCAACGAGTAGTTGACGGTTCGGCAGCCCGGTCAAGGCGTCGTGCCACGCTTGTTGCGCGAGCATCACCTCGGCCCGCTCCTTGTATTCGCCCGTCGCGCCGGCCATGCGGATCGCAATGCCGAAGACGAACGCGCCCAGTATCCCGATCGCTTCGGCATGCGACCGAGTGAACAACGACGGGGCCCAACCGACGAAGACGAGCGTCTGTCCCACGCCGCACCCGAGCAGCGACCAACCAAGTGCAGCTCTCCACGTCGCCGCGCCTGATCGCTCCAGGTCGGCAAGCGCTGCGAATGCGTACGCCATTCCCAGCGCACCGCCCCACCCGCTCAGGTAGATGACGGCCGTAACGCCCGTCACGTGTACGGCGATGCGCGCGTGCATCCTGCACGTTCCGGGCCCGGCGTCTGTCCACGGCTCGACGATCTGGCTCAACACGAGTGATCCGAGGATGGCCACGGCGTAGGCCCAAACCGGCACCGGCGCGACGACGCCGAAGTGTCGGAACGCCAACACGACGACCAGAGCAACCGGCGCAACGCCATACTCGAAGAACAGGTCGGGCGCCTTGCCGGGTTTCGAGGCACTGCCCGGCTCCTGGTCCATCCTGGGGTCTTCGACCGCTTCGCCGGGGTGCTTGATACGCGATGCGGCCGATAACGTCGCAATGGTGGCGTTCGACCCCAGTTCAATCCTCTTGACCGACCGCGTCGTTGTGATCACGGGCGCGAGTCGCGGCATCGGCCGCGCGACCGCGTTGCTCACCGCCCGCTTCGGTGCGCGTGTCGCGATCTGCGACCGGGTGGCCGACGGGCTCGACACGATCCCTGCCGCGCTCGTGCGCACACTCGACGTGCGCGACGCCGCAGCGCGTGACGCGTTCGTTGCCGACACAGTCGCTGCGTTCGGCCGCGTCGACGTGTTGGTGAACAACGCCGGCGGCACGTTCTTTTCGCCGTTTCTCGAGCTCTCCGAGCGCGGCGAAGCGGCGCTGCTCGCGGAAAACTTCGGGCACGTGACTGCGTTGGTGCGCAGTGTCGTGCGCCACATGCCGCCGGGTAGCGCGATCGTCAATATCACGTCCATCGAGGCGCACCAGGCCGCGCCCGGCTTCGCTGTCTACGGCGCGATGAAGGCGGCACTCGCGCACCTCACTCGCACGCTCGCGTTGGAACTCGCGCCGCTCGGCATTCGCGTGAACGCGATCGCGCCGGATGCGATCCCAACCGGCGGCGATCACGATGTGAGAGAAGAGATGCTCGGTGCCGGCGCGGTCTACGACCCGGCCGTCGTCCCGCCACTCGGCCATATGGGAGAACCGGATGATGCGGCCGCGGCCGTCGTGTTCCTCGCGAGCGACATGGCGCGCTTCATGACGGGAACCACATTGCACGTCGACGGCGGGAACTGGGCGGCCGGAGGGTGGCGGCGCATCACCGAAGTGCAGTACCCCGGCGAGCCCGCGGATTAGCTCGACAAGCCGCGCTTTACGCGCGGCACCACTTCGTTGCCGAGCGCGACAATCTGCTCGCGCGCCGCGTCAATGGTCACGCCCGGCACATGCACGCGAAGGTTGAGCGCGTCGACGCCGGTATCTCGCGCGACGGCGACGAGCCGAGAAGCGAGGACGTCATCAGTGGTCTCGGCGATCATCTCGGCGGCGCCCCAGTGGGCCGGCGCGCCCGACGGCGCATAACTCCGATATACCTCGACCTGGTGCTCCACCTCCTCGCGCGGCGGCTCGCCGAGCCATGCTCTTCGCACGAGCACGCAGGGGCCGGTGCCGCCCGCAGTTCGGTACGCGTCGACAAGTGTGCGCACGCGCGCCGGAGTGACGAGCGAGTCGAACAACAAGCCGGCCCCGACCGCGGCGGCGCGACGTGCCGCGGTCGCGCTTGCCGCCGCGCTCAGCAGCGGGATGGGTTCTTGCGCGCACCGCGCGACGGCACGATCGCCGGCGAGTTCGCCGGGGTCGCCGCCAAG
>JAODBJ010000328.1 GCA_025463905.1 Actinomycetes bacterium
TCATGCCGATCGCGCGCGCCGGCTTGAGGTTGATGCCCAGATCGTCGAGGAACACGGTCGCTTTCGCGTCAACGCCGAGGCGGTCGAGTACCAGTTCGTAGATGCGACGGTCCGGTTTGCGAAGGCCCTCGACCGCCGATTCCACGATGACATCGAACGCAAGCGCTTCGTGCGGGCTGACGTTGCGCTCGCCCTCGGCCGCGACCCAGTTGTTGGTGAGCGCGGCGGTGCGCAGCCCGGCCTCGCGCAGGCGCGTGATCGCGTGCACCATCTCCGGACGTGGCGCGAACGCGGATGCGACGCGATGCATGAGCGCTTCGGCTTCGAGCGCGAAGCCGGCGAGGCGCGCTTCAGCTTCTAGCGCGGCGTGAAACTGCTCGAGCGTGAGTTCGGAACGTTCGAGCGCGGCCCACGCGCCCGTTTCGCTGCTCGTCCGGATCAGCCCGCGCACCGAACCTTCGGGCAATGCGGTGTCGCGCTCGTAGGCGTCGAACGCCTCGAACGGCGACGGGAACACCACTCCGCCAAGATCGAAGATCACCGCTTCGAAGGTCATGGGCTCGGTCGTGGATCGAGGAGCACACCCGGATTGAGGACGCCGGCCGGATCGAGCGTGGTCTTCGCGGCGCGCAGCGCCCGGGCGAACAGTTCGGGTCGTTGCTGGTCGTACCACGGGCGGTGATCGCGGCCGACGGCGTGATGGTGCGTGATCGTGCCGCCGTTGTGGATGAGCGCGTCGCCCGCCGCCGACTTGATCGCCGCCCACTGCTCGAGCTGGCGGCCGTCGGTGCCGAGCGCGAGCACGGTGAAGTAGGGGGCGGGCCCGTCGGGATACACGTGGGTGAACCGGCACGTGACGACGGCCGGCTCGGCGCCGACCCGTTTCGCCGCGTCGAGCACTGCCTCGGTGGCCGAGCGGTGGAGATCGGGGAAACGGTCCCAGGTGCAGGCGGTCTCGAACGTCTCGCTGATCACACCGAGACCCACGATCGCGTCGCGCGTATATGGGGCGCGCACGAATGCGTTGCGCCAGTTGCCGGCCGCGCCTTCGCGCGCCCCTTCGCGCGCTTCGCTCGTGTGGATGGCGTCGTCGCGAATACTGCCGTTGTGGTCGCGCGCGCATTCGACGGCGCGAGAGATCCACGCGTCGAGCGGGTGATCGGCCGACTCGAACGCGATGAGCAGGATCGAGTCGCCCCTGTCGTCGGTGCCGGTGATCATCGCTTCGGTGGGGTCGAGCAAGCGACAGTTGGTGGGGTGTAGTCCGGACTGTGCGAGGGCACGCGCGGCGTCCGCACCCTGTTCGAAGGACGTGAAGCGCGCGCTGGCGGAGGCCCGGAACCGGGGCCGGTCTTGCAGCCGCATCCAGGCCTCGGTGATCACGCCGAGCGTGCCTTCCGAACCGAGGAGCATTCGGTCGGGTGATGGGCCCGCGCCCGACCCGGGAAGCCGGCGGCTTTCCCACGTGCCGGTGGGCGTGACCGCGGTGATCGATTCGACGAAGTCGTCGATGTGCGTGTGCAGCGTCGCGTAATGGCCGCCGGAGCGGGTCGCCAGCCAGCCGCCCAGCGTGCTGAATTCGAACGACTGAGGGAAGTGACGCAACGTGAGGTCGTGCGGACGTAGCTGATCTTCGAGCGCGGGTCCGTACACGCCGGCCTGGATGCGCGCGGCGCGCGACTGGCGGTCGATTTCGAGCACGCGGTCGAGGTGGCGCATGTCGATGCTCACCGTGCCGCGGTATGCGTCGCCGACGTCACACTCGACGCCACCGACAACCGACGAGCCGCCGCCGTAAGGGATGGCCGCGATGCGAGCGTCTGTGCACCAGTCGAGCAGTGCCGTCACGTCATGCTCGTTGTGGGGGAGCGCGACGAGGTCGGGAGGGTTGGAGAAGTCGCGATGGAGCGCACGCCACACGTCGCGAAACGATTTGCCGTAGGTGTGGCCGGCGCGCTCCTCAGGATCTGCGGTGCATATCGATGCGAGCGTTGCGGGAGGCTCCACGCGCGGCGCTCGCAGGTCGAGCTCGGGCATTGTGGGCGGTTCGACGGCAGTGAGTTCGCCGGCGCCGAAGCGCGATGCGATCGTACGACCGAGCTTGGCCTGCTGTTCGCGGGTCGGGCCCGCGCCTTCGACGCCCCAGCCCCAGAAGCGCCGCTTCATCTCACGTCACAGGTCTGCGTCGCGTTTGTCGACGAACGCCTGGCGCAGCTCGTCGCTGTCGCCCGACAGGTTGAGTTCGAACGTGAAGCCCTGCTCGAAACGGTACGAACGCTTCACGTCGACCGGGTCGATCGCGTTGAGCGACTCTTTGGCGCGCCGGATCACGAGCGAACTCTTCTTGGCGATCACGTTCGCAATCTCGAACGCCGTGTCGAGCAATTGGTCGCGTGACACGACGCGCTCAACGGTGCCGAACGCCAGCAGTTCCGCCGCGGTGATCGTCGCGCCGGTGAAGAACATCGCCCGCAGCTTGTGGGCCGGTACGAAACGCGCCAGGTGCGTGGCCACTCCGAGCGCGCCGCGGTCGACTTCGGGCAGGCCGAACGTCGCGTCGTCACTCGCCACGACGATGTCGGCATTGCCTGCGATCCCGACGCCGCCGCCGAGGCAGAAACCGTTGACAGCCGCGATCACCGGCACTTCGCAGTCGTACACCGCGGCGAACGCCTCGTAGCAGCCGCGATTCACCGCGACGAACGTTTCCTTGGTGGGGTCGGCGGCCAGTTCTTTGATGTCGACGCCGCACTGAAAGCCCTTGCCTTCGGCGTTCACGATCACGACCCGCACGTCGGGGTCGCGGCCCGCCGAGCGGACGGCATCGGCGAGCGCGAACCACCCGGCCACGGGCAGGGCGTTCACCGGCGGATTGTCGATGGTCACGAGCGCGACGTGGTCGCGCACTTCCGACCGGATCATCGGCGGGAGTATACGAAGCAACGCTCGTAGGATCCCCGGCGGTGGTGGCACCCGCACTCAGTCTCTGGCACGACACGGTCGACGACGACCTCTCGCCGCGCCCACAACTGCCGGGCGACATCGACGTCGACGTGGCGATTGTCGGCGCCGGTTTCACCGGTCTGTGGACCGCGTATTACCTGCGGTGGCGCGATCCCACCTTGCGGGTGGCAGTGATCGAGCAGGAGATCGCCGGGTTCGGCGCCTCCGGTCGGAACGGTGGCTGGTGCTCCGCGCTGTTCGCGGGCAGCCGAGAGCACACCGCGAAAGTGCACGGCCGGGTGGCCGCGGTTGCGTTGCAGCGGGCGATGTTCGACACCATCGACGAGATCGGGCGCGTCGCACTCGTCGAAGGCATCGACTGCCATTTCGCCAAGGGCGGCACGCTGTCGGTCGCGACGCTGCCCGCGCACCTGAACCGGCTGCAGCGGGAGCTAAAGGAGCACGAGGGCTACGGCTTCGACGAGGACGATTACCGCTGGCTCGACGCCGACGAAGCGGGCAAACAGATCGGCACCACGCCGAACCTCGGTGCGCTGTACACGCCGCATTGCGCGGCGATCCATCCGGCGCGACTCGTGCGCGGGCTGGCGCGTGCCGTCGAACGTCACGGCGCACACATCTACGAAGGCACCCGCGCGCTCGGAGTGGAGTCGAAGAAGGTGCGGACTGCGCACGGCACCGTGAACGCCGAGTACGTGGTGTGGGCGACCGAAGCGTTCACCGCGACGCTGCCGGGCGAGGCGCGTTCGCTGGTGCCGCTCTACTCGTTGATGATCGCCACCGAACCGCTCGACGACGGATTCTGGGACGGTGCCGGTCTGTCCGATCGTCCGACATTCACCGACGGGCGTCACATGTTGATCTACGGCCAACGCACCGCCGACGGTCGCTTCGCGTTCGGTGGGCGGGGCGCGCCGTACCATTTCGGGTCGAAAGTGAAGCCGGCGTTCGACCGCGACGAGCGCGTCTTCGGTCGTCTGCGGGAGACGCTGCAGGCGTTGTTCCCCGCTATCGCCGATGCGCGCGTCACGCACAAATGGGGCGGCGCGGTCGCGGTGCCGCGCGACTGGTACTCGACGGTTGGGCTCGACCGTTCCACCGGGTTGGGTTGGGCGGGCGGTTACGTCGGCGACGGTGTGGCCACCACCAACCTCGCCGGCCGCACTCTCGCCGATCTCGTGCTCGGCCTGGACTCAGAACTGACCAGCCTTCCATGGGTCGGGCATCGCTCGCCCCGGTGGGAGCCCGAACCGTTCCGCTGGCTCGGCATCAACGCCGGCCGCGCCCTCATGGGTTCCATGGACCGCGCCGAAGCCCGAGGCCGCAACCCGCGCCTCCGTGCCAGCCTCGCCTCCAAACTCCTCGGCGACCACTAGGGCGTG
>JAODBJ010000362.1 GCA_025463905.1 Actinomycetes bacterium
GCGTGGACGGAGCCGGACGACGCCACCCGCCTCGACCTCATCGGCCAGGTCTGGGCCGCCGAAGGCAAGCTGGCCGACCCCCCGATGACGGCTGACGGCCACACCGAACTGTCGGCCATTACGGGCACACTGCAGACCCAATTTCCCGGCCACACGTTCCGCCGGACAACCACGATCGACGCCCACCACGGATTTCTCCGCTACGGCTGGGCGCTCGTCGCGGCCGACGGCACCACCGCGCTCACCGGCACCGATATCGCGGTTGTCGGCGAGGACGGAAAGCTCCAGCGCGTCGTGGGGTTCTTCGGCGAGTTGGCCGCCGCGTAAGCCGGCACGCCGCGGCCGATGCTCAGGCGCGAGCCGAAGGGGCATCGGCCGCGGCGCGCAGCAACGTCTCGCTCGACTCGTCCGCGGGGAAGAACAGCTCCACTGCAAGCTCGTCGAGCGTGACGTCGCGCGGCGTGCCGAAGGTCGTCAGTGTCGTGAACATCGAGAGCTCGCGACCACCGACTTCTAGGCGCAGCGGTATGAGCAGTTGCGGATCGTCCGCCGGTAGCTCTGGCGAGGTTGCGAGCACCGCAACGTTTGGATAGCGCGATACCTCCGCGAGGATCTGGTCCAGTTCAGGATCAGCAGTGAGCGCAACCGAGCGACGAAGTTGCCCGAGCAGGTAGGTCGCCCACTCGTTGAAGTTCAGTGTGAGAGCCGCGAGCCCGTCGGGGTGCAGACACGCGCGGTAGACGTTGAGCGGCGGACCCGCGAGCTCAGGCGGCAGCGCGGTGGTGAGCGCTCCCGCGGCGCGATTGGCCAGCACGACGTTCCATTGCCGGTCGATCACCACACCGGGATACGGGTCGTGAGCATCGAGCATCCGTTGCAACGAGGCGCGAATCTGGCGCAGCGCAAGATCGTCGAGTGACCGGTGCGTGTACCTCGGCGCGTAACCGGCGGCCAACAGCAGCGTGTTGCGTTCACGCAGTGGCACCTCCAACCGGTCGGCTATCGCGAGCACGAGTTCCGGGCTCGGTCGGGAGCGCCCGGTTTCCACGAAGCTGAGATGACGTGGAGAAACGCCGACTTCGAGCGCGAGGTCCATCTGGCTCCGCCGACGACGTTTCCGCCAGTCGCGCACGAGCATTCCGACGCCGGGTCGTGTCACGCGACCAACGTAGGACGTTCGCGAACGAAGGACGACTACCTATGAGGTAATCCTCCTCCCGCCGCCCGAGTCGCCTCGTAACCGCGCCAGGTTGTTGCAGTTATGCCCCCACCCGGGCGTATAAGTGCAACAACCTGGCTTGGGAACGCGGTCGGCTCTACGACCGCGAGATCACGTGCGAGCCGGCACCACGCGCTACATCGTCCGCCCGGCGCGATTTACGCCCCGAGGAGCACACCGCCGTCAGGGGTTCGTCGTTCCACAATGAGCCCGTGGCGAACGAAGTCGTCGGGGCCGGCCAGACCGGTCAACGCGCGTATGGATGCAGCGCTCCCTCCCAGGAGGACGACAACCCCGTGCTTGGCGCGCACTACGCCGACCATCTCCGTCATGCGCGATTCGAACGTAGGGTCGCGCTTGCCAGTCAGCGGGTTGATGCGGGTCGGCACGATGATCGTCGAGCGGCCGGTTTCGTCGTAAACCTGGTGCGGCACGTCAGTGACCACGAGCGTGTCGAAACGAAGTGGTGCGAGGTCTCGCACGATCGGCGACGTCACCGGCGGTGGCGCGATGCCGTCGGCCACGGTTTTCCGCACGACTGACCAACCCGGGATGCTCACCACGACCATCAGCGCTACACCGACTGCGCCGGCGACGGACGAACGGAGGCGAGTTCGCAACAGCTGAACGACACCCGCGAACGCGAGGATGACGACCACCGGTTCGAGCGGAGCAAACAACCGGTCGTCGATCGGCGTCGAGGCATCGAGGAAGGTACGGGTCGCGAACACCACGCCGATGTAGGCGACCCCGTACGCGGCCAGCGCCCAACTCGTGTACGCGCGCAACTCTTCTTCGCGGTTGCGACCGCGCGGCGACGCGGCTCGTAGCGTCGTCGCGGCCAGTGCGACGGCGACGACGAACGCGACCGTGCGCACCCAACTCGGCCAATCGGTCGGCACGAACCACGAACCGATGACGTCAAGCATGCCGCGTATTGCCAGGTAGTGGAGCCCTAACGAACGCGGCGACGATGCGTGACGCACCAGCGAGTTGTAGGCGCTCCACATCGCGGTCGGTGCGAGCGTGCCGGCGAGGAAAATGGTGCCGTGCCGTACTCGAGTCGCTCGGTCGGTGCGTCTGCTCACCACCAGAACGAATGCTGCTGCGATGAGCGCGGCACCCGCATAGCGGGTGAGGAAGGCGAGCGACGCGGCGGCGGTGACAATCGCGAGATCGACGGTGCGGCCGTCGCGCAGGTAGCGCGGCAAGGCAAGCAGGGCGATCAAGACGCAGGTGATGAACAACGGCTCCGATTGGGCGAAGCTGTGGAGCCGGAGCCACGTGTCGTGCCCACCGAAGGCGTCGCCCAGCGTCGAACCGGTAAGGAGAAACACGACGACCGCCACCGCGAACACGCGGGAGCGCTCAACCTGCCACGCGACCAGACCGGTGAGGTAGAGATTCAGCCCGAGCAGCGCCGCGTTCAACACTCGAACGACGGTCGTGACCGCGATGCCCAACGACGCGCCCGTAGCGAGCACGACGGGAAACAAGGGTGGAAAGTGAGTGAGCGGTACTGCGCCGACGAACCCAGCCGCGGTTCGGGGCCGGTAACGACTGGTGAAGATGGTGAACGGTGTAGTGACGCCGTGTCCGTGCACGATGTTGCGCGCCGCACCGATGTACGCGAGGGCGTCGGTTCCCTTCCCGACACCGTGCCGGGTGGTTACCAGGACGAGCACCGCGCCCACCGCCGCCAACAGCGCGAGCGCGACTCGCGGCGGCGCGGGCTCGGCTGACATCGGCGCAACGTTACGTGCTCGCCGCCCGGTTCCACGCAGTCGATCCGGTCGGTACGGGCTTACTCCCCGGTCGTCGGGTCGATGATGCGGACAACGGTGCGGATGTTCGTGACGGGAAAACCTCCGCAATCGCCGTGTTCGCGAATCGACTCCGGGTTGTCGGCCACGTACACGCAGGTGATCGCGTTGTCGGTCACGAAACTCTGCACCCATTGCGCGCGGCCGCCCATACCGGCGAGCACTTCGTTGGACTTGCGCGCGATGTCGTGAAGCTCGGCGGCGCTCAGCGCACCTGCTCCGGGAAGCTCGCGTTCGATCAGGTACTGGGGCATTGTCTTCTCCCATCTTTGGGTTGCTGACAGCAACACCTTGACGGAGACGCCCATCGTGCGCATTGGGCAAGTTCCCTATTTCACGTCGGCAGGGCGTGCGTCGATAGGGGACAAATAGTGTCGGCGGTGTCAAGTGATCACTGCAACGGCTCGGTGAGTTAGCGAGGATTTCGCGACTCGATCGAGGAGGTTGTGGTGGTGCAGCGTGTGTGGCGGTTTGATCGTGGTGTGCGGCGCCAGATTGTGGGGTTAGCGGCGCAGGGTCGGTCGCAGCGAGAGATCGCGGCGACGGTGACGTGTTCGCAGATGACGGTGTGTCGGGTGTTGCGCCCGTTAGGTGGCGTGCGGCGAAGCGACGTCGTGTGGGAGCCGTCGCCGCAGCGACTGTCGTTGGAGGAACGGATCGAGATCCGTCTCGGACTCGAGCGGGGGGAGTCGCTGGCGGCGTTGGGTCGCCGGCTCGGGCGGGCGACGTCGACGATCTCGCGCGACGTCGCCGCGAACGGCGGCCGGGACGGCTATCGGCCGTTGGCGGCACATCGGCGGGCCGCTGAGCAGGCTCGTCGCCCGAAAGTAACGAAGCTCGCGACACATCCCGACTTGTGTACGCGGGTGATCGCCGATCTGGAGGCGTGGTGGTCGCCGCAGCAGATCGCCCGCCGGTTACGCCACGAGTTCGGCGACGATACGACCATGAACGTGTCGCACGAAACGATCTATAAATCGCTGTATGTGCAAGGCCGTGGGGAACTTCGCCGGGAGCTTGCCCGCTGTTTACGGACCGGTCGTGCGCAACGCCGAGCACAGGGCCGGATCGAGACCCGCGGCCGGATCACGGACATGGTGATGATCAGCGAACGGCCCGCTGAGGTCGCGGACCGTGCCGTGCCGGGACATTGGGAAGGTGACCTCATCATCGGCAAGAACGGCAAAAGCGCGATCGGCACGCTGGTGGAACGCGCGACCCGGTACGTGATGTTGTTGCATCTCCCGAACGGTCGCGACGCGGAAGCGGTCCGCGACGCGATGACCGCGACGATCCAGACGCTGCCGGCGACGCTGCGGCGCACGCTCACCTGGGACCAAGGCGTCGAGATGGCCCAGCACCGCCAATTCAGTATCGATACCGGTGTCGACGTCTACTTCTGCGACCCGCACACACCCTGGCAGCGGGGCAGCAACGAGAACACCAACGGACTGCTCCGCCAGTATTTCCCCAAAGGCACCGACCTCTCCGTCCACGACGCCGCCGCACTCCAAGCCGCCGCCGACAGCCTCAACGGCCGACCGCGCGAAACTCTCAACGGAAAGAAACCAACCGAGCAACTCGCCGAGTTCATTGCGATGACCGGTTGAAACCGCCGTCCCCTATCGACGCACGC
>JAODBJ010000365.1 GCA_025463905.1 Actinomycetes bacterium
GCCGATGCACCCGGCCGAAGTCGCGCACGAGGTGTTCCAGGCCTGGCTCACGTTCGCGGTGTTCGACAACGCCCGCCGCGCCCGGCTCGGCACGAGCCTCGACCAATACCGCACCGACATCGGCGAGATGATGGCGCCCCTTACGCGGATTGCCGCCGCGAATCCCGATGCCTGGTTCCAGATCGAGCGCAGCGCCGAGGAGTTGGTAGGGGAGACTCCCGACAATCGGATGGTCGGCTATCCCTACACGAAGTACGTGGTATCGATCATGGACGTCGACATGGCGGCCGCGCTGCTGATGACCACGCACGAGAAGGCCGACGCACTCGGCGTCGCCCCTGATAAACGCGTGTACCTACGCGGCTGGTGTTACGCAACCGATCCCATCTACGTCGCCGAACACCCCGACCTCTCGCGTTCGCCGGCGATGGCCGCCGCGAGCGGAGAGGCGCTGCGCGTCGCGAACGTGTCGATCGACGACGTCGCGCACCTCGACCTCTATTCGTGCTTTGCCAGCTCGCTGCACTTCGCGCGCGACGCGCTCGGAATCACCGGCCAGGCGGACCGCGCCCTCACCGTCACCGGTGGTCTGCCGTATCACGGCGGCCCCGGCAGCGGGTACCTCACGCACTCGATTGCGAAGATGGTCGACGTGCTCCGGCGCGACCCGGGCGCGCTCGGGATGGTGAGCGGCGTCGGCATGCACATGACGAAGCACACCTACGGCGTCTACTCCACCGCCCCGGCGGAACTCGTCCCGCCGAACGAAGACGGGGTACAAAAGGAACTCGACGCGACGGCCCCAATGGCGATCACCGCCGAGCACGACGGCGCTGCCACGGTCGCTGCTTACTCGGTCGTGCACGGCCGCGACGGGCGACCGGAGTGGGGCCTTTTGGTGTGCGATCTGCCCGACGGCACGCGCATGTACGCCAAGTTGCTCGACCCCGACACGCTGGCGGAAGCGGAGCGGACCGAGCTCATCGGCGCTTCAGTTCGGTGCGTTTCGACCACCGTGAATGGCCCCATGGGCGAGACGCGGGCAAACATTGCCAACCTCAGCGATTGACACGGCGACCTGCCATTTCTAGGTTCCACCGTTACACTCACCGGAACGTGACCTCGGTCACACTTCAACTCAAAGAGCGTCAAGACATTGAGCGTCGATATGTGCGGGCAAGTCCCGCAGAAAAAAACGGGGGGATCCGTGACAGGCGTGCAACGTTCAGGCCGCACTTCGCGCAGCCGGTCGGCCACGATGGGCGTCGCGCTCGTCACAGTCTTGGCGTTGGCCCTCGCCGCCTGCGGCGGTAGCAGCAGCAAGGGTGGGACCGGGAAGAAGGGCGGCACCACCGGCACGACGCTGGTGAAGGGCCTCGACCCGAACGCCGGCACACCGACGCCGGGCGGTTCCGCCACCTTCGCCCTCGAGGCGGAAACCACGGGCGGCTGGTGCCTCCCCGAGGCGCAGCTCGCGATGGCCGGGATCCAGGTCGCGCGTTCGATCTACGACACGCTGACTGTGCCCGACAGCAAGGGCAACTACATCCCGTTCCTGGCCAAGACCGTTACGCCCAACGCCGACTTCACGAAGTGGACGATCACGCTGCGGGACGGCATCAAGTTCCACGACGGCACGCCGCTTACCGCGCAGGTCGTGAAAGACAACCTCGACGCGTACCGCGGCAAGTTCCCCGCCCGGAAGCCGCTGCTGTTCGTCTTCGTCTTCGACAACCTCAAAGACGTCAAGGTCACCGGCCCACTCAGCGTCGAAGTCGACACGATCAAGCCGTGGGTGTCGTTCCCGGCGCACCTGTACTCGTACGGGCGGCTCGGGATGATGGCCGAGAAGCAGCTCAAAGACGGCGGGAACTGTTTCAAGGACATGATTGGAACAGGACCGTTCGAGTTCAAGGGTGACTGGGTCGTGAACGACCACCTCACGGTCGTGAAGAACCCGACGTACTGGCGCAAGGACAAGGCCGGCGCGCAGCTGCCGTATCTCGACAAGATCACCTACAAGCCGATCGTCGAAACCGCGACGCTCGTGAACGGCATGCAGGCCAAGCAGTTCGACATCGCCGAAACCGACACCACCGACGCCATCTTCCAGCTGCGCCAGATCGCGCAAGACGGCTCGATCACGATGGTGGAATCCGCGCAGTACCCCGAAATCACGTACAACATGTTCAACTCGAGCAAGCCGCCGTTCGACAACATCAACGCCCGTAAGGCGTTCTCGTACGCGATCAACGCCGACGAGTACAACCAGGTCCGCCAGCACGGGATCCTGAAGCAGGCGTTCGGTCCGTTCGGAAACGGCACGCTCGGCTATCTGCCCGAGTCCGGCTACCCCGCGGGCAGCATCATCAAGTACGACCCCGCGAAGGCGAAGACGCTCGTGGCCACGTACAAGCAGCAGGCCGGGCAGGCGTTCGCCTTCACCTACACCACCGGCACCGACCCGTTTGCGTTGCAGAGCGCGCAGCTGATCCAGAACTACATGAAGGCCGTCGGCATCACGATGAACATCAAGCAAGAAGAACAGTCGACGATGATCAACGACGCGATCAGCGGCAACTTCCAGGTCACGGCATGGCGTAACCACCCCGGCTTCGACCCCGACACCCAATGGGTCTGGTGGCACTGTGGTGCTGTGCCGGCGGCCGCATCGCCGACGGAAACCAACATCGGCGAGCCCGGGCCGCCGCAGAACGGCAACAACTGCAACAACGCAGTCAACTTCGGCCGGTTCAACGACGCCCAGATCAACAAGAACTTCGAGACCGGACGTTCGAACCCGGACCCGGCGGTCCGCAAGACGGCCTACGAAGACCTGAACAAGAGTTTTGCGAAGCAGGTCTGGAACGCGTGGGGCTTCTACGCCTTGTGGACGCTGCCGTCGCAGAGCAATGTCAAGGGACAGCTCGGACCGAACCTGCCGACGGCAACATCGCCTGACGCGGTCGGTAATGCGCCGTTCACCGGTCTTTCGAGCGGTGACGACACATCCGGCCTTTGGATCAAGCACTAACCACGAAGTAGAAACCAGTAGCGGCAGAAGCGCCCAGGGCTCCGCGAGCACGACGGCACACGGAGGACATCGATGCGAACAGCACTACGACGCGTTATCCAGCTCGTCGTGGTGCTGCTTTGCGTCTCGTTCTTCTCGTTCGCGCTGATCAGCCTGTTTCCCGGCGATCCGGTCGTGGCGATCGTCGGGTTCTCGAGCGCGCCGCAGCGCGCCGAAATCCGCCACGAGCTGAGGCTCGACGAGCCCTTCATCCAGCAGTACGGGCACTGGCTCGGCAACTTCGCCAAGGGCAACCTCGGCAACGTGTACTACGGGCCCACCGGTCGCGGGAAAGTGTCGACCCAGGTCGGCCAGTCGCTGCCGATATCGCTGCAGCTGATGGCTTACTCGATGATCATCACATTGCTGATCGCGATACCACTCGGGGTTTTCGCCGCCTATAAGGCGGGCAGTGTGTTCGACAAGCTCGCGAACGCCACCGCGTTCGGGTCGATCGCGCTACCAGACTTCGCGCTCGCGCTGATCCTGTCGTACTGGGTCGGGGTGAAGCTCAGATGGTTGCCCAGCTCCGGCTATGTCCATCCAACCGCGAACCTCGTCGAACACCTCAAGAGCATGACGCTGCCCGCGCTGAGCCTCGCGGTGGGGCAGATCGCCGGATACATGCGCCTGCTGCGCAGCGACATGATCGCGACGTTGCAGGAGGACTACATCCTCATGGCGAAGTCGAAGGGCATACCGACGCGCCGCATCCTGTGGCGGCACGCGGTCCGCCCGTCGAGTCTCACGCTGCTCACGGTGGCCGGCCTCAACGTCGGTGCGTTGATCGGTGGCGCAATCGTCGTCGAACTGATCTTCGGCATCCCCGGCATGGGCCGCTTGCTCGCGACCGCGATCTTCACGCGACAATTCGTCGAACTGCAGAGCATCGTCGCGCTGATCGCGATTGGGTACGTGATCGTGAACGTGATCATCGACGTCCTGTACACCGTCTTCGACCCACGGATCCGAGATGCTCGAGCCATCGCCTAGCGCCGTCGCAACCAAAGAGATGGCCGGCGGTACCGGCGGCCCGCCCGACGCGCTCGCCGAAGCCGTCGAATTCGAGGTATCGCGTACCAAGCGGTACGGCGTCTCCGGCTGGCTCGCGATGGGCTGGCTCGCCTTCGTGCTGGTGTGCGCGATCCTCATCCCGATGTTCATGCACGCGCCGGTGAACACCGGCAAGTACGCCAACAAAGGTTTCCTCGACGAGCTGAAGTTCCCGCTCGGCACCGACGGCAACGGCAACAACATGGTCCTGCTGCTCGCGAAGGGCGCGCGCAACTCGTTGATCGTGTCGGTGGGAGCGATCCTGTTCGGCTTGGTGGTCGGCGGTTCGCTCGGGCTCGTCGCGGGCTATTTCCGCGGCCGGCTCGACTCGATCCTCACCGGAATCTTCAATATCTTGCTCGCCATCCCGCAGCTCGTCCTCGCGATCGCACTCGTATCGGTGCTCGCGACCGACACCATCGACAACAAGGGCATCCCGCATCCGGTCAGTTCGGGCCGGCGGTTGCTCATCCTCGTAATCGCGCTCGGCATCGTGTCGGTGCCGATCCTCGCCCGTATCACCCGCGCGAACGCACTCCAGTGGTCGCAACGCGAGTTCGTGCTCGCGGCGCGAGCGCAAGGTGCACGCAATCTCACCGTGATGGTCCGCGAAGTGCTGCCCAACGTGTTGCCGGCGATGTTCTCGATCGCGCTGCTCGGCATCGCGGTCGCGATGGTCGCAGAAGGCGGCCTGTCGATCCTCGGGGTCGGCGTGCACTTCCCCTCGGTGTCGTGGGGCAACATGATCGCGATCGGTCGCGCCGACCTGCGGGCGTCGCCGCACATCGTCTTCGAGCCGATCGCATGCATCTTTCTCACCGTGTTGTCGCTCAACTATCTCGGCGACGTGATCCGCGCCCGTTTCGACGTGAGGGAGAGCGTGCTGTGAGCCCGAGGCGCCAGAAGAACGGCGGCACCCGGTTCCCCGACGCACCGCTCGACGGTCCGCTGCTCGAGGTCGACAACGTCAAGACGATGTTCAAGACGCCGAGGGGTCTGGTCCACGCGGTCGACGGCGTGGAGTTCACGCTCGAACGCGGCAAGACGATCGGCATCGTCGGCGAGTCGGGGTGCGGCAAGTCGGTGCTCTCGCGCTCGATCATGGGTCTCCTGCCCAACAACGTGGTGCGGGAAGGCAGCATCAGGTTCGAGGGCAACGAGATTGGCCACGCGGTCGGCGAAGAGATGCGCCATTTCTGGGGCACGCAGATGTCGATGGTGTTCCAAGACCCGATGACGTCGCTGAACCCGGTGATGCGGATCGGCAACCAGATCACCGAATCGCTGCGGTACCACCTCGACGTGTCGAAGGATTACGCCAACGAAGCTGCACTCGCGCTGCTGCAGTCGGTCGGGATACCCGAAGCGAAACGCCGCCTGCGTGAATACCCGCACCAACTGTCGGGCGGCATGCGTCAGCGGGTGATGATCGCGATCGCGCTCGCGTGCGGCCCCAAACTCTTGTTCGCCGACGAACCCACCACTGCGCTCGACGTCACCGTGCAGGCGCAGATCCTCGACCTGCTGCAGCAACAGCAGCGGGAGCGGTTCATGGCGATGGTGCTCGTCACCCACGACCTCGGCGTGGTCGCCGGGCGCACCGACGACATCGCGGTGATGTACGCGGGCCGCATCGTGGAGAAGGCGCCGACCCGGCTGTTGTTCTCCGAGACGCGCCACCCCTACACGGAGGCGTTGCTCAAGTCGATCCCGAAGCTTGCGCAGCCGAGCCACATGCGACTCGACGCGATCGCGGGCCGTCCTCCGGACCTTGTGAACCCACCGCCGGGGTGCAAGTTCGCGCCGCGCTGCCCGTACGCGCAGGCAAGATGTCTCGTCGAAGAGCCACCTCTCGACGACTCCGCCACGCCCGGCCACGCCTTCCGGTGCTTCTACCCGGTCGGTAGCAACGAAGGGAAGGATGCCCTGGCCCGCAACCTCGCGGCAGGAGCAACGGCATCGGGCCGGCCCGTGTTCGCCGAAGGCGACGCGCTCGCGACCGGCACGGTGGTGGTCTAGATGGCCGGGAGCGGTACCGCGCACCTGCGCGACGGCGACGACACCCTGCTGCGCGTCGAGGAACTCGTCGTCGAGTTTCCCGTCGGGCACACCGGTTTGAAAGTGCACGCGGTGTCGAACGTGAGCATCGACGTGAAACGCGGCGAGACGCTCGGACTCGTGGGCGAGTCGGGCTGCGGGAAGTCGACCACCGGCAAAGCGATCATGCAGTTGCCGAAGCCGACTTCGGGCAAGGTCATCTTCGACGGCCGTGACGTAACCGCGCTGTCCGGAGAGGAACTGCGCAAGACCCGCACCGAGATGAAGATGATCTTCCAGGACCCCATTTCGTCGCTGAACCCGCGGCGCAAGGTCGAGGACATCATTGGCGAAGGCCTGCGGATCTGGAAGATCGGTACCGACGCGGAACGCGCGGAGAAGATCGACGAGGTGATGGCCGCGGTCGGTCTCGACCCCGCGTTGCAGCGCGGCCGGCGGCCGTACCAATTCTCCGGCGGGCAGTGCCAGCGCATCTCGATCGCGCGCGCCGTCGTCACCGATCCGAAGTTGATCATTTGCGACGAGCCAGTGTCGGCGCTCGACGTTTCGGTGCAGGCGCAGATCCTGAACCTGCTCGAAGACATGAAGGCCCGCTACGGCATCACGCTGATCTTCATCGCGCACGACCTTGCGGTCGTGAAGAACGTGAGCGACCGGATCGTCGTGATGTACCTCGGCAAGATTTGCGAGGTTGGTACGCCCGACGACTTGTACAAGCACCCGGCGCACCCGTACACCGCAGCCTTGCTCGCGGCGATCCCCGTACCCGACCCCGACGTGAAACCGAGTGAGCGCCTGCACCTCGGCGGCGAGATCCCGTCGCCGGTTGCACCGCCGAGTGGTTGCCGGTTCCGCACCCGTTGCCCGAAAGCGCAGGAGCGGTGCGCGGCGGAAGAGCCCGTCGTTCGCGAAGTGGCGCCGGGCCACTACATCGCCTGCCACTTCCCGCTCGGACCGGGCGAGTCGCTCCCGTCGGGGAACGGCGCGCAGCGTCCCGTGGCAGCCCACTGACGGACCCCGTCCCGCGCGACGCCCGCCACATCGTGCTGGGCGTGCTCGTCGCGTTTGCGTTGGCATTCATCGTTCCGCTCCTCGCGCCGGATGGTCTACGCGCGGCCATGCTTGGTGCCCGCGCCGACCACCCGGCTGCGGTCGCGCAGTTACGAGCCGACGAGCATCTCAACGAACCGGCACCGGTACGGTTCGTGCGGTTCACCGTGGGCGTGCTGCACGCGAACTTCGGTCGTTCCTACGTGCAAGCCGTCGACGTCGAACGCGAGGTGTTGCAACACCTGTGGCTCACCGCGGTGCTCGTCGCGGTGGCGGTGTTCCTCACCCGAGCTGCATTCGGCAGCGCGATCGTCTTCGTGGTGCTGGCGATCGAAGCGGTCGTGCATTGGCCCGGCCTGGGGCGCGTGTTGGCGGCGGCAATCGACGTACGCGATGTCGTGATGATCCGCGCCGTGCTGTGCGTCGCGTTCATCGGCTGCGTCGTGCTACCCCAACGAAGCCGCCCGGTTGTGGGACTTCTGCCCCCGAACGGGAGTATGAGTGCGACAACCGAGCGGGCGCGCGCGACGGTTGCCTGGGTCTGGTTGTTCGTGCTCTCACTCGCGGTCGCGTTCGTGCTCCGGCTACCACTCGACAACCCCAACGCGCTGTTCGCGGCTCGAGCCGCGCCCGGGTTTTCGCACTGGCTGGGAACCGACGACGTCGGACATGATGTCCTGGCCCGCGTGGTATGGGGTGCGCAGGCCACACTTCTCCTCGTGCTGGCTGCGACCGCGGTGGGTTTCGTGATCGGCGCGCTGTTCGGTGCGCTCGTGGCCGAGACACGGGGCGCGGGCCAAGGTTTGGCGTTCGTGGGCCGGCTCGGCATTCCGGCCGTCGGCGTGTGCGTCGGGCTGGCCGCGATCCTCCCGCGTGAACCGATGGTGTTTTGGGAATGGCTGGTACCGGTGACCATCGGTTCGGGCCTCGCATGGGGCACACGCGCGTTCGACGGATCGGTGCCCGACCGGCACGTCCTCACCGACGCCGTGTCGGCGATCCTGTTGGCCGCAGCCGCCGGGTTCACGGCGGAAGCAGTACTTGGCGCACTGGGTCTCACGCCCGAAGGCTCGCTCACATGGGGCGTCGTCCTGAACAACGTCCGGATGGCCGATCGCCGACCGTGGCTCGAACTGGCCGCGCTCGTCGGGATGCTGGTCGCGACCGTCGCCGCGCTACGCGTGGCCGCCGCATCGCTTCGCCGTGAGAGGCCCGCGACCGCCTCCGTGACCGCGCCCCTCGTTCCCTCGGGCAGCATGGTGTGATGCACCGGCAGTCGGGGTTCGCCTATCGCCCCGCGCTCGACGGGCTGCGCGCGCTCGCCGTGCTCGCGGTCATCGGCTACCACCTCAACTTGAGCTGGGCGAAGGGCGGGTATCTCGGCGTCGACACGTTCTTCGTGTTGTCGGGGTACCTCATCACGTCCCTCCTGCTCGGTGAGCACCGCGCGGGCGGCGGTATCGACCTTGCCGCGTTCTGGGGCCGCCGGGCGCGGCGGCTGCTGCCTGCCGTTTTGCTGGTCGTCCTCGGGGTCGCGTTGTACGCCGCGACGTGGGCGAGTGCCGATCAGTTCGAGACGCTCCGCAAGGACGGATGGGCGACGCTCGCATACGTCGCGAACTGGCGGCTGATCTCGGCGCACCAGTCGTACTTCGACCTGTTCAGCGCGCCGTCGCCGTTGCGGCATATGTGGTCGCTCGCGATCGAAGAGCAGTTCTACCTCTTCTGGCCGCTCGTGGTGTTCCTCGTGATGGGCTCGGGTCGCGGCCGGCGTTCGCTGCTCACGGTGGTGACAGTTGGCGGCATCGTTGCGTCGAGCACGTGGATGGCCGTGCACTACAGCGTCGCCGACCCGTCGCGTACCTACTACGGCACGGACACTCGAGCGCATTCGTTGTTGGTCGGGTGCCTGCTCGCGTTGTTCCTCGAACGGCGGGCCGCGTTCAGTCCGCGCATGCAGGCCCGGGTGCAGGCGATGGGAGTTGTCGCCGGGATCGGGTTGCTCGTCGCGTTGTACTCGATCAGCGACACGAACCGCGCGATGTACCACGGCGGGTTCCTGCTGTACGCGGTCGGGGTCGCCGTGGTGGTGACCGCGGCAGTTCAGACCACCTGGTCGCCGCTACGGTCGGTGCTGTCGTTCGAACCGCTGCGTTGGATCGGCACGATTTCGTACGGGCTCTACCTGTGGCACTGGCCGGCGATCGTGATCCTCACGCCGAGCCGCATGCACGTGCACGGCGATGCGCTCCGCCTCGTGCAGGTTGCGGCCACCTTCGCGGTCGCGTCGGCGTCCTTCTATCTCGTCGAGCGCCCGATCCGCTACGGGACGCTGCCCAACCGGGCGGTGCTCGTCAGTGCGCCGGCCGCGCTCGTCGTGGTCGGCATCGTGCTCGCGGGCGCGACCGTCGGCGCGAAAACGACCTTCGATGCGACGGCGACCATTACCGCGCCGACCACCACCACGACGGTGCCCGGCGCGACCACCACGACGGCGAAACCCGGAGCGCCGCGTGCCATGACGATCGCGGTCGTGGGGGATTCGGTCGCGGGCACGATCGTGTGGGGGCTCGACGACGTCGTCAAGGGCACGCCCGTGCACATCGTGTCGAGCGCGTACCCGGGTTGCGGCGTCGCCGCCGGTCTCGTCGTCGATCAGAGCGGCAAACCGTTCCCGTGGTCGAAGCCGTGCTTTGAGAACGTGCCGCACGTGCACGAGGAGATGATTGCCCAGCAGCACCCGAGCGTCGTGCTGTGGTCGAGCAGCTGGGAGCTTTCCGATCGGATGGATCAGGCGACCAACACGGTGTTGAAGTTCGGCTCCAAGGCCGACGACGTCGACCTGCTCACGTCGATCGACGCGGCCGCGAAGCGCCTGACGTCCGGCGGCGCGCATCTCGTGATCCTCACCGTCCCGCCGCGAGCGCCCAGCGACGCGAAGCCCGCCGACGGCCAAGACGGGAGCTACGACCACTACAACCGCCTGCTGCGCGAATACGCGTCGGCACATCCGGCGACAGTGTCGGTGCTCGACATCGTGCCCTTCGTCTGCCCGGGCGGTCCGCCGTGCCCGGCGAAGGTGCGCGGCGTGACATTGCGGCCTGATGGCGGCCACTTCACCCATGAGACCGCGCCGATCATCGCTCGGTGGTTGTTGCCGAAGCTGATCGCCGACGCGCCCGCGTCTTAGCTGTTCACCTGTTCAGCTGTTCAGCTGCGGGGCAGGCCGAGAATGCGCTGCGCCAGGATGTTCTTGTTCACCTGCGTGGTGCCGCCCGCGATCGTGAGCGCACGGCTGTACACGCGGTCGCGCGCCCACGGACCTTGGAGCGCGTCGGGACCGAGCACTGCCGACGCGACCTCGGTGAGGTGCTGTTCGGCTTCGCTCCAAACGAGCTTCGCGATGCTGCCCTCGGGCCCCATGGCGCGCCCATGCACTTCGGCGGAGATCGCGCGATCAGAGATGAGCTTCAGCAACTCGGCTTCGAGATAGACGCGTGCGAGGTCTCGCCGCAGCACCGGATCGTCGGAAGCCATGCGACCATCGCCGAGCGGCGTGCGCTTGGCTTCGTCGAGCAGTCGTTGCACCTTCGAGCGCAACCCGAGGTGCAGCTTGGCGACCGTGCCGCGCTCGTACGCGAGCGTGGTCATCGCGACGCGCCATCCCTCGTTCACCGGGCCGAGCGTCTGCGCGACGGGAACGCGCACGTCGGTGAAGAAGATCTCGTTGAACTCTTTCTCGCCGGTGATCGTGACGAGCGGACGTACTTCGACGCCGGGCAGCGTCATGTCGACGAGCAGGCACGTGATGCCTTTGTGCTTCACGCTCGTGTCGGTTCGCACGAGTAGCTCGCACCAGTTCGCGAGGTTGCCGAGTGTGTTCCAGGTCTTCTGGCCGTTCACCACCCAGTCGTCGCCGTCGCGTACCGCGGAAGTGCGAAGGCTCGCGAGGTCGGAACCGGCGTTCGGTTCGGAGAACCCCTGGCACCAGATGTCGTCGCCTCGCAACATGCGGGGGAGCAGCGTGCGTTTCTGTTCGTCGGTGCCGTGATCGATGATGGCGGGAGCGATGTTCGACAGGCCGAGCGGATTGAGCGTGCCCGGCGCCTGCGCGCGGTGCATCTCTTCCGCGTACACCACCTGTTCCATCACACTCGCGCCGCGCCCACCCCATTCTTCGGGCCACGCGATCGCCGCGTAGCGCGCGTCGGCGAGGGTGCGATTCCATACGCGCAGGCGGTCGAGCGTCGCGTCGTCGGTTTCGAGCGATCCACCGAGACCATTGCCACGGACGTCGTCGCGCAGGTTCGCGTCGAGCCACGCCCGGAACTCTTTGCGGAACGCCTCCGCTTCCGGCGGGTACGTGAAGTCCAACGCTCGCTCCTGCCCGTGTCCCGTTCCCAAACCTGACGCCGGCGTCAGCCTACCGGCCCCGCCGAACTCGTTTTGATCTCAGAAAGGACCGGAAGGTGGCCGGTTTCTGAGATCAAAACCAGTGGGTTGCGGCGGCTCAGGTGTCGAGGCCGCCGCGGGCGAGGGCGGCTTCGATCTCGTGCTGGCGGTGTTCGTTCTCGATGCGGAGTTCGTCGGTGGTGCGCACGACGCCGTCGACTTTGAGTTCGCCCATGATGTGCACTTCGCCGAGCGTGTCGTTCATGTAGCCGGGACCATCAGCGGTGGGCACGAACCAGCCGGTGGGGCACATCGTGAGCACTTCGACGAACGAGAAGCCTCTGCGTTCCACCTGCGTCTCGAACGCGCGGCGGAACATCTTCTTCGTGCGCGCCACCGCCCCCGCGTTGTGTACGGAACCCCGAGCGACGTACGCGGCACCCTCGAGCCGCGAGACCAGGTCGCCGATGAGGATCGGGTAGCCGTGGTACTCGGCGTCGCGACCGTCGAGCGAGTTCTTCGTGCGCTGCCCGATCACGCTGGTTGCCGTCATGTGGCCGCCGGTCTCACCGAACACGCCGTTGTTGAGGAGAATGCAGGTGACCTGTTCGCCGCGGGCTGCGGTGTGCAGCACTTCTTGCAGGCCTTCGTTCACCATGTCGCCGTCGCCTTGCAGCGTGAATACGACAGCGTCCGGCTTCATCCGCTTCACGCCGGTCGCAACCGACGGCGCTCGGCCGTGCAACGCCTGCACGAGGTCGACGTCCATCGTCCCGGAGAACGACGTGTAGCAACCGATGCCCGCCACCGCGATCGAGCGTTGCGCGACGCCCATCTCGGACAGCGTGTCGAGGAAGCCGCGCAGTGCCAGCGGTTCGCCGCAGCCGGGGCACATGTGGTGCTCCTGCGTGAGCAGCAACTCAGGCCGCAACGCCTCGACGATGCGCGCCGCCGCGGGCGCGACGGTCGTGTCGAGCACGGGACCGCGCGGGGTATGGGTGCTCATCGAGCCGCCTCCTGCTGGTGGGGTGCCAGCGCGTAGGTGAATTCTTCGTAGCCGGGGATCACGGGCAGTTCGCGGTCGGTGTGCAACGCGAGAATGCGGTCGCGGATCACGTCGACGTCGAGCATGCGACCCATGCCGAAGCCGGAGTGGTCGGTCGAGACGCCGCCGATAAAGGTCACGGGGGCCTGTCCGCTCACGCCGATGCGTACGTCGTCGACCATCTGACCGGCCGACAACTCGAACGACCCGACTCGCCGCGCACCCGCAGCCGCGTCTCGCACCGTGTCGTAGGGGAAGGGCCAGAGCGTGATCGGCCGTACGTAGCCGATGCGGTGACCGTCGGCGCGCAGTTGCTTGATCGCGTACTTCACGAACTTCGCCGGTGAGCCGAACGTGACGATCACGGTTTCGGCATCGTCGAGGAAACCGGTTTCGACCCGCACCTCGCGCTCCATCAACGGCGTCTTGGTCGCGATGTACTGGGCCTTGCCTTCCTGTCCGAACGACGGCTGCCCGTGTTTCGAGACGCCGAGCGGCGTCACGCTGCCCGAGAGTCCGCTGCCCGACTTCGTGCCGTCGACGGCCCACGACTTGGGCGGCAGTTCGGGGAACTGCAAGGTCTCGATGGTGAGCGCTTCTTGGGTGTGGGCGAGCAGGTAGTCGCCGTAGACCAGCACCGGGTTGCGCCACTTGTCGGCGAGGAAGAACGCGAGCTGCACGAGCTCGACGCCTTCGCGCACGTCTTGCGGCGCGAGCACGATGTGGCGGTAGTCGCCGTGGCCGCCGCCTCGTGTCGCCTGGAAGTAGTCCTGTTGACCGCGCGCCATGTTGAACACGACCATCGGGAGTTCCGCGAGCGTCAGTTCGGAGAACGACTCCTGCATCAGCGAAAGACCTTGGCCGGTCGATCCGGTCGCGGCGCGTTCGCCGGTCGCGAGTGCACCCCATGCCATACCGACCGCTTCGAGTTCCGACTCCGCGTTGATGCACGTGCCGCCGGCTTCGGGTAGCAGGCGCGCGAAGTGTTCGAGTACCTCCGTGAAGGGTGTCATCGGATAGCCGGCAAAGAATTTGCAGCCGGCCGCGATCGACGCGCGGACGAGCGCTTCCGAACCCTCCATGAGGGTGCGTTCGGCACGCCCCGGCAGGGTCGCGGTCACTCGGCCACCTCCACGTCGGACATCACGGGCTGGTTGAAGCGGAACACTTCGAACACGAAGTCGGGGCACACATAGAGGCACGCCGCGCAACCGGTGCAACCGGCATACAACTGCGGGTAGCGATAGCCCATGTGGTTGACCTCGGTCGACATCGCAAGCACGCCCGGAGGGCACGCCGGGATACAGAGTTCGCACCCTTTGCAATGCCCCGCGTCGATGGTGACGGTGCCGCGGCTGCGGATACTGACGGTGGTCATCGTTTCCTCATGCGTTCGTCGCGGCCGGTACCCAAGCCGGGTGCACGCCCGGATCGACGTGCTCGTACCCCAGGCGTATCACCTGTTCGTTTGCTTCGATGTGTTGCTGGCGGTACGACGGGATCGACGCGCGCATCGCTTCGACCAGCGAGTCGACGCCGACGAGCCCGGTGAGCGCGCTGTACGCGCCGATCATCACCATGGAGCCGCCGAGCGGGTTGCCGGCTTCGGTTGCGAGGTCGGTTGCGGCGATGCGAAGCACCGTCACGTCGTCTCGGATGGTGCTCGTGAAGGTGGCGTCGTTCACGAGCACGACGCCGCCGGGGCGGAGTCGTGCCTCGGTCGGTGCCCAGAACTCGTCGTGCATGCCGATCGCCGACCACGCCTGCGCCACCACCGGGGGCGCTTCGATCGGCGCGTCGGCCACAACGACCGTGCTGTCGGTGTTGCCACCGCGCATCATGCCGCCATAGAGACCGAAGAACAGCACTTCGCGTCCCTCGAGGGTGGCCGCTCTCGCGACGACCTGGGCCGCCAGCTGCACGCCTTGCCCGCCGATGCCCGTGATGAGCAACTCGCGTTCCACTACTCGCTCCTGTCGATCGCCGCGAGACAGAACGCGACGAGATGGCCGACTTCTTTGCGTTCGGGGGTGCGCCCCTGCACCAGCGCGTTGTTCATCCGTGAGAGCACGAGGTCGTGCACAAGGTCGGTGTCGCGCTCGTCGCCGCCGGCGCCGAGCACCGCGGGGCGCAACGTACGCACGAGCTGTTCGCGGCTCGCCGCAGTCTCGTGCGGAAACCGATCCGCGAGCCGAGAGCTGTTCATCGCAAATGGACGCGTCGCGTCGGCCGCCTCCGAGTTGCGCGCCTGTTCCATCACGGCCTCGATCCAACGTCGCACCTGTTGGTGCGGTTCGTCGACGCGGGTGAGGCGGTGGGAAACGTAGGACACCAGACGTTGCTGGCCGTCGGCCAGGATCGCGAGCAGGAGCGCGTCCTTGCTCGGGAAGTGCTTGTAGAAGGCCTGGTTCGAGAGCCCGGCTTCACGTACGACGTCGCGTACCTGCGGGTCGATCGAGCCGGTGCGACGCATCACCACGAGCGCGGCGTCGATGAACCGGCGGGCTTCAGTGGCATAGGCGTCGCGCCGCTCGGCGAGCGCCCGGTCGGCCAGCTCGTGTTCTACCGGTGATGCGTCCGGAACAACGTTCTGCACATCGGGAACACTATTCCACCCAGCCGGCATGCTCAACCGCACTGGTCAGGGCGGGTTGAGGGCGTCGAGGACGCGCTCCATGTCGCGCAAATGGTGCCGGCCTTCGTGCACCGTGTGGCGGCCGATCCACGCGATCGTGCGGGATGCGGGGGTGGGGTAGTTGTAGATCGCGGTCCGCTCCCATTGCGCCGGTTCGAGACTGTCGAAGAGGTCGGCGAGGGCGCGCCCGGCGATGATGAGCTGCTGCTCGACCACCACGGGGTCTTGGTCGTTGTAATGGTCGGCCGTCACCCGCTCTTCGCGCCCCATCGGCTCGAACACCGGCTCGTCTTCGGCCAGGGCGAGTTCGACTCGTGCGTGCTGTACCTCGAACACGTCACGCAGGTGGCACGCATATTCGAGCGCCGACCATGTGCCGGGGATCGGATGGGCGCGCAGCGCGGCCGGGTCGAGTGCGAGGATCGTGCCGTATTGCGGGAGCATGGCGCGGATTGCCCGGCCGATCTGTTCTACGGGCAGTTCGTCGTACTCGAAGCCGCAGTCTTCGCAGCGTTCCATGGCTGCACGCTATGACAGGCGCGACTGCAATTGCTCGACGATCAAGGTGCGCTGCACTTGGCCGGTCGCCGCGGTGCGGGGCAACGCGGGAACGACCTCGAGTCGGCGCGGCTGCTTGAACGACGCGAGGCGACCGTCGCAGTGGGCACGGATCGCTGCGAGGTCGATGGGGTCCGCTCCAGGGCGCAGCACGATTACCGCGGTGACCGTTTCGCCCCATGCCGGATCGGGCACTCCGACGACTGCAATTTCCGCGATGTCCGGGTGGGTGGCGAGCGCGGCTTCCACCTCGGCCGGAGCCACTGTTTCACCCCCGGTGCGGATGACGTCGCGCGCCCGGCCGACGATCGACAGGTAGCCGTCGTCGTCGATCGCTCCGAGATCGCCGGTGTGGTACCAGCCGTCCCGCAGCACTTCGGCGGTCGCGTCGGGGTTGTCGAAGTAGCCGTCCATCATGAACGCGCTGCGTAGGCACACTTCGCCTTCGACCAGGCGTAGCTCCACGCCCGGTTGGGCCACGCCCACGCTGCCGGGCTTGCGGAACAGGTCGGCGTGCGCAAGTTGCACGCCGGGTCCGGCTTCCGTGGAGCCGTAGAACACACGCGTGACCGTGTGGGGGAGCGCGTCGTGCAACGCGCACAGCAGTTCGACCGGGGTCGCCGACGTGCCGGTGTCGGCCTCTTGCAACGCGGAGAGATCATGGCCGGCCACGCCGTGGTCGAGGATTCGAGCCCACACGGCGGGGATGCAATAGAGGCGCGCGGCGCGGTGGCGTTCCGTTTCGGCGAGGAGCGTGGGCGCGTCGGGGACGCGCACGAAGTGCACGGCGCGCCGCGACTGCCACGCGCCGAGCGCGATCGTCCATCCGGCCATGTGGAACAGCGGGAACATGCACACGGTGCCACCGCCGGCGCCGGCGGTGCTGGTTGCGCCCGGATAGGTACGCAGCCAGTTCGTGCGGTGGGACAGCACCACGCCTTTCGGGCGACCCGTACTGCCGCTGGTGAAGAAGATGACGTGCGGGTCGCGCTCGTCGACCGGCACGTTCGGCGGCGCTTCTGAGGCGCCTTCGGCCGCGGCGAGCAGGTCGGTGCCGGGTCCTGCGCCGATGTGCGCAAACGGCACGTCGAGATCGGCTGCGACCGCGGCACCTTCCGCCACGTGCGTGGTGCCGGCAACGACCAGGCGCGGCCGTGCGTAGCCCGCGACCGGAGCTACTTCCTCCACGCCTGCGCGCGCGTTGAGTGGTGCGAATACTGCGCCCAATGACGCCAACGCGGCGAACAGCGGCACCGCGTCGAGCGAGGTGTCGCCCCACCAGCAGATCCGGTCGCCACGGGTCACGCCCATGCCGGCCAACACGTGCGCGAGGCGGTTACCCCGGGCGGAGATTTCGGCGAACGTGAGGGTGTCGTCGCCGAGCGTCGCGGCGACCCGCGTCGGGCTCGATGCCGCTGCGATCCGGAACACGTCACCGATGCACAGGCTCACGGCGAGGATCGTCGCACAGTCGGGAGATTTCTTGTCGTGACGCATTGCTTACCGACAACAATTGTTGATAGCCTGTCGAAGTCATGAGAACGGCCGAAGAGCTCACCACGCTGTTTCGCGAGCGGGGCCTACGGGTCACGCCGCAGCGTCAGGCGATCTTTCGCCTGCTTCACGGCAACGACAACCACCCCACGGTGGAAGCCCTCTTCGACCGGGCGCGCACCGACATGCCGACGATCTCGCTCAAGACCGTGTACCAAACCGTGCACGACCTCGAAGGGCTCGGCGAGGTGCGGGTGCTCGATCTCGGAACCGGCGCGGTCCGCGTCGATCCCAACGTCGACGGCGATCACCACCATCTCGTGTGCACGGCGTGCGGCCGGGTGCGAGACGTCCCTATCGCCAGTGACGACATGCGCCTCCCGTCGCGTCTCCGGCGCGACTTCACCGTCGACGCGGTGGAAGTGATCTTCCGTGGCCGTTGCACGGACTGTTCGTAGCAATCCGAATTCGTTGTAACCCTCTATACCTCTGACCATCAGGAGAAGATCCACACGATGCCCCAGCTGAACGGCACCAAGACGCACGAGAACTTGAAGGAGGCGTTCGCGGGCGAGAGCCAGGCGAACCGCCGTTACCTCTACTTCGCCCAGAAAGCAGACGTTGAGGGCTACCCCGACGTCGCCGCGCTGTTCCGTTCGGTCGCCGAGGGCGAGACGGGTCACGCGTTCGGTCACTTCGACTTCCTCGCCGAGGTCGGCGACCCGGTCACGGGTGTGCCGGTCGGTGCCACCACCGACAACCTGAAGTCGGCGATCGAGGGCGAGACCTACGAGTACACCGAGATGTACCCGGGCTTCTCGAAGACGGCGCGCGACGAAGGCTTCGAGGAAATCGCCGAGTGGCTCGAGACGCTCGCACGGGCGGAGAAGAGCCACGCCGGCCGCTTCGAGAACGGCCTGCAGAACGTGTCCTGACGGACGCTCCGAGATCACGACGATTGCCGACGACGGCCCCGGGCGCCTCAACGCTTCGGGGCCGTCCTCGTCAGTCAACGGAGTACGACCATGCCGATGAATCTGTACGACCCGCTCGGGGTCGACTATTTCGACGCGGCCGCGGTACGCGCCGAGCGCGACCGTACGTTCCACGTTTGTGCCGACTGTCGTTTGTGCGTCCGGCTCTGCCCGAGCTTCCGTTCGCTGTTCGAGATGGTCGACGAACGGGGCGGCAGCGACCGCGCAGGGGAGTTGGCGCCCGCGCAACACAAGCGGGTTGTCGACGAGTGCTACCAGTGCAAGCTTTGCTACGTCGTGTGCCCGTATACGCCCGAGCAGCAGCAGGAGTGGAAGATCGACTTTCCCGGCCTGATGCTGCGGTCGCTCGCCGTCAACACGCGCACCGAAGGTGCCTCGCGCAGCGCTCGCCTGCTCGCCCGCACCGATCTGCAGGGCAAAGTCGCGACGGCAGCCGCGCCGTTGGTGAACCAAGCCAATCGTGTGAAGCCGGTGCGGGTGCTCATGGAGCGCGTTACCGGTATCTCGAAAGACCGGTTGCTCCCGACCTTCGCGAAAGAACGCTTCTCGAAGTGGTTCCGCCGGCGCGGCGCGCAGTCCCGCGGCGACGCGCGGCGCGGTCGTGTCGCGCTGTTCCCGACGTGCCTCGTCGAGTACCAAGATCCATCGATCGGGAAGGCCATGGTCGGTGTATTGGAACGCAACGGGATCGGTTGTGACCTCCCGGAGGGCCAGGTGTGCTGCGGCATGCCGTGGCTCGACGCCGGCGACACCGAACGGTTCCGCGAAGCCGCGCAACGCAACGTCGATGCCCTGTTGCCGGCCGTGCAGGCGGGAGCATCGGTCGTCGTGCCCCAGCCCACCTGCGCGTACACCTTGAAGTTCGAAGTGCCTGCGTTCCTCGGTACCGATGACGCGCGCTTGGTCGCGGCGAACACGTTCGACACGTCCGAGTTCCTCATGGCTCGCCACCGCGAGGAGGCGCTCGACACCGACTTCGCCGGCACCACGTACGAGTCGATCGTGTGGCACTCGGCGTGCCACGGACGCGCGCAGCAAATGGGGCCCAAAAGCCGCGACCTGATGAAGCTCACCGGCGCGCGGGTCGAGATGGTCGAGCGGTGCAGTGCGATCGACGGCACGTGGGGGCTGCGGGCCGAGAACGTCGAGCTCGCACAGCGCGTTGCGCGTCCGCTGATGGAACGCGTGCGCGAGAGCGACGCCGAACTCGTCGCGGGCGACTGCCACCTTGCCAACGGCGCGATCCAAGAAGGAACCGGCAAGGTGCCGGTCCACCCGCTGCAGGTCGTCGCGCGGGCGTACGGAATAGAAGAGGACGCAGGATGAACAAGCTCACCGTCGACGACATCAA
>JAODBJ010000018.1 GCA_025463905.1 Actinomycetes bacterium
TCGGCATGGCGGCGACGCCGAGCGGCAGGGGTTACTGGCTCGTCGCGTCAGACGGCGGGATCTTCGCGTTCGGTGATGCGCGCTTCTTCGGGTCGACCGGGGCAATGACGTTGACGTCGCCGATCGTCGGGATGCAGGCGGCGCCCGATGGTCGCGGATACTGGTTCGTCGCGCGCGACGGCGGGTTGTTCTCGTTCGGTCCCGGTGTCGCCTTCTACGGTTCGCTTGGGGGCCAAGGCGTCAATGATGTGGTCGCGATGGCCGGCACCGCGCCGCCACTCTCGTGGTTGTTTGCGTCGCAGTCGGCCACCGCGGCGCTGACAGGCGCGGGAAAGGTCGGCAACGTGCGTCGCGGCGGCGCTTATATGCACGGACCCACCACGCGCTTTGGCGCGGCGACATCTCGGTAGCATCGGCTCGCATGGGTCGAGCGCTCGATGAGCTGATCGAACTTCTCGCGCTCGAGCAGCTCGAGGTCAACCTCTTTCGCGGTTTGAGTCCCGATGAGGACCGTCAGCGCGTGTTCGGTGGACAGGTCGCGGGGCAGGCACTGATCGCGGCGGGCCGCACGGTCGACCGCGGGGTCGTGAACTCGCTGCACGCGTACTTCCTCCGACCCGGCGACCCACTCGTGCCGATCGTGTACGAGGTCGACCGCCTCCGTGATGGGAAGAGCTTCACGACCCGCCGGGTTGTCGCGATCCAACACGGCCGCCCGATCTTCAACCTCTCGGCGTCGTTCCATGTCGAGGAGTGGGGCCCGGAGCACCAATACCCGATGCCCGACGCGCCCGACCCCGAGACGATCCTGCCCACCGCGGAACGTCTCGCCCCGTACGCCGACCGCTTTCCACCGGACGTGCTCGAGTGGTTGCGACGCGAGCGTCCGATCGAGACCCGGTCGGTCGACCTCCCGCGCTGGCTCGACCCGGTACCGGGTGTGCGGGTGGCCGAACAGTTCGTCTGGATCAGGGCGAACGGTGAACTCCCCGACGATCCGCTGCTGCACGCGTGCGTGGTGGTGTACGCGTCGGATCTCACGTTGCTCGACACCGCGGTGATGCCGCACGCGCGCTCGTGGGACGACGACCGGTTCATGATGGCGAGCCTCGACCACGCCATGTGGTTCCACCGGCCGTTCCGCGCCGACGACTGGCTTCTGTACCACCAGAAGAGCCCGTCCGCGCAAGCGGCGCGCGGCCTTTCGGAAGGGTTCATCTTCCGTCGCGACGGCGCGCTCGCGGTCACCGTGATCCAAGAGGGGCTCATCCGTCCGATCAAGCCGCTCGACGAGGACTGAGCAACAACACCTATGCCGTCCCCCGACGGTCGTATCGACCTGCGCAGCGACACCGTCACCACGCCGACGCCAGAGATGCGGCGCGCAATGGCCGACGCCGACGTCGGCGACGACGTGTACGGCGAAGACCCGACGGTGAACCGGTTGCAGTCGCTCGCGGCCGGCCTACTCGGGAAAGAAGCCGCGTTGTACGTGCCGACGGGCACGATGGGCAACCAGATCGCGTTGCGCGTGCACGGCCGTCCGGGCAGTGAATTGCTGTGCGGCGCGCGCGCCCACATCTATCGCTACGAGGACGCGGGCGCGGCGTGGAACGCGGGCCTGCAGATACACCCGCTCGACGATGCCGGCGGCTGTTTCGGCGCCGACGCGGTGTTGCATGCGGTCGGCGGCATGGTCCACGGGCCGCCGATCACGCTGTGCGCGTTGGAGAACACGTACATGTCGGAAGCGGGTCGGCCGTGGTCGACCGCCGAAGTCGCCGCCGTTGCGAATGTCGCGCGCGACAACGGCCTCGCGGTGCATGTCGACGGCGCGCGCATCTGGAACGCGTCGGTCGCGCTCGGAACGTCACCTTCCGACCTGTGCGCGCCGGCCGACAGCGTCATGTTCTGCCTCTCGAAGGGATTGTCGGCGCCGGTCGGTTCGATGTTGTGCGGCACGCGTGCGTTCGTCGACGCGGCTCGCGACCATCGCCACCGGTTGGGCGGCGGCATGCGTCAGGCCGGTGTGATCGCAGCCGCGGGAATCGTCGCGCTCGAAACAATGGTCGAACGCCTCGCCGAGGATCATGCGAACGCCCGTCGTCTGGCCGACGCCCTTGCGCAACGCTGGCCGGGTTCAGTCGATCCCGAGACGATCCAAACCAACATCGTGTGCGCGCCCGTCGCCGCGTTGCCCGCCGACATCCTCACGCGCCTTGCGTCCGCTCGAATCCTCGCGGGATTGCTCGACGCGCACACCGTTCGCTTCGTGACGCACAACGACGTGACCGACCACGACATCGCGACCGTGATCAAAACCCTCGACACCCTCGCCGGCTAGGGGCGTGCGTCGATAGGGGACAAATAATGTCCCCTATCGACGCACGCACACCACGCCGACGCATTGGCGAGGGTCGCCGTTGTTGCGGGCGTTGTTTCCGCCGCCATCGAACGCGCCCAGCGCATCGATACCGAGTCCTGCGTTCGCGAGCGCTTCGTTGTCGGCGAGTACGAGATGCCGCATCCCGGCCTTGGTGGGTGTGCCCAAGCGGTTCGACGAACCGAAGAAGCCGCTGTTGCTATCGCCGGTGTCCGCCTGGAAGCCGTTCTGGGCGAACGTATTGCTCGCCACCACCATGCCGGCACCGCCGCAGGAGTTCTGGTCGCACGCGATGAACACACTCGTTCCGGCGGCCTTGTTCCCGATGAACCGGTTGTGCGCGACGGTGAGGTGTCGCACGCCGACGAACGCAACGACGTTCACTCCGAGAACGTTGTCGCGGAACGTGTTCGACACGACTTGATTGCGCGCAGACTCGAACGCGAGCCCGTCCTCGTCGCCAATGGTGACCGCGTGCGTGTTGCCGGTGAACACATTGCCGACGACGTTCACGTCTTGGGCTCCGTTATTCCACACCCCGACGCCGTTGCCTTCGAACGTGTTCTTCAGCACGGTTGACCCGTCGCCACCGAAGAAGAGGTCGATCGCTCCACCGTTGTTCACGAAGTGGCTGTAACGGATGACACTGTTCGGGCCGACGGTTACTGCGGACGGGTCGCTCGTCTCGACGCCGGTCGCGACGACATGATCGACGGTCACGTCGGGTGCGAAGGGCGCGTAGAACGGCGCGGTGATCGTGCCGTTGCGCAACGTCGTGCCTTTCGTGGCGCTGATGAACCCCGAGATGGTGTGGTGGTTCAGGTTGATCGTGACGTTCTCGGCGAGCACCTGGACGAAGCACGACACGTCGGCGGTGAGTTTCACGTCAGCCGTGACGTCGAACTCGCAGTCGCCGTTCGTCGCGGCACGGAACGCAGTTTTGTGTTGATGCACCGGCAGTGCCGCGGCCGAGCGCACCGGCGGTGACGCAGACGGTGGTGAAGCAGCCGACGACGACGACGCAGTCATCGCGACGGGTGTGACAACGATCGCGGCACTAACCGCGAGCGCGAAGAAAACGGAACGCCCCATTGACGCACCTCCCTGCAGGCGCACTTATTGCGGCGACGCTGACGCTTTACTTTCCTCGTGTCAAGCGCTCGTGTGGAGCGCGGGCGTCGCGAGATGCCCGCTACCGTAACGCATGGTGCTCGAACGAGACGTTCCCGCGTCGGCGCTCGCGATCTACGCGCATCCCGACGACCCCGAAAGCAGTGCGGGCGGCACGCTCGCGGCGTGGGCGCAAGCGGGCGCCGAAGTGCACGTGCTCATCACGATGCGCGGCGACAAGGGTACGAGCGATCCCACCGCCGATACCCAACTGCTCGCGCGACGTCGTCGTGAAGAGACCGCGGCGGCCGCGAAGGTGCTCGGCCTCGCCGGTCACCATCACCTCGATTATCCCGACGGTGAGATCGTCGACGACCTCAACCTGCGCGGGCGGATCGTGCGTGTCGTGCGCGAGCTGCGACCCGATGTGGTGCTGTGCCCCGATCCGACGGCAGTGTTCTTCGGTGACTCGTACTACAACCATCACGATCACCGTGTCACCGGATGGGCGACGCTCGACGCGATCGCGCCGTCGGCTGCGAACCCTCACTACTTCCCCGAGCATCTCGCCGAAGGGCTCGACGTGCATCGCGTACGGGCGGTGTACCTGTCGGGAACGTTGGAACCGAATTGCTGGGTCGACGTCACGCACACACAGGAACGCAAGATCGACGCGCTGTTCTGTCATGCGAGCCAACTCGTCGAAACCGGCGAGTGGTTCCGAGAGTTCCTTCGTGAACGTGCCGAGGACGGCGGCCGGGCCGCCGGCGTCACCTACGCCGAAGGCTTCCGTCGGATCGTGCTCGGTTGACCCGCGCCGACGTCGGAGAACCCGGGCGGCGGGGGATGGGCCCGCCACTCCGACATCGCCCGCAGCGCGAGCACAGCCACGATGGCCGCACCGACCGCACACACCAGCGCGCCGAACACCGCGCCGAGTAGTCGGTAGGTATCGCACGACGGAACATGCTGCACGTAGCCCGGCACATCCCGGAGGATGCGCTGCACCGTCATGGGTTTGTCGGAACAGCTCGCGTCGACGAGGCCCCAACCGATCGTGCCTCCGAGGATGCCCGACACCATCACGCCGGCGAACGCGAGCCATACCGCCCCCCGGTTCGGGACGTTCGGGTGGGAAGGGACGTCGACCGGGGCAAGGTCGTCGGCGCCCTCGGAAGTGGGCGGCAGCGCCATCAGGCCGGATCGTAACGACGCCGGCCTGCAAAACTGTGGTCGTGGCGGTGCGCGAATGGACTGTGGCCGGCGGCCTTGTCGAAACCCCCGACGGCGTACTCCTCGTACGCAACGTGCGGCGCGGCGGGTTCGAGGACTGGAGCACACCTGGTGGCGTCATCGACGACGGCGACGAATCGGTGATCGCCGGACTCACACGCGAGGTCGAAGAAGAGACCGGGCTGCAGGTGCAGCGATGGAGCGGACCGCTCTACGAGGTCCACGCGTATGCCCCCGACATGGGGTGGCGCATGCGCTGCGAGGTCCACTTGGCCGTGAGCTTCGACGGCGATCTGCGGGTGGAAGATCCCGACGGCATCGTCGTGGAGGCGGCCTTCGTCCCACTCGACGACTGCGGCGGCCGGCTCGCCGCGTGCGCGCCGTGGGTTCGCGAGCCCCTCGAGCAATGGTTGGCGGAGCGCTGGCAGCCCGGTACCGGGCGGGGGTTCCACTACGAAGTGCAGGGCGCGAGCCGCGACACGATGTTCGTGGTTCGCACCGCGTAATGGCTGCCGACCCGGGCGCCGACGCGGCAATCCTGCACGTCGACCTCGACGCGTTCTACGCGTCGGTCGAGGTGCTGCTGGATCCGGCGCTGGCGGGCAAGCCGGTGATCGTCGGCGGGCTCGGCAATCGGGGCGTGGTGTCGGCCGCGAGCTACGAAGCGCGGGCGTACGGCGTGCATTCCGCCATGCCGATGGCCCGGGCGCGCCGGGCGTGTCCGCACGCGGTATTCCTCCCGCCTCGCTTCGAGCATTACGAAACCAAGAGCCGCGAAGTGATGACGATCCTGCGCTCGATCACACCGCTCGTGGAGCAGTTGTCGATCGACGAGGCATTCCTCGACGTAAAGGGCGTGCGCCGGCACCTCGGCACGGGGCGTGAGATCGCCGCGCACATACGAGAGCGCGTCTACGACGAGACGCGACTTGCGATATCGGTTGGTGTCGCGACCACCAAGTTCCTCGCCAAAGTCGTGAGCGACATGGCGAAACCGAACGGCATGCTCGTCGTGGAACCGGGCGCGGAACTCGACTTCCTCCGTCCGCTGCCCGTCTCGAAGTTGTGGGGCGTCGGTCCCGCGACCCTTGCCAAGCTCGAACGCGTCGGCGCGCACACCGTTGGAGACGTCGCCGCGTTGCCGGAGTCCACACTTGTGTCGGCCGTCGGCAACGCGTCCGGGCGCCATCTGCATGCGCTCGCGCACAACCGCGATGACCGCCGCGTCACACCTACGCGGGTAACGAAGTCGATCGGCGCCGAAGAAACGTTTCCGCGCGACCTACACGAACGTTCGGAGCTGCATCGCGAGATCGTCCGTCTGGCCGACAAGGTGGGCGCGCGGCTGCGTCAGGGCAACCACGTCGCACGCACGTTCACACTGAAGGTTCGTTTCGGCGATTTCAGCACGATTACGCGTTCGCGCACGCTGCCCGAAGCGACCGCGACGAGCACGTTGATCGCCGGTGTGGCGCGCGAGTTGCTCGCGTCGATCGACGTGTCGGGAGGTCTCCGGTTGCTCGGCGTGTCGGCGTCGCAGCTCACCGAACCGCAACCCGCGCAAGGTGTGTTCGACCTCGACGGCATCTCCGAAGGCGACGGCGACGACCGCCGAGCCGCGGTGGAGCGCGCCGTCGACGCAATCCGCGAACGGTTCGGCGACCGCGCGCTACGTGCCGCGACGTTGGTGAACATGAACGAGGAGCAACGATGATCCGGATCGGTCTGGTCGGCTGCGGCCACATCGGCACCGTGCACGCGTACGCCCTGCAGCAACTCGCCGACGCCGACCTCGTGGACGCGCGACTCGTCGCCACCTTCGACGACGATGCCCAACGTGCCGACCGCGTCGCCCGCCATCACGGCGGCCGGCCCGCTGCGTCGCTCGATTCCCTCCTCGATCAGGTCGACGTCGTGTGGGTGTGTACGTGGACCGCCGGGCACCTCGCCGCGATCGAGGCGGCCGCCGATCGCGGCTTGCCGATCTTCAGTGAAAAGCCGCTCGCGCCCACGTATGCCGAGTGCGAACGCGCCGCGGCCGCGCTCGAACGCGTGCCACATCAGGTCGGGCTCGTCCTGCGTTGGTCTCCGGTGTTCCGGAACGCGGCGGAGATCATCGCGTCGGGTCGCTACGGTCGCCCGCTCGCCAGCACGCTGCGCGACGATCAGTACTTCCCGATCCAAGGGTTGTACGGCTCGACCTGGCGAGGCGACGTCGCGCGCGCAGGCGGCGGCACGCTCATCGAACATTCCATCCACGACGTCGACGTCGTGCGGTGGCTCTTGGGCGATCCTGCCAGCGTCAGCGCGCGCACTGCGTGCCGCTTCGGGTATGCCGGCATCGAAGATGCGGCGGCGGTGACCTTGGCGTACGACGACGGTTCTGTCGCGACGATGACGAGTGTGTGGCACCAGGTGCTCAGCCGCGAATCGAGCCGTCGCCTCGAAGTGTTCTGCGATGACGCGCTGCTGTGGACCGAGGACGACTACCTCGGCCCGCTCTACGTACAGACGTCGAACGGCACCGAGGTGATCGATGGGCAGCCGCCGGAATGGGCGCAACGGTTCACGGTTCCGGAAGTGTTCGCCAAGGCAATCGCCCACTATGCCGAGCCGTCGAAAGCGTTTCTCGACGCGCTGGCGGCGTCGGGCGCAGCCGCAGTGGGTCATCCCGGCGCGGCCGACGCACTCGCGGCACACCGGATCGTCGACCTCGCGTACACCTCCGCCGCAAACGGAGGCATTCCGGCGCCGTTCAGGGAACAAATCTCCGGCGAATTACGCTCCTGAGCAAGAAGGCATTGGAGGGGCGCGCGTTGTTGGCCCCGGTAGGGTGCGCGACAATGGCCCCGGCAACGGGTCGGGCAGCATCAGGCCCGTCATCAGGCTCGCATCAGGGCCATGGTCAGTCAGACGAGGAAGCGGATGCCTCTCTCCGAGGAAGAGCAGAAGATCCTTCGGGAGATCGAGCAGCAGCTCAACGCGACCGACCCTGATCTGGTGGAGCAGGTATCGCGCACGACGCTCTACCGGCACTCCGCGCGTGTCATCAAGTGGGCGGCACTCGGGTTGCTCGGTGGCCTCGTGCTGATCGTGGTCACGTTCGCGAAGACCCTGCCGCTCGCGGTCGTCGGTTTCTTCGTGATGCTGGGCTGCCTCCTGGTGATCGAACGCAACGTGCGCAAGCTCGGCCGCGCCGGGTTGCAGACCCTCACCGGCGGATGGCGTGCCGGCGGCGGCGTCCGCGGTTTCTTCGGTGACACCGGCCGCGCGTGGCGCGAGCGGTTCCGGCGCGACGACCACTGACGCCCGTCCGTGTACACGGGGGCGCAAACCGCACGGCTCGCGGGGTGTACCGGGTCGCAATTGCGTTATTGGTCGCGTACTGGCCTCGTGGTGCCAACCGGTGACGACAACACCTATACGTTCCGCGACCTCGTGGCGTTGCGGGTTGTCACGTCGCTCCTCGAAGCCGGGTTGCCGCTCCCTCGCGTACGAGCCGCGCTGAAGCATCTGACGGAAGCCGGCGAAGACATCACCGGTCTCCGAATCGTCACCGACGGCTCAACGGTGTGGGCGTGCCGCGACGACGGGCAGATCCTCGACGCGCTCCGATCCGGACAACTCGCGTTGTTCCTCGCCGTCGACCAGTTCGTGGAGTCGGTGGAATCCGACGTGCGTGCGTTCGATGCCGAGCGGCGCGCCTTCGTCGCCGACCTCGTCGCCCGAGAACGTTCCTCGGCCGTGCACCCGTCGTCACCCCGGCCGCGGCTCGATCCGTAGCGAACGCGGGTCGAGGCGTCGACGCCACCGGCGCGACGCCGTAGTCGCGCGGCGCAACGCCCGCTCGATCAGGTGTACCTGCTTCCACGCGTCGTCGACGGTTTCGGTGCTCGGCGTGTCGGGGGCGAACAGCGCGGCGGTCTGCAAGCGCGCGAGTTCCATGAGGGGCGGGCCGGCGAGACCGGCCCCGTGCGCGGCCGCGTGACGTAGCGCGAACTCCACGGGCGTCGCCGACGGGTGTGGCGCCACGCCGGCTTCGCGCAACCGGTCGAGCGCTTCGGCCCACGCGCCGATGACGCGGTCGCGTTCATCCGCTGCATGACGGCGGCGACGTCGCCGCGACCACTTCACGCCGAGCACACTCAACACGGTTGTCAACGCGGCGAGTACCGCAAGCGCGATCGCGGCGGCGACGGCGAGCAGAACGCGGGGCCACACGTCGTGGTGGCGGGCAACGCCGGGAGCCTTGCCCGCGTTCACGAACTGGTCGCGCGGCTGCTTCGGGAGCTTGAGGCCCGACCCCGGCGCGGTGGTGCCCGTCGTCGGCGCGGTGCTGGTCGCGGTCGTTGCCGGTGTGGGTGCCGGCGCCGACTTCCCGGTGCCGGTGGGGTCTCCCTGCGTCGGCTCGAAACGGCCCGGCGTCGGCTCGAACGGCATCCATCCGATCCCCGCGAACCACACCTCGGGCCACGCGTGTGCCGCCCGGTCGGTGACGTGGTACACGCCTTTGCTGTCTTTCTCGCCTTGCGTGAAGCCCACCGCGACGCGCGCCGGCAACCCGATGCTGCGCGCCATCGCCGCGTACGCGCCGGCGAACTGTTCGCAGTAGCCGCGTCTCGTGTCGAACAGGAAGTGTTCGAGCGCGCGATCGGAGTGGCCGGGCGCGACACGGAGGTCGTAGTGGAAGTTGTTCGGCGCGCGGAAGAAGTTCTGCAGCGCCAGCGCCCGCTCATACGACCCGGTCGCACCCTGGGTCACATGCGCGGCGAGGGTGCGGACGCGTTGGGGAAAGCCGTTCGGAAGATCGAGGTCGGTCTGCAACGAAGGCGGGACGAACGACGGTGCTCTCCGCAATTCGGCGCTCGATGGCGTCGGCACGTCCGACTCCACGGTGTACTTCGAGCCATCGGAGGCGTGACCACCCGTGACCAGCGACGACGATTCCGGGATCACCAGGGCGTTGCCCAAGCTGATGGAAACCGCCTGGTAGGCGGCCGGCAGCCACCGTGTCGCGAGCGGCCCGATCTGGAACTGCTGCGTCAGGTGGATCGACGCAGGAGAAGTCGGCTGGTCGACCGCAAGTTGGCGCCCGGCGCGCTGGCCTTCGCTTTCAAGGCCCCACACCGTGCCGTCGAACCGGTCGAGCGCCACCATCCGCCAGTACGCGGGAACGCGACTCTTCACCGTGAACAGTTCGGTGCCGCTGCGGTCGACGAGGCGGGTGCGGATGTCGACGAGCGGTGTGACCGTGTGCCAGGTGCCGCCGCCCGCGCTGTTGCCGAGGCCGCGGTAGTTGAACCAGGCGCGGCTCCGGGCGCCGGGAAGCAACGGACCGACCACGAGCGCGAGCAACACGACGACCGCGACCGCGCCGACACCGCCGGTCAACAGCCGGGAACGGCGCCGGCGCGAGAGGTGGAACCACGTTCGACGTTCGAGTAACTCGGCGTAGTGCTGGGCGAGCAAGAAGCTGGCCGCGGCGGCACCGTAGAGGAGTGTCGTCGGCCACTGCGGACCCTCACCGAGTGCGGCCACCGCGACGAACAGCACCAGGCTCGGGCCGAGCGCGCCGAGTGTCGCCTCGAGCCGCCACGCGAGCCAGTCAGCGACGGTCGCGACCATCCAGATCGCGATCAACGACAACGTCAACGCGGATCCACCCGGGGGGACCGGTACCACCGCCGTGCGCAGCGTGTGCGACGCAAGCCCGATGTGGTCGCTGAAGGCGTGGAGCGTCGCGAGCGTGGGGAGACCGTGGAACGTCGTACTGGGATCCACCACGACCATCGCGAACACCGTGCCGAGCGCCATGGCGCCGAACAGCGCAGCGAGCGGTGGCCAGCGCCGCCGGTCGGCGTACGCGAACAGCGCGTGGGGGAGCACCGCGGCGAGCACGACCGGCACGAGCCAGCCTGCGTGCGCGAAGACGCGTACGAGGCCGATCGCCGCGGCAGCGCTCAGCGCGGCGAGGGCGATGCGAGGTGCGGTTGTCGAGCGGTTCGCTGCCACAGGAGGACGGCTTCGTTCCAGGCGTTCGGGAAGGGACGTTCGGGTGACGCGGCGACCACCATCGGTCGGACACGCCGTCCCGGCGGGACGACGGGTGCGGTGCCGGCGCGCGTGGTGACGAGGGTCAGCAGACCTCCGCGCCGGACGAACATGCCGAGCGCGCCCCCGTCTTCGGGGCGGAGCGTGCCGATGATCGCGACGAACGACGCGCTGCGCCTCGGGTTCAACATTGCGAAGCGATCAGGCCCATGCGGTTCGATCACCGCGAGTTCGTCGAGCACGCTCGCGATGTGCCGCCGGCCGGGTGTGCCGAGCACTTTCCCGAGCGACGTGATGAGCTCCACCGGTCGCGATTCACGATCGAGCGCATGCACGATCGACGCGGCCGCTTCGACCGCGGTTTCGAACGACTCGCGGTCGTGGGCGTTCGGGCGCACGTCGAGCATCACGAGCACGGGTGCCCGCCGGCGCGATTCCTCCTGGCGCACCATCAACGTGTCGCGTCGGGCGGTAGAGCGCCAGTGCACGCGGCGGAGGTCGTCGCCGGGCGCGTACTCGCGCAAGGTGAGGAACTCGTTGCCGGAGTCAGGCTGGCCCCGCAGCTTCGGCGTGTCGCGGTCGAGGTCCTCGCCGCCGGCCTCGGGTAACGCGAACACCTCGTGGACCTTCGGATAGACGATCACTTCGTCGGTGCCGAGAACACGCGCACTCGCCTGCGCGAGCCCGAACGGGTCGGTGAGCGTTGCCCGCATGGGACCGATCACGAAGCGGCCGCGCCGTTCAGTGGGCACCCGGTACGCGGCGCGTGCCGTGTCGCCGGGGCGCAGCGGCGGGACGAGGAAACGCGCGGTGCGCCGCCCTCGATCGAACGAGTCAGCGGCCGCCAGCGTCGGCGTGGCACGCGTCGCGGTCGACGTGACCTGGAGGTCGACGCGCCCGTCGACCCCTACCTGCAGCCGTTCCGACACCGACCGGTGCGCGTCGAGCGCAACGGAATGGAAACGCACGAACACGATCGAACCGATCAGGAGCAGGGCGGCGCCGGCCGCGAGGATCGCCAGTTGCACGAGTCCGAGGAGGCGTCCGCCGATGTACAGGCCGATCGCGGCGCCGAACAGCGCCCAGCCGCGACGGGTGAGTGAACTCACGCGTCGCGGGCCGCCGGCACGGCAACCGAATCGAGCACGTGGTTGAGCACCGCTTCGGCTGACGCGCCGCGCATCTGCGCTTCCGGTGAGAGCACGAGACGGTGCTCGAGCACCGTGGGGGCGAGCGCCTTCACGTCGTCGGGAACGACGTACGACCGGCCGAGGCTCGCCGCGAGTGCGCGCGACGCGCGTTGCAGGCCCAGCGCGCCTCGCGGGCTCACACCGAGCAACAGGTCGCGGTGATGTCGTGTGGCGTCGACGACATCGACGATGTAACCCTGCAACTCACTTGCCATGTGTACCGACGCGAGTTCGGCGCTCCACGCGGCGACCGCTTCGGCGTCCGTGACCGGCTCGAGCGATTCCGGCGCTACCGCGGCACCGCCTTGGGCTTCAAGAATTGCAAGCTCCGCGTCGCGGTCGGGGTATCCCACCCGCAATCGCATGAGGAAACGGTCGAGCTGCGCTTCGGGCAACGGGTACGTGCCTTCGAGCTCAATCGGGTTCTGCGTGGCGATGACCATGAACGGCGCGTCGAGCATGTGGGTCTGCGTGTCGACCGTCACCTGTCGTTCTTCCATCGCTTCGAGCAACGACGACTGCGTCTTGGGCGACGCCCGGTTGATCTCGTCGGCGAGAACGACGTTCGCGAACACGCCGCCGGGACGGAACGTGAAGTCGCCCGTGCCGCGGTCCCAGACCGACGCACCGGTGACGTCGGAGGGCAGGAGGTCAGGGGTGAACTGGATGCGCCGCCACGACCCGCCGATCGTGTGTGCAATGGCCTTGGCCAAGGACGTCTTGCCTACGCCGGGCACGTCCTCGATGAGCAGGTGACCCTCGGCGAACATGCATACCAACGCGAGGTGCACCGCGCGCTTCTTGCCCCGAAGGACCCGTTCGACTTGCCCGGCAACAGTGTCGAAGACGTCCTTGAACGACGCTTCCGCCAGGGGAGCGGGATAAACCACCAGAAACCTCCGTTGGCGTTAACCAGCTATCGACCGGCGTCGACAACCGGCCCCACGCGGGGCCACGGTACCTTGCGCGGCGATGGCAAAATCGACGGGTCCCGTGCTTTGTCATACGTCCGCAATATCTCGCGGGTTCGGATCCGTCCGGGTCTGGCTCGCCGCGACAGCCGCGGTGCTCGCACGTCCGTCGTTGTGGTTGGAGAGCGCGCGCCTGCTCGGACGGGTTGCGCGGCCCGGGTGGTGGCGCGGCCCGCCGTTCCTCCCAGTTCCGGACCGCGCCTACGTCCGCTTCCGCCTCGAGACCGCGTACGGCGCCGACGGCCGCCCGAGCCCTGACGACCTGGTCGCGTACCTTCGCTGGTGTCGTGAGCACGACGCGGTTGCCCACCGGGCGCGCCGCGCACGCTGAGTACACTTCGAGTACCCGCGGGTCGCCCGCGTCAGGCGTACCTCGGACTAGGAGAGGAAAGAGCAGAGAGGATCCGAGGGCGTGGCACGGGCCTTGTTGCTGAACGCCAGCTTCGAACCGCTGTGTGTCGTCTCAGCGCGGCGCGCCGTCGTTCTCGTGCTCAAGGACAAGGCCGAGATCGTGCACCGCAACGGTGCCGAGTTCCGTTCCGAGCGGCGCATCGTTCCCGTTCCGAGTGTCATCCGCCTCGTTCACTTCGTGCGGGTGCCGTACCGTGCCGCCGCCCCGCTCTCTCGCCGCGCCGTCTTCGCCCGTGACGGCCACCGGTGCCAGTACTGCGGCACCCACGCCGAGAACCTCGATCACGTCGTTCCGCGCTCGCGCGGCGGCCCGCACACGTGGGAAAACGTCGTGGCGTCCTGCCGGGCATGCAACGCGCGCAAGGAAGACCGCATGCTGTCCGAATGCGGCATGGTGCTCAAGCATCAGCCCGTCGCGCCGCACGCCACCACGTCGTTGATCGCGTCGGCGGGACCCATCGAGCCCGACTGGACGCGCTACCTCAACGGCCGCAAGACCGCCGTGTCGGCGTAGCGGGGCGCGGCAACTCTCATGCCCGAAGATGGGCCCATAGCAACGAGAATGGGCATCTAAGTCGGACGGCCGAGCACGTCACGGCAACCGGATCCGGCCGGGAGCTTCGCGGTCACCGTTCGGGTGCACGGCGAATCGACCGGCGTCGCGTTCGTGCACGGGGTCGTCGACCGCCCACGGCCAACCACCGAAACCCGTCGCCCGGTAGTCGGTGAAGGCCTGCTCGATGCCGGCTTGATCATTCATCACGAACGGGCCGTATTGCGCGACGGGTTCGTCGATCGGAACGCCTTGCAACACGAGCACTTCCGCGCCGTTCGAACCGCCGGTGACCGTCACGGGCTCACCGCGCATCAGCGCGCCGGTTGACGCGTCGAGATCATGGTCGCCAACGCGCGCGTCGCCTTCGAACACGTACAACGTCCGGACCGTGCCGGCGCGCGCCGTTGCCGGTATCTCCCACTGCGCGCCCGGGTCGAGGACGCCGTGCCAGATCGCGAGGTCGGCCTCGGGCCGTGACGCCCACGAGTCGGGCGGCGGTGGGGGAGGCTGCAACCCGCCGAGTTCACCTGCGATGACGGTGACTTCGGTGGTACGACCTTCGCGGTCGCCGACGATGTGGCGAGGAAGGTCTTCGCTCCACAGCATCGTGAAGTACGGCTCGACCATCTTGTCGGTGGCCGGGAGGTTGAGCCAGATCTGGAACAACTCCAACGGGTTCGGGCCGTCGCGGTCGAGCAACGGAAACATCTCGCAGTGCACGATGCCCTTGCCGGCGGTGAGCCACTGCACATCGCCGGCGCCGAATCGCGCGGTGGCGCCGAGCGAGTCGGAGTGATCGACGAAGCCGCGGCGCACGAACGTGACCGTCTCGAAGCCGCGGTGCGGGTGCTGCGGGAAGCCGGGCACGGTGCTCCCGTGGTACATGCGCCAACCGTCGCCGCCCTCGAAATCCATGCCGAGGTCGCGTTCGGTGAGTGACGCCGCCGGCCCCATGTGCTCGTTCGCTTCGGGATACGCGTCGTTGTGGTGCACGCAGAAGAGGAACGGATCGGCAGTC
>JAODBJ010000030.1 GCA_025463905.1 Actinomycetes bacterium
TGCCGTTCGCCACGACGGGCGAGGACTGGATCTCCGTCGGGTCGCGTCCATCGCCGGGAACGCCGAGTTCGAACTTCCAACGCAACTTGCCGTCAGCGGCGCCGAGCGCGTACATGGTCTTGCCCGAGGCGAAGAACACCCGGCGGTCGGTTCCAGTGTCGGCGACCGCCGCCGACGCGACGATCTGGCCCGAATACACGGTCGGGTGCGGCGCCGCGTCGAAAAGCCGTAGCCCGCGCCCGGGGTGGCCACCCAAACCCCCTCGCCAAGTTGTTGCACTTCTGCCCCCGAACGGGACCATAAGTGCGACAACCTGGGAAGGGTTGGGGAGTGACTGTCGTACCCCGCGCGTACGGTGCGCGGCATGGAAGCCGGGTTGACACACGTCACGTCGCTGGGCGCGAGACAGGATGGTGTGGTACATCGCGACCAACTGGTGCAGGCGGGAATCTCCGGCAAAGCCATCACGTCGCTCGTCGAGCGGGGATGGCTCCGCCACGAGCGGCGCGGCGTGTACGCGTTCGCTGGTGCGCCGCGCACCTGGAATCAGCAGTTGCACGCTGCGGTGCTGTTCGCCGGCGACACCGCCGTGGCGTCGAACTCCTGTGCCGCGACGTTGTGGGAGTTCGCCGCGCTCCCGTACCTGACGCTGGAGATCAGCGTTCTTCGCCCGCGGAGTGTTCGGGTCGACGGCATTGCCGTGCACCACGTGACGTCGTTGCCTGATGCCGATATCACCAGGCGCGCTGGCATTCCTGTCACGACGTTCGAGCGGACGTTGCTCGATTGTTCAACCGTGTTGTCGCAGTTCCAACTCGCGCGGAATCTCGACGACGGCTTGCGCCGCAACGTGGCATCGCTGCGCGTGTTGCGTGAAGCGGCCGCGCGGTTGCGATCGGGACCGGGGCGGCGGCTCTCGGTGGTACAGGCGGTGCTCGACGAACGCCCGTCCGGGTACAACCCGGGTGGCAGCCGTGAAGAGCGGCTCGTGCTCGACGTGCTCGTGAAGGCCGGCCTGCCCGCACCGGCCCAGCAGTTCAAAGTCGTCGCCGGCTCCAACACGTACTTCCTCGATTACGCCTACCCGGAGGAGAAGGTGTTCATCGAGTACTACGGCGTCGGATGGCACGGCACGCCGAGCGCGGTCGTGTACGACAGCGACCGTATCTCTGCGCTCACGACGGATCGCTGGCTGCCGCTGATTTTCACCGAGCAGACCCCTGATCACGTCATGGTCGAACGCACCGCGGCGATCCTCGGCCTCGACCTTCGTCGCATCGCCTGACTCAGGTTGTGGGAGTTATACGACCGAACGGGAGCAGAAGTGCAACAACCTGGCGTGGTGGAGGCACCGGGGCGGTTTGGGCGTGGGGGCGGGGTCGTAGGCTGCGGCGATGGGGCAGTCGCCCAACTTGTTCGCCGCTGCAGTTGAAGCCCGTCTGACGGGTCGCGCGCCACTCGCGGCGCGTTTGCGGCCGCGCTCGGTCGACGACGTCGTTGGCCAGCAGCATCTGCTCGGCAAGGGGCGGCCGCTGCGGGTGCTCATCGAATCCGACCGATTGAGCAGCATCATCCTCTGGGGTCCGCCCGGCACGGGCAAAACCACGATCGCGCGACTCGTCGCCGGCGCCACCGACAAGGCGTTCGTGTCGATCTCCGCCGTCACCGCCGGCGTGAAGGATGTGCGCGAAGCGGCGGCGGAGGCGCGCAACCGTCTGGGTGAGCGCGGCCAAGGCACCATCCTCTTCCTCGACGAAGTCCACCGCTTCAACCGCGCCCAGCAAGACGTGCTGTTGCCCCACGTGGAGGAAGGTCTCCTCGTGTTTGTCGGCGCGACCACCGAGAACCCGTTCTTCTCGCTCACCGGGCCGTTGCTTTCGCGCTCCACGCTGTTCCGGCTCGAACCTCTCACGAGCGACGACTTACGCACGCTCGTGCATCGCGCGCTCGAAGACCGCGAGCGCGGTCTGGGCGACGAACCGACAACGATCGACGCCGATGCACTCGACCACGTCGTCGACCGTTCCGAAGGCGACGCGCGCCATGTGTTGACAGTGCTCGAGGTCGCGCACGCGCTGTGCGTCGAAGACGGGCGTACTGAGATCACACTGGACGACGCCGAAGCGGCAACCGCGATGCGCAGTCTCCGCTACGGCGACGACGAGCACTACGACGTGATCTCCGCGTTCATCAAGAGCATCCGCGGCTCTGATCCCGACGCCGGCATCTACTGGCTCGCGCGCATGCTCGAAGCCGGTGAGGACGCGCGCTTCATCGCGCGGCGCCTCGTGATCCTCGCGTCGGAAGACATTGGCATGGCCGATCCGCAGAGCCTCCTCGTGGCCGACGCGGCGGCGCGCGCGGTGGAGTTCGTCGGATTGCCCGAAGTGCAACTCAACCTCGCCCAAGCCGTGATCCACTTGGCTCTCGCTCCGAAGAGCAACAGTGCGGCAAAGGCGATCTGGGCGGCGGGCGAAGCGGTGCGTAACCGTCGGGCGGGGCCAGTGCCGATTCACCTGCGCGACGCGCACTATCCCAGTGCGCGCATCCTCGGCCACGGCGAGGGCTACGTCTATCCTCACGACGCACCGGAAGGGTGGGTGCCGCAGGAGCACCTGCCCGCGGAAGTGGCGGGCGAACGCTTCTACGAACCGGGCCGCCACGGCGCCGAGGCGGCGATGGCCGAAGTGCACGAAGCGCGTCACGCTCGGCGCGAAATGCAGCGCGGAACCCAGAGGCGATCCGAGGAGGACGATGAGCGTAAGTGACGTGCTGGCGGTCGCCGCGGCCGTGATCGTCGCGATCTTCGTCGGCGCGCTCGCCATGTCGCTGGTCGCGCTCGGTCGCACGCTCCGCGCGCTGCGCGCCACCGTGCAAACCTTGCGCGACCAAGCGCTCCCAGTTGTTGCCGAGTTACGCGATGCCGCGCGCGCTGCGGCCGACGAAGTAGAGCGCGTCGATCGTCTCGTGTCATCGGCGGAGCAACTCGAAGGCGCCGTCGACGCCGCGGGCCGCTTCGCGTACCGCACGTTCGCGAACCCGGTTGTGAAAGCGATGGCGGTCGGAACCGGAGTGTCGCGCGCCGCGCAACGCTTGCGGGTCGGCGAGGCGCCACCCGACGTAAAGCCCGATGCGAAAGCCGACACCAGACGCCGCCGCAACCGGCGCGCGTCCTGAGGGCAGCGACGCCATGTTCAAGCGCGCTCGTTGGATGACCACCGGCTTCGTGGTCGGGCTGGGATCGTCGTACGCGGTGGCCCGCCGAGCCCGACGCCTGGCGCGGCGTTACACACCGCCGCAACTGGCCGACCGTGTTGCCGGCACTGCCGACTCGCTGCGCCGCGACGTGCACGCAGCGGTGCACGAAGGACGCGCCGCGATGCACGATCGCGAGGCCGATTTGCGAGCGGAGGTCGGCCGGCGGTGGCAGTAGCCTGACCCGGATGTCATCCAACCGGCCGACGACCGCGGACGAACTCCGGCAGGCGTTTACGGAGTTTTTCGCGTCCCGCGACCACACGGCCGTGCCGTCGGCGAGCATCATCCCGCACGACCGGTCCCTCCTCTTCACCGTGGCAGGGATGGTGCCGTTCAAGCCCTACTTCACCGGTGAAGAAGCTGCGCCCTACAAGCGCGTGGTGTCGGTGCAGAAGTGCGTTCGGGCGGGGGGCAAGCACAACGACCTCGACGACGTCGGGCGCACGAATCGTCATCTCTGCTTCTTCGAGATGCTCGGCAATTTCAGTTTCGGCGACTACTTCAAAGCTGACGCGATTCCGTGGGCGTGGGAGTTCGTCACCGACGTGCTCGGCATCGACCCCGATCGCCTTTGGGTCACCGTCCACGTCGACGACGACGACGCCGAGCGCATCTGGCTCGATGACGTCGGGCTGAATCCCGAGCGCATCCAACGGCTCGACGAAGACAACTTCTGGCGCATGGGCGAAACCGGCCCCTGCGGCCCGTCGTCGGAGATCTTCTTCGATCTCGGCCCCGGCGCCGGCCCCGACGGTGGGCCGGCCACCGGGCACGACCGCTACATCGAGATCTGGAACCTCGTGTTCATGCAGTTCGACCAGCAGGCCGACGGCTCTCGTCCGCCGCTCCCGAAGCGCGCGATCGACACGGGCGCGGGTCTCGAACGGATTCTCGCGGTGATGCAGGGCAAGGACTCGGTGTGGGAAACCGACGTGTTCACCCGCATGATCGCGGCGGCCGAAGCCGTGACCGGGGTGCGTTACGGCACCGACGACCGCCGCGACCTGTCGCTACGGATCCTCGCCGAGCACGCCCGCACGATGACCTTCATGGTGAGTGACGGTGTGGTGCCGTCGAACGAAGAACGCGGCTACGTGTTGCGCCGCATCATCCGGCGCGCAGTGCGCCACGCGTACTTGCTCGGCGCGACAAATCTCGTCACCCCCCCGCTCGTCGACGCGACGGTCGAAGTGATGGGCAACGCGTACCCACAGGTCGTGAACGACCGTGACCTCGTTGTGCACACCGTCGAACGCGAAGAGGAGCGTTTCCGCGCCACGCTCGCCCGCGGCCTCGAGGTCCTCGACGACCTCATGAGCCGCGGCGACATCAGCGGCACCGACGCCTTCTTCATGCACGACACGCTTGGTTTCCCGATCGATCTCACTGCGGAGATCGCGGCTGAGCGGGGCCGCGCGGTCGACCTCGAGGGTTTCCGCACCCACATGCAGGAGCAGCGCGAACGGGCGCAGCGTGCGCACAAGGAGGCGGGCGGTGTCGCCGGTACGCCGGTAGACCTCTACCGCGAGATCCTCGACGACGCCGGCCCGACCGAGTTCACCGGTCGTCAGGAGTACACGTCGAAGACCACCGTCGTCGCGCTGATCGCAAACGGCGAACGCGTGGCACACGTTGGTGCGGGCGACGCGGTCGACGTCGTGCTCGACCGCACGCCCTTCTACGCGGAGTCGGGCGGACAAGTAGGCGACACCGGCGACCTCACCACCGAGGCCGGCGCGCGGGTTGAGGTCCTCGACACGCAATACGGGTTGCCGGGCTCGTTGATCGTGCACCGCGGGCGGGTCACTGCCGGCACTATTACCGAGGGCGACGCCGCAACCGCCGCGATCGACGGTGAGCGTCGCGACCGGATCCGGCGCAACCACACCGCGACGCACCTTCTTCATTTCGGGTTGCGCCAAGTGTTGGGCTCGCACGTGCAGCAGGCGGGATCGTTCGTCGGCCCCGACCGGCTCCGTTTCGACTTCAGCCACTACGAGGCGGTCACGCCCGAGCAACTGATCAAGGTCGAGGCGATCGCGAACGCGGAAGTGATCAGCGACGCGCCCGTCCGTCACTACGAAACGACGATGAGTGAGGCGCAGGCGCTCGGTGCGATCGCGTTCTTCGGCGACAAATACGGTGACGTGGTGCGTGTCCTCGAGGCCGGCGAACACTCGATAGAACTGTGCGGCGGCACCCATGTGCATGCGCTCGGGTTCATCGGCCCGATCAAGATCGTGAGCGAAGGTTCGATCGGTTCGAACCTGCGTCGCATCGAAGCGTTCACCGGCGACGCTGCGCTCGACTTCATCCACGAAGAAGAAGCGATGTTGCGTCGGGTCAGCGCGGTGTTGCGGGCGACGCCGCGCGAGGTGCCCGAAAAGGTCGAGAAGCTCGTCGAGCAGATGAAGGCATTGCAAGACGAGATCGCACGGCTGAAGGCGCGTGAGGCGGCCAGCCTGGCGAACGATCTGGCCGCCGAAGCCGACGGTGGGGTGGTGGTCGCCCGCCGCGACGGTTTTGCGAACGACGACCTGCGGCAACTCGCACAGGCGACACTGCGCGCGCTCGGCGAGGGCGTGGTCGCGTTGGTCAGCAAGACAACCGACGGGAAGGGCGCGGTCGCGGTCGCCGTGAGTGCCGACCGGCGTGAGGCGGGTGCTTCGGCCGCCGATATCGGGTTGCCCGCCGCCAAGGCCTTCGGCGGTGGCGGTGGGAAGAACCTGGAACTGTTCGTCGGCGGTGGTCCTCGCGGCGATGCGGTCGACGACGCGCTCGCGCAAGTTCGCGAGCAGGCGGTGAATTGGCGCAAGTGACCGACCGGTCCACAGTCGGACGGGTGCTCGGCGTCGACCTCGGCGGCCGTCGCATCGGGCTCGCGCTGTCAGATCCGACGCGTACCGTTGCGTCGCCGCTCGACGTGCTGTTGCGGGCGCGCGCCCGTGAAGACGACCACCGGGCGATCGTTGCCGCCGCGCGTGAGCACGAGGCAGGCATGATCGTGGTGGGTTTGCCGCTGTCGTTGTCGGGCCAGACGGGGCCGGCGGCGCGGGGCGTGTTGGAAGAAGTCGACGCGTTGCGTGCCGTGGCCGGCACCGACATCACGGTGGAGGTCTTCGACGAACGGCTCACGACAGTCACAGCCGAGCGGTCACTGCGTGAGGCGCGCATGGGGCGCGAGGCGCGCCGGCGAGTGGTCGACAAGGTCGCCGCGGCTGTGATGCTCCAGGCCTACATCGACGGACTGCAATGAACCGCACGACGCTCGACGACGACTTCGACCCTGACGCGGACGCGCCCGCGTCCACACGCCGCCAACGGCGGAGGCGCGCCCGCGAGCAGGACAGGGACAACGAACCAGAACTGCACCGCTCGATCGAACGCGGCCGGCGCCGGCGCGTCTTCGTGCTCGTGCTGTTGCTCGTGGTCGTACCGCTCACCGCGATCGGCGCCGCGGCCGGGTGGGTCTGGTGGCAACTCGATCCGCCGGGACGACCGGGCGCAACGGTCGACGTGCGCGTCACCAAAGGCTGGGGCGTTCCGCAGATCGCCGACGAATTGTCGAACCGCGACGTCATCGGGTCGTCGTTCGTCTTTCAGTTCTACGCGCGCCTGAAAGGCGCAGGACCGTTCCAGCCCGGCACGTACGTGATGCACAAACACTTGGGCGCGCGCGGCGCGGTGAACGTGCTCGAGAGCGGCCCCCAGGTGCGAGCGGTAAACCTCGCCGTGATCCCCGGCTTACGCCTCGACGAGATCGCGCCGCAGGTCGGGAAACAGGTGTCGTGGCTCCGCGGGAGCGCGTTCTTGAAGGCTGCGCGCACCGGCGCCGTCCGCTCGCCTTACGTTCCTGCCGGCACGAGAACGCTCGAAGGCCTGTTGTGGCCCGACACCTACCGCGTCGACGAGAGCGAGACGACTCGTGACGTGTTGCGCACGATGGTGACGCAGTTCAACAAGGAAGCCGACGCCGCCGGCCTCTCCGGCGCGAACGTCCAGGGCTTCGGGTCCTACGACATCGTGAAAGTGGCGTCGCTCATCCAAAGCGAAGCGAAGCTCGATCGCGACCGGCCGTTGATCGCGTCGGTGATCTACAACCGGTTACGGCTCGGCATGCCGCTCGAGATCGACGCGACCGTGTTGTACGCGGTCAACAAACGCTCGGGCATCACTGGGGCCGATCTGCGGACCCCGTCGCCGTACAACACCTACGTGAACAAGGGCTTGCCACCGACGCCGATCTCGGGGATCACGGCCGCGTCGCTCGAAGCCGCGTTGCACCCCGCGACCACGCAATACCTCTACTACGTGGTGGCCGGGAAAGATGGTCATCACGCGTTCGCCCGCACGTACGCGGAGCACCAAGCGAACGTCGACCGAGCGCGGCGGGCAGGCTTGCTGTGAGCCTCTCCGCGACGACGCGTGTCGCCGCGGTGATCGGCACACCGATCCGTCACTCGTTGTCGCCCGCGATCTACAACGCGGCCTACGCGGCGCTCGGCCTCGATTGGGTCTTCGTTGCGTTCGACGTCGCGCCCGGCAACGCCGGCGCGGCCGTTGAGGCGGTGCGCACCCTCGGGTTGGTGGGGCTGTCGGTCACGATGCCGCACAAGGCAGACGCGGCGGCGGCGTGCGACGACCTCACGCCGGACGCGGCTGCGCTCGGGGCCGTGAACACCGTGCATCTCGACGAGAACGGCCGCCTCCTCGGCGACTCCACCGACGGCGAGGGATTTCGCCGTGCCCTGCTCGACGCGGGCCATGACCCGGCCGGGCGGCGGGTCGTCGTGCTCGGCGCGGGTGGGGCGGCACGCGCGGTGGTCCTCACGCTCGGCCGGGTCGGCGGGTCCGTCACGGTCGCCGCCCGCCGCCCCGCCGCGGCGCAGACCGCGGCCGCGCTGGCACCCGGCGCCCGGGCGGTGAGCTTCGACGCGGTGGAGAACGAGATCGCCGCCGCCGACATCGTGGTGCAGGCAACTTCAATCGGGATGGCGGGCGACGACCGCCTGCCGTTCGACGCCGCGTGCCTGCGGCCGGGCCTGGTGGTGGCCGAACTCGTGTACCACCCGCGGGAAACCCCGCTGTTGGCTGCGGCCCGGGCGCGGGGCGCCGACGGCGTCGACGGGTTGGGGATGCTGGTGGCGCAGGCGGGCTTGCAAGTGGAGCGTTGGACCGGTTCGCCCGCCCCGCTGGCGGTCATGGCGAACGCCGCGGCTGAGGCGCTCGCGGGTCGGTGAGCACCGCCGAGGCGCCCCTACGGCCGCCTCACGGGTCGAAATCGCCACAGAACGTGGTTCCCGATCGCTAAATATCACTCAACGTGACCCCAACCCCGGTCGATGCACCTCGCAGAGGACACGGGGGTTCAGGGCGTGCTACAGGGCACTTTCGACACACTTTCCCTCACCGAGGTACTCGGGTTGCTCGCGCAGTCGCACAAGACCGGCGCGTTGTGGCTCGAGGCCGGCTCGGTGCAGGGCCGCGTATACCTGGCCGACGGCCGGTGCCGCGCGGCCGAATCCGGCGAGCTCACCGGACCCGTCGACGACGACCGGGAACTCGCAACCCGGTTGGTCGACGTGTGCTTCTCGCTGGCCCGCCAACCCGGGGGCTCCTTCCGATTCGCCGCCGACGAAGAACCGCAGTGGAAGACCAGGCTCGCGGTCGACGTCGACGAAGCCGTCGAGTCGCTCGACAAGCTGCTCGGGGAATGGCGCGAGATCCAGCTCGTCATCCCGTCGCTCGAGTCCCGCCCTGCCCTTGCTGCGGTGCTCGGGGCCGATTCCATCATCATCGACCAGCCGCTCTGGCGACTCCTGGTGGCGCTCGACGGTGCCCGCACCGTGCGCGACGTCATGCACCACACCGAGCGAAGTGTGCTCGATACCTGCAACGCCCTGAAGGAACTGGTGGAGCTGGGCGCGGTCGAGATCCGGCCCGAAGCCGCCGAGGCGCCCGCGCCGGCGGCGCCACCCGAAGCCACATCTGCGGAGGTCGAGGCGACGGCGGCGGAGGAGCGCGCCGCGGAAGCGGCCCTCGACACGCTCGCGCACCTCGCCGACGCGACCGTCACCGAGCCGCACGCCTCCGACGAGGAGTCGGAAGACGAACCCGCGACCGAGGACGGTGCGCTCGCCGAGGGCGACGGCGCCGCCGACTTCGACGCGCAACTCACCAACGAACGCCACGACGAACGCGGCGCGCCCGACGAAGGGACGGCGGACGCCGAACCGGCGGCCGAGCCAACCGCCGGAATGCCTGACCCATTTGCAGGAGCCGAAGACGAAGCGGAGCACGCGGAAGGCGCCGAGACCGACGCCGTCCCGCCGGGCGCCGGACCCCTCGAAGAGGGCGATCCGCGCGACCGCGGTGCGTTACTCCGACTCTTCTCGGCCCTCCGTGATACCTAGGCCGGCTCGCACACGACCGAATGACCGTGGGCGCGGATGCAAGGAAGCTGCCCTGTCCGACGGAACGCCTCTTGGCGCGCTGCTGATCGCTGAAGGTCTCCTCACGGAGGCTCAACTCGACGCGGCTCTCGCCGAGCAGGCGCGCGGCGGAAAACCGCTCGGGCGACTCCTCATCGAGTCGGGCACGATCTCCGAAGCCGACCTCGTGCGGACGTTGGCCCAGCAAGTCGGCCTCGACTTCATCGATCTCAACGACCATCTCCTCGACGCGTCGATCGCGGCGCTGGTCTCTGAGTCGCTCGCCCGCCGGTATCAGGCCATCCCGATTGCATGGGAAGACGGACGGCTCGTCGTTGCGATGGCGGACCCGTCGAACGTCTTCGCGATCGACGACATCCGCGCCATCGCCGGCGTCGAGATCAAGACTGTCGTCGCGACGGCCACCCAGATCAGCGAGTCGCTCGAACGCCTGTACCGGATGGACTCGGACGTCGACGCGGTCGTGGCCGCAGCGGCCGACGAACATGACGACGACGCCGACATTGGCGCGATCAACCAGGTCGTCGAAGACGCGCCGATCGTGAAGTTCGTCAACCTCTTGATCAATCAGGCCGTCAACGACCGCGCGAGCGACATTCACGTGGAACCCACGGAAACCGACCTGCGCATCCGGTTCCGCATCGACGGGGTGCTCCACGAAGTGATGCGCTCGCCGCGCAGTATCCAAGCCGGTGTGATCAGCCGCCTGAAGGTGATGGCCGAGATCAACATCGCTGAGCGCCGCATCCCGCAAGACGGCCGGATCGGCATGAAGATCGGTGGCCGCGCCATCGACCTCCGTGTCGCAACGCTGCCGATCGTGTACGGCGAGAAGGTGGTGATGCGCATCCTCGACAAGAGCCAGGCGCTGATGCGCCTCGAAGATCTCGGGTTCCTTCCCGAGACGCTCGACCGATTCCAAACGTCGTACCGCAAGCCGTACGGAGCCATCCTCGTGACCGGACCGACGGGTTCCGGGAAGTCGACCACCCTGTACGCCGCGCTGAACACCATCAACCATCCCGACCGCAACATCATTACGGTCGAAGATCCGGTGGAATATCGGCTGGCCGGTATCAACCAGGTGCAGGTGAACCCGAAGGCCGGGTTGACGTTCGCGTCGGCGTTGCGGTCGATCCTGCGTGCCGACCCCGACATCATCCTCGTCGGTGAAATCCGTGACCGCGAAACGTCGATCATCGCGATCGAGGCCGCACTCACCGGCCACTTGGTGCTTTCGACGTTGCACACGAACGATGCCGCTTCCACGCCGTTGCGCATGGTGGAGATGGGTGTGGAGCCGTTCCTCGTGACAAGCGCGCTCGACTGCGTGGTCGCGCAACGGCTCGCGCGTCGGTTGTGCGAGAAATGCAAAGAGGCGTACCAGCCGAGCGAGGCCGAACTCCCGCTCGCGGGCTGGCCGATGGAGCAGTTGAACGGGGGAGACTGGCCGACGCTGTTTCGCGCGTCGGGTTGTTCCGCGTGCGGCCGTACCGGCTATCGCGGCCGGTTCGCGTTGCACGAGGTCATGCTCGTGTCCGAGGAAATCGAGCGCCAGATCATCGAACGACGCTCGACCGAAGACATCCAGAAGACCGCGATCATGGAAGGCATGCTCTCGCTGAAGTCGGATGGCCTGCGCAAGGTCGCACGCGGCGACACGAGCCTCGAAGAGATTTTCCGAGTCGTCGCGTGACGGGCGTTGGAAGTGATCGACGTCACACCTGCGCGCAGACGCTTCGTCTGACCGACTGACCTCTGTACGTTCTGCGAGTGGGACCGGTGAAAGTACGCGTCGTCGCGTTGATCGCCGTGACACTGCTGCAACTGCCGCTCGTCGGAGCGATCGCGGCTCGAGCCGGCGCCTTCGCGCCGTCGCTCGGTACCCAGACGATCGATCGCATCCAAGGGCCCGACCGAACGAGCGCGGAATCCACGTTCGGCATCAAGGTCGCGATCAGCGCCGACGGGCTCAGTGCACTGATCGCTGACCCGACATTCGGTTTCGGCCCGCAAGGCGTCTCGACGTTCGGCGCCGTCAACGTGTACACCCGCGCCGACGCGTCGTCGCCGTGGACGCCCCAAGGGTCACTGCCACAGACACCGGGTCTTGGTGAGTGGTTCGGTACGGACGTCGCGCTCAGCAGCGATGGCATGGTCGCGCTCGTCCGTCTCAACGGCTTTAGTGGCGGGGCCGGCAACGTCCAGGCCTTCGAGCGAAGCGGCAGCGGATGGGTCGGCCCGCAGTCTGTGTTCCAAGGCGCGAACGTCGACAGCATCGCGCTCGACGGCGACGGCACCACCGCCGTCATCGGCGCCCTGCCGCCCGGGGCTGCCACACCGAACGATGGCATACACGTCATTGACCGCAACGGCGCAACGTGGACAGAACGCCAACGGGTCGATCAAGGTTCAGCGGTTCGCGCCAACCCCGACTTCGGTCCCAACGTCGCGATCGCGAGCGACGGGCTCACGATGGTGTTCTCGACGCACGACAACCTGTTGGTTGCCACGCGTCAGACGGCCGCGGACGACGTCGGAGCGCCTCAGCCCCTGAGCGCTCTGCTCGGCGACGGCCAACAAGCACCGGGCCACTTCGTCTCCGCGATCGCGATCACTCCCGACGCCGGCACGATCGTGGCGACGGACATGACCGTGTCGCCCGGAAAGGTCGGGGTCTGGGTCCGCACTTCGGATGGGGCCTGGGCCTATCAGCAGACCTTGACGGGCGGTGCCGACACCGCGCTGTTCGGCGCGGCCACCGCGCTCAGCGCGTCCGGCGATCGGCTCGTCGTCGGCGACCCTCACTTCGAGACGAACGGCGACCCCGCGCAGATCGACGCCGGTCGCGCGTTTGCGTACGAGCGGCGAGCGGGTGTCTGGAGCGACGCAGAAACCATCGACTCGCCGTATGCACACGCACACGAGGCCTTCGGGCTCTCCGTCGCCTCGGATGCCGCAGGCACGACCCTGATGGTCGGTAGCATCGACAGCGTTCCCGCGCCCTTCTCCTCGGCGTACTCGTGGAGTACCGACACGCCGGCGCCCGACGGCAGCCCCGACGCACGCGACGACGCGGTGACGACGACGCAAGACACTGCAGTCGATGTGCGCCCGCTCGCCAACGATGCCGCCAATGACTTGGCGACCACGACGTACGACACCGTCTCCGATCATGGGGGCACGGTGCAGGTCGACAATGTCACCGGTGTCGTCACCTACACGCCGCCACCGATGTTCGTCGGCACCGACGACTTCAGTTACACGTCGTGCGACGACGACCCACAACCGGTGTGCGACACCGCCGTCGTCACTATCCACGTCGACAAGTGGCAACTCTTTGATGAGGTCGGCACCGGTGCGGCAAACGTAGGCCCGGGCGTTCCACTGGTGGGCGACTTCAACGCTGACCACCGGAGCGACGTGTTGTGGTACGCGCCAGGCGCAGCGCAAGAACGATTGTTCCGCGGCGCATCGAACGGGTTCTCGCCGATGACCGCTCCATCCGTCAACGCCACGTTCACGCCGATCGTCGGCAACTTCAACGGGGATCGCAGCGACGACGTCCTGTGGTACTCGCCGGGCGCAGTTCGCGAAGCGCTGTGGTTCGGCGGCGCGTCGGGCTTCACGTCGATGCCCGTCTCGTCGGTGAATGCGACGTTCACACCGATCGTCGGCGATTTCAACGGCGACATGCGCGACGACGTGTTGTGGTACCCGCCCGGCGCAGGTCGGGAAGCGCTGTGGCTCGGCGCGAAGACGGGTTTCACGTCGGCACCGGTTTCTTCGGTGAACGGGACCTTCAAGCCCGTCGTTGGCGACTTCAACGGCGACCTGCGGGACGACATCCTTTGGTATGCGCCCGGCGCGACGAGGGAAGAACTGTGGCTCGGCGCCTCATCGGGTTTCACGCATGGCGCGGTTTCGTCGGTGAACGCGACGTTCACGCCTGTCGTCGGCGATTTCAACGGCGACCATCGTGACGACGTTCTCTGGTACGCCGCCGGTGCAGGTCACGAGGCGCTATGGCTCGGCGGGATGTCCGGGTTCATCTCCGCTGCGGTGCCGTCGATAACGGCAACGTACGAGCCCGTCGTCGGCAACTTCAACGGGGACGCGTACGACGACGTGCTGTGGGTGGCGCCCGGCGGGTCAGAGCTGTGGCGCGGCGGACCGTCGTCGTTCAACCGGTTGGCCGTGCGGGGGATGGGGAGCGGATACCACGCGCACTCAGGCGAC
>JAODBJ010000039.1 GCA_025463905.1 Actinomycetes bacterium
CGTTGTCCCGACCGTTCACACAGCTCGACCGCGAGATCGAGCCAGTGTTGTTGGCCGTGCTGCTCCGTGTGAAGGTGCCGCAGCGCCCGCGGCCAACCGGCTTCGAGCTGTTGGCGCGTCGGCAGCACCGCCTTTGGGTCGGCCAGACCTGGGCTCAGCAAGATGAGGCTCGCGCTGGTGCCAGGATGCGTCATCTCCAACTCGAGCGCCGCTTCGGCACCGAACGAGAAGGCGAGTACGTGCGGGCGCGCGACGTGCTCGTGCTGAAGAAGCGCGAGAAGATCGCCGTTCACTTCGTCGATGCCCGTCTTGCCGCCCCGATACTCCGAGCGGCCGTGGCCTCGAAGGTCGGGAGTGATGAAGCGGTACCGATCGGCGAGCGTGGTTACGAGCTCGGACCACTCGTACGCGCCGGTTCCTGTCGCGCCGTGCACACACAACACCGGTGGTCCCGAGCCGGTGACGTCGTAGTGAAGTCGTAGATCGTCGTGCGTGAAGGTCGGCATCGGGTCGGCTCAACGCATTGGTGAGGCAATGGCCGGCACCAACTTGCCGTCAATGACGAGTCGGTGCTCTCCGCCCAACGCGTGGTTCACGTTCAACCGCCTCCGTTCGCAATTGCGGGATATGACGTTCTTCCTTGAAGCAAGTCCTGTTCTAGTGTGCAGGTGCCGGGGTTGCTCGGCAAATCTCGCGGCAGACGAACGAAGGACGCGTGTGACGAGCGAGCTGATACAAATGCTTCGCCTGGAACCCGTCGAGGCCGATCGCTATGTCGGTCAGAACCTCGCCGATTCGCAGGGCGTCGTCTTCGGCGGCCAACTGCTGGCGCAATCCGTTGCCGCCGCGGCGAGCTCGGTTCCCGACATGCACCTGAAGTCCATGCACACGATCTTCACCCGCGCGGCTTCATCAACACAGCCGGTCGAGCTCGACGTCGAGCGGCTACACCAGGGCCGCTCATTCGCGAGCGTCGAGGTGTCGATCCGCCAGGGTGCACGCCTTTGCACAAGATCGCTCGTCCTCTTCGACAAGCCGGACGCTGACCTCATCACGTTTTGCGCCGACCCGCCGGTCGTCGCGCCCCCGGACGACTTGGTCCCGAGCGCAGTGACGCGTCGGGGATGGGACGTGCAGATCGTGGGTGACGTCGACATCTCCGACCCCGACGCGGTCGGACCGCCGGAGCTGCTCGTGTGGTCCCGGTTCGCCGACGTTCCCGACGCCGAATGGATGAGTCAAGCGCTCCTCGCGTACGCATCAGACGGGTTCCTCATCGGCACCGCCATGCGACCTCACCCCGGTGTTGGTCAAGCACTCGCGCACGTTTCGATCGCGACGACGGTCATCACGCAGACGCTCACGTTCCACGAACACGTCGACGCGGGCGACTGGTTGCTCCTCGCGCACGCGAGCCCGCATGCAGGACGCGGGCGTTCCTTTGGCCGAGCGGACGTCTACGGCGCGGACCGTCGACTGGTCGCGTCATACGCTCAGGAGAACATGATCCGAGCGTGACGATCTGGCACGACTGGGGCACAATCGTGGACCTCAAGGTCCGCGGCGTCGTCGCGTGGTCACCACACCATCATCTTCGAGGAGTAATCGATGAGCCTGTTCGACGCATTCAGGTACGACGGCAAGCGCGCGCTCGTCGTCGGCGGTGCGACCGGCATGGGCGCAGCCGTCGCCGAGTTGGCGCGCGACGCGGGCGCCGAGGTGGTCGTGATGGACCGCGCCGCGGTCGCGCTCGAGGGTGTCAAGACGATTCACCTCGACCTCTCCGACAAGGCGTCGATCGACGCGGCCGTCGACGAGTGTGGTGGCCCGGTGCACACGCTGTTCTCGTGTGCCGGCGTTGCCGACGGGACGCCGGGAATCGAACGGATCAACTTCATCGGGCACCGGCGGCTCATCGACCGGATGCTCGCGAGTGGCGCGCTGGCGCGCGGCGCGGCGATCGGGATGATCTCCTCGGCCGCCGGCCTGGGTTGGCAGGCCAATCTCGACGTGTTGCGGGAGTACCTCGACATCACCGACTTCGACGACGCTTCGCGTTGGGCGCAGGAGAACAACAAGGCCGACTACATGTGGAGCAAGATGGCGATCAACGCCTACGTCGCGCGCGAGGCGTTCGGTCTCCTCAAGCAAGGCATCCGGATCAACGCGATCCTCCCGGGCCCGACGAACACACCGCTCGCGCAGGCGAACGCCGAGATGTGGCTCGGCTTCGGTGCCGACTACCGCACAGAAGCCGGCATCGAGGCGTCGACACCACTCGAACAGGCATATCCGCTGCTCTTCCTGTGCAGCGACGCCGCGTCGGGAGTCAACGGCATCACCGTGATCACCGACGCGGGCTACGTCAGCTCGGGGATCACCGAGTCGTTCCCGGCCGCGACCGGAGCAGTGCAGTTCTTGTCCGGCAAGTTCTGAACCGCACGCCGTCGGGTTCGGCGGGCAACCGCGGCGCTATTGGGGCACCTTCTCGGCGACGATGTCGACCGCCTCGATCGTTGGCTCCTTGAACAGTTTCCCGATGTTCTCGCCGAGCGCCTTACCGACGGCGCCGTTGAGGTGGACTTGTCGAGCCTCATCATCGGGGAACGCGTCGAAGATGCCGAACGACGACGGCCCGAAGCGGAGCGCGAACCATCGAACGGTCTTCGGCTCTTGCTCGACCAGCGCGAGGCCCTGGTTGAGAAAGTCCTCGACGTCTGCCTCCCGGCCCGGCAACGCATCGAAACGAACGAGAAGGGCCTTGGTCACCGCGCTAGCAGCCATATGCAAGCCTCTTGTGAACGACATTCGCCCGGTCAACTCGTAACGACTCGCAACGACTCGTAAAGGACTCGTAACGAGGACCCACACGAGGTACCCGTCGCAGCCGAATCGAAAACGATCTCGACGCGACCGCCAACCGGTTGTGTCGCCGCTTACGGACCTGGGTACATGTCCGTGCTGAGCGCGCGAGTGACGAGGTCGTGTGCTCGGACGAGTACCGCGTCGTCGGGGTCGTGCTGAAGTTCGACCGCCAAGCGTTCCTGCGCGCGTACCAAGTCGTTACGGTCGCGTGTGACGCCGAACAGCGCCGGGAGCACCGTCGCAAGACCGGCTCCCTCCGTGGCCGCCGTAACGACGATGTTGCGAATCCTGGTCGACGCGTCCATGAGGGGCTCCGCCTGGTCAACACGATCGCCCCTCCGACACCAACTCTATGTGTGCCACACGTTGAACCGCCCTGGGTGGGGCACATCACTCGGGCTCCTGGTTTCCAACCCGGCTGCTCGTTGAACCTGCACCCATCAGCTCAAAGCACCTTGCGCATGTGCACGTCCTCGGGCTCGAGTTCGAACAGCTCGGCCAACGGTTCCGCCATGGGCTGGAAGCCGCAACCGAGGTAGAACCGCACGGTGTTCTCCGATGGCGTCGCCGAGACGACCATGTCGGAGTCGCCGGCGGTGCGGGCGATCTGCTCGAGCTGCTCGGACAGACGGCTGCCGATACCCGCCGCACGCAACGGTGCGCTGACGTGGAGGAACGCCAGCTGCGCGATCCTGGGCCGAACGTGTGGCACGACGACACCGATGCCAACCAGCCGTCCGCTGGCGAACGCACCGAGCGCGATCCCGCCGGTGTCGACGTAGTGCTCGAGCCTGAGCACCTGGTCCTCGACGGAGTGTTCGCCGTGACCGTCCGGGTCCCAGGCCGACGCGCTCCATTTGCCGTGCCGCGCGACGAGTTGGGTGCCGTGCTGGTCGTAGAGCACGTCGATGCGTTCCCTACGGTCGATCTCGACGACGCGCGACAGCTCGGTGCTGCCCAACCTTCGGAACTCGACTGCGGGTTCCACCGCCTCACGTTGGCACACGGACGTTTGATGTCGCGGGTCGCGCGATGGTCGGTGGTGTGCCGATTCGTGCGGTCCAACCATCTCGTACGATCTGCGGGCATACTCGATGCACGCGGGCGGCGACCGTTACATCGACAGAACGGCAGGGGACGTGATGTCGGACGCCTTCAGGATCGAAGTCCTGGGCGAAACCAGTTTCATCACGATGGTCCTCCACGGCGACGTCGATTTCGAAACGGCTGAAGAGGTCCATCGCGTCGTCAGCGACGCGTTCACCCGAGGCACTTCGATGTTGACGATCGATCTCCGCAACGTGAAGTACCTCGACAGCTCAGGTATCCACGAACTGACCCGCGCGTACTTCGGCGCGCGCGTTTACGGCACCAAAGTCGTCATTGTCGGCGCGAACGGGCCGGTCGCCCGCGCGCTGGAAGTTGCCGGCCTCGCCTCCATCATGGGTTGAGCCCCAGGGAGAAAATTAGAGAACGCGTTTGTGCAAACCTCAGCGTCGTCGGGCCGATGTTTCGAACGGCATAGATCGACCTGCCATTTCGTGCGGTCGCCGAGTAAGGGACCGAGCCGTGACCAGCATGCTGATCGTCGACGACGACCCCGACATTCGGGAATTGATGGCCGGTGGCTTGGACCAGATGGGTTTCGAGGTCCACACGAAGAGCGACGGTGAGGCGGGGCTCACCGCGGCGCGTGACGTCGTTCCCGACGTCGTCGTCTTGGACTGGTCGATGCCGAAGTTGTCAGGGCTCGAAGTGTGCGCGCAAATACGCGCGAACTCGGACCTCAAGCGTGTCGGCGTGATCGTCATCTCCGGAAACGGGGGACCCGCGGATTCGCAGGAGGTGTTCGCGGCCGGCGCCGACGATTACATGGTGAAGCCGTTCTGCCTTCGAGAGTTGGTTACTCGAGTCGAGTCTCTTCTTGCTCGCCGAGGAACATCTACGAGTGCCGACGCTCGCGATCGCGCACTCTTCGCCTTGAGCACACAACGGCGATGAGTTCGACTCTTCCGTAGTATTCCGCAATACCGAAGCGGAGAGCCCAGCGCCGAGGGCGATCGACCTTGCGATCATGAACGACGCAAACGTTGAGTTCTCTGTGTCGACCTGGCAGCAGCCGATGCCGCCTCCACCCGGACCCGAGCGAACTCGCGTACTCGGCCGGCTCGTCGAGATGATCGACTCGCTTGGCGATCGTCGGCTACGAATCGCGATCGATGGTCTGACCGCAGCCGGCAAGACAAGCCTGGGCCATGAGCTGGCGCACGGTCTTGCCCGTCGCGGCCGCCCCGTGTTGCGAGCGTCGCTTGATGACTTCAAACGACCGTGGCGCGAGAGGCACCTGTACGACCGGGAATCTGCAGAGGGGTACTACCGAAACGCGTTCGATTGCGAAGCAGCGTGCAGACTGCTGCTGGATCGGTCGAGCCCAACGGCCGACGGGCTCGTGGCGTTATGCAGCATCGACCCGCTCACCCAGATCGACCACTCCGAAGTCAAGACGGCGATGCCCGCGAACGCGGTGCTCATCGTTGACGGCGTGTTCGCCTACCGACCCGAGATCAATTCCTACTGGGATCTCCGGGTGTGGGTCGAGATCGATGCCGAGCTTTCTGTCCGCCGGGGGATGGAACGTGACGCCGACATGGTGGGCGACGCAGACGAGGCTGAAGCACTTCACCGAGACCGGTACCTGGCCGGCGAGTTGCTGTACATGAACGACGTTGATCCAACCTCCTTTGTCGAGGTCATTGTCGACAACACTGACTTCGACCGACCGCGACTCGTTCGTCCGGCGACGTGACATCCCGCAGCCCGGCGTGCGACCCCGCTGACCAACAGAAACGAGCACTCGATGTGGGTACGAGGTGTGATCGGGCTGGTGCTCCTGGCCGTCGGCGTTGTCTGGATCGCGCAGGGCCTCGGCGCGCTGCACGGTTCACCGATGACTGGCCAGGCCATCTGGGCGGTGCTCGGCGCGCTGCTCCTCGTAGTCGCGGTCGCGTTGTTCACCGGCGCGGGGCGTGCCCGAAAGCGCAGCTCGCATCCAGCGAACTCCAACGATTAGGCGACGCGCTCGGTGATGAGGTCGGTATCGAGTTCGTCCTCGAAGACCTCCTCGACGCGTGACGCGCCGCGCACCCACACGAAGAACGCGCCGAGGAGCAGGAGTCCCATGCCGAACAGGACGGAGTCACGCATGCCGGCGGCGAACGCGTCGTGCGCCGCGGTGGTGAGCGCCGAGCCGTTCGGCACGTGCCCCGCGATCCGCACTGCGATCGCCGGTGCTTCGCGTGCCTGATTCGCGACGCCGGTGGGAAGTCCTCCGAGGTGCGCATCGATGCTGTGCCGGTAGCCCACGTTGAAGACGCTCCCCAACACGGCAACGCCGAACGCTGCACCGAGTTCGCGTGCGGAGTCGTTTACCGCGGAAGCGACGCCCTGCTTGGAGCGGGGGAGCGACGCGATGATCGCGTTGGTCGCCGGGGTCATCGCGAGGGCCGCGCCCGCGCCGATGATCAGCGTCGCGATGAGGAACAGTCCGAAATTGCTGTCCGGGCGGAGCGTCGCGAACGCGCCGAACCCGACGGCCGAGACCGCGAGGCCCGCGCCACCGACGAGACGATGGCCGTATCGCTCCGACAACGTTCCCGACACGGCGGCGACCGGCATGATCAGCACCGTCATCGGCAACAGCGCGACCGCGGCGGCCAGCGTGCCGTAACCGCGCACGATCTGCAGGTACTGCAGCGACACGAAGAAGAACGCGAACATCGCAAAGAACTGCAGGAACAGCGACGCCGACCCGGTGGCGAAACCGTGATGTGCGAACAGGCGGGGGTCGAGGAGCGGTGCCTTGGCGCGCAGTTCGACGAGCACGAAACCGACGATGAAGAGCGCGCCTGCCGCGAGACCGATCAGCGTGACTGGATCCGACCAGCCTCGGTCGGGCCCTTCGATGATCCCGAACACCAGCAGCCCGATGCCGATGGCCGATGTCAGCGAACCGAGCGGATCGAACCGCACCGGCTCCGTCGACTTGGTCGACGGGACCACCACGATGATGGCGACGAGGGTGACGAGCGCGATCGCCGCGGTCACCAGGAAGATCGACCCCCAGTAGAACTTCTCGAGCAGCGCGCCCGAAGCGAGGATGCCGAGCGTCCCGCCGCCGGTCGCGAAGCCGGCCCAGATGCCGACGGCCTTCGCGCGCTCCTCTTCCGGGAACACGCTGGTGATCGTCGAGAGTGTTCCCGGCATCAACAGTGCGGCGCCGATACCCATCGCGGCTCGCAGCGCGATCAATTGGCCCGGTGAGGTCGCGTTCGCGGCGAGCCCTGCCGCGCCCCCGAAGAGCGCGACCCCTGCGATCAACGCGCCGCGCCGGCCGTAGCGGTCGCCGAGCGCACCGGCGGGCAGGAGCAGCGCAGCGAGCGTGAGGGCGTACGCGTCAACGATCCATTGCTGCGACGACTGACTCGCCCCCAGGTCGGCCGCGAGGCCGGGGAGGGAGGTCGCCAGCATCGACACACCGGCCACCACCATCACCAACGCGAGGCACATGGCGGTGAGGATGAGTCGGCGGTGCGCGAAATCCGGCACCGCGGGTTCCACGGTCGGCGTCGGCGATACGGCGGTGCTGGCCATGGGTTTCCCTCCGAGGGCTACAATCCGCGGGATACGGATGCGGCCTCCGGTTAGGTTACGGAGGGTGCCTCCGGTTTGCAAACGGAATTTTGGCGACGGCCGTCACGGGCCGACGGGAAGACCCATGAGCACTACGGAGCAAGGTCCGCCAACGACACCTTCGTTGCGCCGTCCGCGCGCCGACGCGCAGCGCAATGCGGCGCGACTGCTCGACGCCGCGCGAGAGGTATTCGCCGACCAAGGCTCCGACGCGTCGCTCGAGGCGATCGCGGCACGCGCGGGCGTGGGGATCGGCACCCTCTACCGTCATTTCCCGAACCGCGACGCGCTGGTTGAGGCAGTCTTCCGCGACACCATCGACGCGTCGTGTCAGCGCGCCGAAGATCTCCTCGATGAATTGGAACCGGGTGAGGCGCTCGCGGCGTGGCTGCGAGAGCAGATGCACGGGTCGAGGGCATGCCGCGGCCTTGGCGCGGAAGCGATGATCATGATGCTCGACGAGAACGGAAACCCGGCGTGCGACGCGATGCGCCAATCGGGAGCGAAGCTTCTTGCGCGCGCGCAGCAAGCAGGGAGCGCGCGCGCCGATACCAACGTCGACGACCTCGTGCGGCTCGTCAACGCGATCGGCGTCGCTACCGAAGACGCACCCGACCGCGAGGCGCAAGCTGATCGCCTGTTCGCGTTGATGATGGACGGAATGCGGCCCTAGTTCGAAGCTCCCACGGCGACGGTTCAGCGCCGGAGCGCGAGCGCGGTGTCGTCGTTGAACGATGCGAGGAATGCTTCGAGCCGTTCGTGTACCTCGGTCATCGAACGCGCCGCGAACAGCACCGGTTGGTACGTCGTGATGTCGTAGTCGACCTGCAACATGTCGGCGAAGTCGAGCGGACGGATTGTCGCGGCCCGGAACGCGTCGAGTTCACCGAACGACGACAAGATGCCCGCGCCGTACGTCTTCAGGTCGCCTTTTTCCTCGACGACGCCGAATTCGAAGGTGAACCAGAACACCTTCGACAGCACCCGCAGGGCTTCGTCGGTCTCGGCTTCTTGCACCGCCTGGCCGACGAGCCGGTACAACGCCGCGGTTGGCGGATCGGCGAGCTGGTTCGCGTGGCCCAACACTTCGTGCACGATGTCGGGCTCCGGTGTGTACAGCGGTGAAGAGTGATGACGGATGTACTGCGTCGACAGGAACGTGTTCGTGTGGAACGACCCGTAGAACGTCCGCAGCGGCGCGAGCCCGGCGACGGGTTCGTACCGGAAGCCGGTGAGCGGCGCGAGCCGCTCGGTGACCTCTGACAGTTGCGGGATGTGATCGCGCGGAAGCGTCAGGGCCTCGACGCCGTCGAGGAAGTCCTGCGTCGCGTACGTGCGATGCTTGGCGGCGAGTTCCTCCGCGACGATGCGCCACACGTCGTGCTCGACGTCGGTGTAGTCGACCGTCGGGATCACATCTCCCGCACCACGACCCGCCGACAACGCCGCGATGGCGTCGCGCCGCGCGCGGTACGCCGGGTCGGCGAACCCGGGATGCGCGGCCGACAACTCGACCGTCACCGAACCGTCGGCTCCCGTCCGCACCGGCGAGTAGCTGTTCACCGTGACCAGCTGAACGGGTACTCGGGATCGCTGACGCGCAACGCGTCGTCGCTGAGCATCAGTGGTCGAAACGTGTCGAGCATCACGGCGAGTTCCTCGGTGCGGGTGGCGTCGACGCTTCGTTCGCGGTTCCCCGGTTGCGGCCCATGCACGAACCCAGCCGGGTGCACGCTGATCGAACCGGCGCCGATGCCCGAACCGGCCCGGCTCATGAAGTCGCCGGCCGAGTAGAACAAGACCTCGTCGGAGTCGACGTTTGCGTGGTGGTACGGCACCTTCACCGCGTCGGGATCGAAGTCGTATGGGCGCGGGACGAAGCTGCACACCACGAAGTTCGGCCCCGCGAACGTCTGGTGCACCGGAGGCGGCTGGTGCACGCGGCCAACGATCGGCTCGAAGTCGTGGATGCTCATCGCCCACGGGTAGACGCATCCGTCCCAACCGACCACGTCGAACGGGTGCGTGGCGTGGACGTGCACGCTCATCCCGCTCGCGGTCCGCACGACGACGGGGACCTCCGTGCCGTCGACCACGATCGGCGCGTCCGACGGGCCGCGCTGGTCGCGCTCGCTGAACGGTGCGCCTTCGACCAACTGGCCGTGTGCGTTGAGGTAACGCGGCGGGACGGTCACGTGGCCGCGCGCGACCAATACCAGCAGCTCCACGGGGCCGGTCGTGACCCATCGGTGCGTCGTCGAGCGCGGCACGACGACATAGTCGCCGGTCGCGACATCGAGACAGCCGAACCCGCTCTCGAGCACTGCGGAGCCGTCGTGCACGTACACGAGCTCATCGCCCATCGCGTCGCGGAAGAGCGGGCTGGTGGCACTGGCGCGAACCCACGCGATCTCGACGTCGTCGTTACCGAGCAACGGCCGGCGGCCGAGAACGGCGTCGGTCGCGGCGGTCGCGGTCGCGGTCGAGAGGTCGCCCGTGCGTAAGTGGTGGGGCCGCAGCGGATGGTTCGGGTGCCAGCAAACCCGCGGCGCGTCGGTAAGGGGCTCCACAGAGAGGATCGCGCTCGGTGAATGACGGTGGTAGAGCAATGTCGACGCGCCCGAGAAACCCTCGACGCCCATCAGTTCCTCGTACACGACCGAACCGTCGACACGATGCACGGTGTGGCGCTTGCGGGGCACGTCGCCGACCCGCCGGTAGTGCGGCATCTCAAGCCTCCTCGGCGTGACGACGCCGTGCCGGTGCGGCAACAACAGTGCCGGTGGCATCGCCGAAGCCGATACGGGGCCGGCCGGGCTCGTCGCCTCCGCACCATCCCCGCAACGTCACGGTGTCACCGTCGGCCAGGAACGCGCGCGTCGTCCCGTCGGCAAGTTCGAGCGGCCGGGTGCCTTGCCACGTTGCCTCCATGAGGCTGCCCAGCTCACCGGCGGTCGGGCCGCTGACGGTGCCGGACGCGAACAGGTCGCCGCCACGTGTCGTTGCGCCGTTCACCGTGATATGCGCGAGTTGCTGCGCGAACGTCCAGTACATGGTGGCGAAGTTCGTCGCTGTGATTGTCGTGCCATTGAGGTCGACCTCGAGGTGAAGGTCGATCGCCCATGGTCGCGTTGCGCGCAGGTAGGGATCGGGTGCCGGTTCCTGGCATGGCGGCGCGACGAGGTAGGGGCGAAGCGCGTCGAATGTCACCACCCATGCCGAGATTGTCGTCGCAAAGCTCTTGGCGAGATTCGGGACGAGCGGTTGGTACTCGAAGCTCTGCACGTCGCGCGCCGACCAGTCGTTGCAGAGCACGGCGCCGAACACGTGGTGGTGGGCGTCGTCGGGCGAGATCCGGGTGGCCGGCGGTCCACCCACGACGAAGCCAACCTCGAGTTCGAAGTCGAGCGCGTCTGTCGGTACGAGCCGCGGTACGCCGTCGGCGCCCGCGACGAGCCCTTCCGGCCGCGCGACGTCGGTGCCAGTCACGACGACGGTGCCGGAACGCCCGTGGTATCCGACCGGGAGCTGTCGCCAGTTCGGGAGCAGCGGTTCGCTCTCAGGACGAAGTATCCGCCCCATGTTCGTCGCGTGGTGCAACGACGAGTAGAAGTCGACATAGTCGCGTACGTCGAACGGCATCAGCACGTCGACGTCGTCGAGCGCGTGCACGAGGTCGAGCCGCTCGCGGCCGGTGAGGACGTCGGCCGCGCGGGCGCGCACGTCGCCGCCGCGTCCGGATAAGAGCAGTGCGTTGAGTGTCGGCTGGGCGGTGAGTTGCGGTTCGATACCCGCGGCGGCGAGGTCGAGCACGTAATCACCGATGCGTGTGACCACGCGCCGCGGCCCGAGCGGCGGTCGCACGACACCGAACGGCAGGTTGTCGAGGGAGAAGTCTTGATCACGTACAGGGAGCCAGCCGCGCGTGCTCACGTCAAAGGTTGCCGCGCCGAGCCTGGTCGCGCTCGATCGCCTCGAAGAGTGCCTTGAAGTTGCCTTCGCCGAAACCCTGCGCGCCGTGCCGTTCGATGATCTCGAAGAACACCGCCGGCCGATCGGTGATCGTCTCGGTGAAGATCTGCAGGAGATAGCCGTCGTGATCGCGGTCGGCGAGGATGCTGGCGCGCTGCAGCGCGTCCCATGGCAGGTCGAAGCCGGCCAGGCGCTCCTTGGCGTCGTCGTAGTACGTGTCCGGCACGCGCATGAACCGTACGCCCCGCTCGCGCAACGCGGCGACGCTCGCCACGATGTTGTCCGTACGAAGCGCGATGTGCTGCACGCCCGGTCCGTCGTAGTTTTCGATGTACTCCTGGATCTGGCTCTTACGCAGCCCGTCGGCCGGCTCGTTGAGCGGCATCACGATGCGCGCGCCGTCCCACACGACCGTCGACACGAGCGCCGAGTACTCGGTGCGGATCTGCGAGTCGTCGAAGTGGAGCAACTCGGAAAAGCCGAGGATGTCGCTGTAGTAGTGCAACCAGTCGTCGAGACGACCCTGCTCGACGTTGCCGACGACGTGGTCGATCGCCTGTAACCCGGTGTCGGGACCGCCCGTCGGGTTTGGTAGGTCGTCCGTGCGGTACCCCGGTTGGAGGACCGAGCCCCCGTAGCGGGCGCGGTTCACGAACGTGTGCACGGTGTCGCCGTACGCGCCCACTTGCGCGAGTTCGAGGTCGCCATGCTCGTCGCTCTCTACCCACGGCGATCGCACGTCGCGCGCGCCACGGGCCACCGCCGCCGCGTGCGCTGCGCGCGCATCGTCGACGAGCCAGGCGAGGTCGTGCACGCCGTCGCCGTGCCGGTGCACATGCTCTGCGATCGGCGACTCGGCCGACAGCGCGCCGCTCACGACGAAGCGGATGTCGCCCTGTTCGAGGACATAGCTCGCCTTCGTGCGCACGCCCGTCTCGGGCCCTGCGTAGGCCGTGCAACGGAACCCGAAGGTCGACGTGAGGAAACCGGCCGTCGTGCGGGCGTTGCCGACCCAGAACTCGATGCAGTCCCATCCGAGGAGATGCGCCGCGACTGGTTGTGCAGGTGCCGTGGATGCCACGCCCACCATCGAAACGACACGGCATGCGGTGGTCAAGCCTTTGCAGCATTGCTGCGCAGTTTGTTGCTATGAATTGGTGAATCTCGGCAAAGTGCGCAACAACGAGGCGGCCAGATGGACGCACACGAACGCGAGCTCATCGGCCGGCTCGGGCCGGCGACCCGACCCAACGTGCTCGAGCTGTCACGCGAGCTCTGCCTGGCGCGCAACACCGTGCAGGCGCGCATTGAACGCCTCCAGAGCGGCGGTGGCGTCATCGGCTTCGGGCCGGTGATCGCGCTCGCCGCACTCGGCTACGGCGTGCTCGCCTTCACCACACTCGAGATCGCGCAGGGCGCCGAAGCGTCCGTGATCGACGGGCTCACCCACATCCCCGAAGTGCTCGAGGTGCACAA
>JAODBJ010000087.1 GCA_025463905.1 Actinomycetes bacterium
CGCGGCGCGTGACCTCGCGCAGGAGTTCCTCGCCGGCGAATACACCGTGCTGTGGAACGGGATCGACGTCGAGCGCTACGCGGTCGGGCCCGCGACGGAGTCGAAGCGGCCGGCCGTGCTGTTCATCGGCCGGCACGAGCCGCGCAAGGGTCTCGACGTCCTCCTTGACGCCTGGGAGACGCTCGATCGCGACGCGGTGCTGTGGGTCGTGGGATCGGGACCGCAGACCGAGGACCTGCGCCGCCGCCGGCTCGGCAACGTCGAATGGCTCGGCGTGTTGCCGGACGACGAGCTGGCGAAGCGCCTGCGTGGCGCGACGGTGTTCTGCGCGCCGTCGAGGGGCAGCGAATCGTTCGGCCTCGTGCTCCTCGAGGCGATGGCGGCCGGCGCGCCGGTCGTCGCCTCCGACATCGAGGGCTACCGGAACGTCGCGCGACCCGAGCGCGAGGCCGTGGTGTTCCAGCCCGACGACCCGAACGCCCTGCGTGATGCCCTGCGACGCGTGCTCGACGACGCGCCCCTGCGGGCCTCGCTGGCGGGCGCCGCACGCGCCCGGGCGGACGAGTTCTCGATGCGGCGACTCGCCGAGGCCTACGTCGAGGTGTACGAGCGCGCCATGGCGCTCGTCTAAGCCATCTCTAGAATGAGAAAGCTTCTACAGAAGAGGTTTCTTACGTGATCGCAGTCATCATCATCGTCGCGATCGTCGTCCTGCTGATCTTGATCTTCGTCGTGCAGTACAACGGCCTCGTACGGCTGCGCAACCGGATCGACAACGCGTGGTCGCAGATCGACGTCCAACTACAGCGCCGTCACGACCTTGTTCCCAACCTGGTCGAAACGGTCAAGGGTTACGCGGCGCACGAGAAGGACACGTTCGAGCGTGTCGTGCAGGCTCGCAACCAAGCGGTGTCGGCCCAAGGTGCCGAAGCGCAGGCGCAAGCCGAGAATGTGCTCACCGGCGCGCTGCGCCAACTCTTCGCAGTGGCCGAGGCCTACCCCGACCTGAAGGCGAACCAGAACTTCTTGGAGTTGCAAGAGCAACTCACATCGACCGAAGACCGCGTCGCCTACGCGCGGCAGTTCTATAACGACTCGGTCGTCAAGTACAACAACAAGATCCAGTCCATCCCCTCGAACATCCTCGCCGGAATGTTCAACTTCCACGAGCGTGAGTACTTCGAGGTAGAGGAAGACGCGCGCACCGTGCCGCGCGTGCAGTTCTGAGCACCTGAAACCTCGTGTACGAACAGATCGCCGCGAACAAGCGGCGCACAGTGCTGATCATCGCCGCGTTCGTTCTCCTCGTCGTCGCGGTCGTCGAAGCAATCAACTACCTCACGGGTGGCGGCATCATCGGCTTGGTCATCGCCGGTGTGATCGCGCTCGTCGGGTCGGTTGGCGCGTACTACAACAGCGACAAGGTTGCGCTGGCGATGAGCCGCGCGCATCCGGCCGACCCTCGCGAGTACGCCCGCTACCACAACATCGTCGAAGGGTTGTGCATCGCGAGCGGGCTGCCGAAGCCGCGCCTCTACATTGTCGACGACCCGGCGCCGAACGCGTTCGCGACCGGTCGTAATCCGCAACACGCCGCGGTCGCGGTCACCACCGGATTGCTCGAGAAGATGAACCGCGTCGAGCTCGAGGGCGTGCTCGCGCACGAGCTGTCCCATATTCGCAACTACGACATCCTCGTGTCGACGATCACGGTCACCCTCGTCGGCGTCGTCGCGTTGCTCTCAGACTTCTTCTTGCGCTTCATGTTCTGGGGTGGCCGCCGCGACCGCAACGACTCGAACGACTCCGGGCCGCTCGGGGCAATCCTCGCCATTCTCGGCATCGTGCTGCTCGTGCTCGCGCCACTGGTCGCCCGGCTGATGCAGCTCGCGCTGAGCCGCCGTCGGGAGTCGCTCGCCGACGCGTCGGGCGTGACGATGACCCGCTACCCGCCCGGTCTGATCTCGGCGTTGAAGAAGCTCCAAGAGGACTCGTCCGTGGTGCACACGGCATCGAAGGCAACCGCCCACTTGTGGATCGAGGAACCCCTCGAGACCGAGCCGTCGAAGCCGGGCGCCCGTATCAACAGGCTCTTCTCCACGCACCCGCCGCTCGAGGAACGCATCAAAGCCCTCGAGAGCATGTAGGCCGCGCGCGACACGCAAAACGCTGGGCGTCGGAAGGCATGTAAACGCTCGGGCGATCTGGCCCGACACCCCGGTAGCATGGGGACATGTCTGAGGACCGCACCACCGGGACCGGGCGCGTCAAGCGCGGGCTCGCCGAGATGCTGCGCGGCGGCGTCATCATGGACGTCGTCACGGCTGAGCAGGCGAAGATCGCCGAAGACGCCGGCGCGACCGCGGTCATGGCGCTCGAGCGGGTGCCGGCCGACATCCGCCGCGACGGCGGCGTCGCACGAATGAGCGACCCGGCGATGATCGAGGGCATCCAAGCCGCGGTCACCGTCCCGGTGATGGCGAAGTGCCGCATCGGCCATTTCGCCGAAGCGCAGGTGCTCGAGGCGCTCGGCGTCGACTACGTCGACGAGTCGGAGGTGCTCACTCCGGCCGACGAGGCGTACCACGTCGACAAGTGGGCGTTCACGGTGCCGTTCGTGTGCGGCGCGACGAACCTCGGTGAGGCGCTGCGGCGCATCAGCGAGGGCGCGGCGCTGATCCGCAGCAAAGGTGAAGCCGGCACCGGCAACATCGTGGAAGCGGTGCGTCACCTCCGTTCGATCCTCGGCGACATCGAGAAGCTGAAGGTCGCCCGCCCCGAAGAGCTTTTCGGTTGGGCGAAACAACTCCAGGCGCCCATCGACTTGGTGCAGGAAGTCGCTCGACTGGGCGAGTTGCCGGTCCCGCTGTTCTGTGCGGGCGGCATCGCCACGCCGGCCGACTCGGCGCTCGTGATGCAACTCGGCGCGCAGGCGGTGTTCGTCGGCAGCGGCATCTTCAAGTCTTCTGATCCGGCGACGCGCGCGAAGGCGATCGTGGAAGCGACCACGAACTACCAAGACGCCGAGATCGTGGGCAAGGTGTCGCGCGGTCTCGGCGACGCGATGCGCGGCGAAGAGATCGGCACCCTCGACGTGAAACTCGCCGAGCGCGGTTGGTGATCCGTTGACCCGATCCTCTCGATCTTCTCGCTCGACACAGAGGCCCCCAGGCGATGAAAGCTGGAGTTCTCGCGTTGCAGGGCGCGTTCCGGGAGCACGCCGAGGCGCTCGAAGCGCTCGGCGCTGACGTCACGTTCGTTCGCCGGCCCGAGCATCTCGCGGGCGTCGACGCGATCTTCCTGCCCGGCGGCGAATCGACGACGATCGACAAGTTGCTCGACTCGTCGGGGTTGCGTGAACCGCTCGTCGAGCGGCTGCGCGACGGTATGCCGGCGTTTGCGACCTGCGCGGGTCTCATCGTGCTCGCGCACGAGGTGGTCGACGGTCGTGCCGACCAGCGCCCCCTCGACCTCCTCGACGTCACCGTGCGCCGCAACGGTTACGGTCGCCAGCGCGACTCGTTCGAAGCGCCGCTCGATGTCGCGGGTCTGCACGGCGGCCCATTCGTCGGCGTCTTCATACGCGCACCGGTGGTCGAGCGCGTGGGTGACGAGGTCGAGGTACTGGCCTCCCACGACGGCGCAGTGGTGCTCGGCCGCCAGGGCCCGATCTGGTTCTCGTCGTTCCATCCGGAGCTCGCCGGCGATCTTCGCCTGCACGAGCGTTTTCTCACCGAGGCGGGTTGATGTCCGGTCACTCGAAATGGCATTCGATCAAGCACAAGAAGGGCGCAGCCGATCAGGCGCGCGGCAAGTTGTTCGCGGTGTTGATCCGCCAGATCGAAGTGGCAGCGCGTGCCGGTGGTGGCGACGCCGACACCAACGCCACGTTGCGGACGATGGTGCAGAAGGCGCGCGACAACTCGGTGCCGGTAGACACGATCCAGCGGGCGATCCGGCGCGGCACCGGTGAGGAAGAGGGCGTCACTTACGAATCGGTCGCGTACGAGGGGTACGCGGCGCACGGTGTCGCCGTGTACGTGCAGGCGCTCACCGACAACCGGAACCGAACCGGTGCGGAGATCCGCAACGTCTTCACTCGCAACGGCGGAGCCTTCGCCGAACCGGGCGCGGTGTCGTGGCAGTTCGATCGCAAAGGCGTGGTGCTGGTGCCGAAATCGGCTGCGAGCGAAGACGACCTGATGCTGCTGGCCGCCGACGCCGGCGCCGAAGACATCCGCGACGGCGGCGACAACTGGGAAGTCGTAACCCCGGCCACCGACCTCCACGCAGTGCGCGTCGCGATCGAAGCGGCCGGCATGAAGGTGGCGTCGTCGGATCTCGTGTTCGAGCCAACCACCGTGGTGGAGCTCACCGAAGAAAGCGCGGCGCGGTCGGTTCTCCGCCTCATCGAGGCATTGGAAGACCACGACGACGTCGAGGCGGTCTGGGCGAACTTCGACATCCCCGATGCCGTCCTCGAAGCCGTCAACGTCTGACACCGAGCAAACGGGAGCATCATGGACCTCGACGAGGCGCGCGACTTCCTGCGGGCAAACCACCGCGCTGTGCTCGCAACGTTTCGGCGCGACGGACGCCCGCAAATGTCGCCGGTGGCCGCCGCGGTAGACGGCGACGGCTTTGTCGTGATCAGCAGCCGCGAGACCGCGATCAAGTCGAAGAACATTCGCCGCGACCCACGTGTATCGCTGTGCGGGCTCAACGACGGGTTCTACGGCGCGTGGATCCAGGTCGACGGAGCTGCCTCCGTGGTGAGCCTCCCCGAGGCGATGGATGGCCTGGTCGACTATTACCGGCGGGTAGCGGGGGAGCACCCCAACTGGGATGAGTACCGCGCGGCCATGGAGCAAGAACGTCGGGTGCTGCTGCGCATCGCGATTGAGCGGGCCGGCCCCGACGTGTCGGGTTGATACTGTCGGCCGCCATGCGGGTTTCGATGACGGTCAACGGTCAGCCGCAAGCGCACGATGTCGAGCCGCGGGTGCTGCTCGTGCAATACCTGCGCGAAGAGAGCGGCCTCACGGGTACGAAGATCGGCTGCGACACGTCGTCGTGCGGTGCGTGCACCGTGTTGCTCGACGGCGAGTCGGTCAAGTCGTGCACGATCTTCGCCGCCCAAGCCGACGGCGCCGCGATCACCACGATCGAGGGACTGGCCAACGGCGACGAGATGCATCCGGTGCAGCAGGCGTTCCACGAGAACCACGGGCTGCAATGCGGGTTCTGCACCGCGGGCATGGTGATGGCCGCGGTGTCGCTCCTCGAGGAAGTACCGAATCCGACCGAATCCGATGTTCGACTCGGTCTCGAAGGCAACCTCTGTCGCTGTACCGGCTACCACAACATCGTGAAATCGGTGCTCGCGGCAGCCGAGATGGTGCGCAAGTGATCCCTGCCGCGTTCGACTACGTGCGCGCGTCGTCGGCCGACGAAGCAATAGCGCTCATCCAGGCGCACGGCGAAGACGCGAAGTTCCTTGCGGGTGGGATGTCGCTGATTCCGCTCATGAAGTTGCGTCTCGCGACGCCCACGGTGCTCGTCGATCTCGGTCGTGTCGCCGACTTGTCGTACGTGACCGACGCCGGCGACCACCTCGCGATCGGCGCGCTCACCCGTCACCGTTTTCTCGAGACGAACGAGCTGCTCACCAAGGAATGCGGTGTGTTACGCGCGGTCGCGGCGCAGGTCGGCGACAACCAAGTGCGTCACCGCGGCACGATCGGTGGCTCGGTCGCCCACGGCGACCCGGCGTCCGACCTTCCGGCCGCGCTGCTCGCGCTCGACGCGACCTTTGTGGTGCGCGGCCCAGGCGGCGAGCGCACGGTCCCCGCCGCCGATTTCTTCCAGGGTTTCTTGGAGACCGCCCTCGCACCCGACGAGATGCTCGTCGAGGTTCGGGTGCCGAAAGTCGGTGGGGCCGGTTTCTCGTACCAGAAGTTCCAGCGCCGCGCCCAGGACTGGGCGATCGTCGGTGCGATCGCCGCGCGGGTGAACGGAGGGGTGCACGTCGCCCTCGTGAACATGGGTTCCACGCCCGTGCGCGCGTCCGCAGTAGAGGCCGCGCTCGCGCAGGGTGCCTCGCCCGCCGACGCGGCAGAGCATGCCGCCGACGCAACCGAGCCCGCCGCCGACCTCAACGCGTCGGTCGAGTACCGCGAGCACCTCGCCCGCGTCCTCACCCGCCGCGCCCTCGAAGCGGCGTCCTCCTGAGCTTGCGGTTCGAGTCGCGCGTTTCGGCACGCGGGGCGAAAAACCAGTGATTGCGGCGGCGGTGCTGGCCGCGGGGCGAGGGGAACGATTCGGCGGCGACACGCCCAAGCCACTGGTGGCGTTCCGGGGCCGGCCGCTGGTGTTGCACGCGCTCGACGCGGCGGGCGCGTCCGGGTTGGCGCCGGTGCTCCTCATCGTGGGGAACGGTGCGGAAGCGGTTGCGGCGGTCGTGCCGCCCACGGTCGAGGTGGTTCGCAACGACGCGTGGGCCAGTGGGATCGCGTCGAGCCTGGTCTCCGCGCTCGGCGCGCTGCGCCATCGCGACGATGTCGACGCGGTCGTGATCGGTCTCGCGGATCAGCCGTTGGTGGGCGCGGACGCGTACCGCCGGCTCGCCGCCGCGTACGATGACGGCGCCCGGCTCGCCGTCGCCACCTATGGCGGTACGCGGGGCAACCCGGTGTTGCTCGCACGCGCGCACTGGGAAGAGGCAATGACGCTCACCGGCGACGAAGGCGCTCGAGTGTTGCTGGGTCGCCACCCCGCGGTCGAGGTGTCGTGCGACGGCACCGGATCGCCCACCGACGTCGATACCCCCGCCGACCTCGCTGCCCTGGAGGGCTGATGGAGATCACCGACAGCTTCCGAGTGAGCACACCGATCGAGGAGACGTGGAAGGTGCTGCTCGACATCGAGCGCATCGCCCCGTGCCTTCCCGGTGCGCAACTCCAGGAGGTGGAAGGCGAGGAGTACCGCGGCATCGTGAAGGTGAAGGTGGGGCCGATCACCGCGCAGTACAAAGGCGCGGCTCGCATGGCCGAGGTCGACGAAGCGAAGCATCGGGTCGTGCTCGACGCATCGGGCCGCGATACGCGTGGGCAAGGCAACGCCAAGGCCACGATCTCGGTGAACATGGCGTCGAGCGCCGACGGCGGTACCGCGGTCGACATTCACACCGACCTGCAGATCACCGGCAAGGTCGCACAGTTCGGGCGAGGCGTGCTCGCCGACGTGTCGACCAAGTTGCTCGGTCAGTTCGTCGACAACCTCGAACGCGACGTCCTCTCCGGCGCGAGTGCGAGCGGGGCAAGCGCCGCGTCCGAGGCGGCGCCGGTCGCCGAAGCCGAATCGGCGTCAACCGATGCCCCGCCGGCGGCAGGTACGTCATCGGCACCGACGGCAGGTCAGCCCGCGGCCGCGCCGCAGACGGCCGAACCAACGTCAGGTGTGCGCCGCATCGAATCGCGCGAGGCCGAGCCGGTCGACCTGCTCGACATGGCGGGGGCGCCGGTCGCACAACGGCTGTTGCCGGTCGGGCTCGCGGCCCTGGTCGCATTCGTGCTGTGGAGGATGTTCCGCCACCGGCGCTGACCGGCCCTCTAGTCTCGTACACATGTTCGATCCGGCCGGGCCCGTCCTCGGCATTGACCCTGGCCTCTCGCGCTGCGGTTACGGCGCGGTGATGGTCACTGGAGCCCGGGCCCATGCGGTGGCGTGCGGCGTGATCCGCACCGACAAAGACCACCCACTGCCCGACCGGCTCGCCGAACTCGAAGCAGAGCTCGCCGATCTCGTCGCGTCGCTCCGCCCGTGTGCGGTCGCGGTGGAGCGAGTCCTGTTCCAGGCGAACGCGCGCACCGCCATCTCGGTCGGTCAGGCGAGTGGGCTCGCGCTGGCGGTGTCGTCGCGCGCCGGCGTGCCGGTGACGCAGTACAGCCCCAACGAGGTGAAGCTGGCGGTCACCGGCGACGGGCGGGCCGGCAAGCGAGGAGTCCAGGAAATGGTCACCCGCATGTTGCGGCTCGCCGAAACTCCGAAACCGCCCGACGCCGCCGACGCGCTGGCGCTCGCGTTGTGCCACGTGTGGCGCGACCGGCTCGGACGCGCGATCACCCGGGCCGAGACCCGCACCACCGGAGCACCCGCGTGATCGGTTCGGTGCGCGGCACGATCATCGAGCGCAGCGCGAGCGGCGAAGTGCTCGTCGACGTACAAGGCGTCGGCTACCGCGTGCTCGTGCCGATCGGCGCGATTCCGGCGCTCGAGCCCGCAGCCACCGCGTTCCTCTTCACTCATCTGCACGTGCGCGACGACGCGCTGCTGCTGTACGGCTTCCCCACACGCGACGAGCGCGACACGTTCGAAACGCTGATCAACACCACGGGGGTCGGGCCGAAGCTCGCACTCGCGATGTTGTCGGTGCACTCCCCGAACGGGTTGCGCCGTGCCCTCGCCGACGACGACCTCGAGGCGTTCACGCTCGTGCCCGGCGTGGGCAAGCGGACTGCGCAGCGCCTCATGATCGAGTTGAAAGCGCGCCTCGACATGCCGGACCTCGACCTCACCGGCAGGGGCGCGAACCCCTCGAGCGCGCGGGTCGAGGTGCGCGAGGCGTTGACCGGCCTCGGATATAGCCCCGAAGAGGTACGCGACGTGCTCACCCAGTTGCCCGACGACGGCGCGGTCGAAGATCTCCTGCGCGACGCCCTCCGCCTACTAGCGAGCGCCAGGTGAGCGGCCCGGCCTTCGGCCGAGAGCGGGAAGCATGAGGCGAGGATCAGCGCCGCACGGAGTGTGGCGCCCGAGGCGGGGCCTGAGCGGCCCGGCCTTCGGCCGAGAGCGGGAAACATGAGAGACGAGCTGCTACAGCCGGCGACCGACCCGGTCGAGGCGGCTGAGGAAACGACACTGCGGCCGCGCCGGCTGGCTGAGTTTGTCGGCCAACCACTATTGCGCGAGCACCTGTCGATCATGTTGGAGGCCGCGCAGAAGCGCGGGCAGGCGGTCGACCACGTGTTGCTCTCCGGGC
>JAODBJ010000091.1 GCA_025463905.1 Actinomycetes bacterium
ACAATCCGATCCGCATCACGGATCGTGGAGAGCCGATGCGCGATCACCAACGTCGTGCGACCCACCATCAACCGCCGCAACGCCTCCAACAACTCGACCTCAGTCACCGCATCCAACGCACTCGTCGGCTCGTCCAACACCAAAATCGGTGCATCCTTCAACAACGCCCGCGCAATCGCGACCCGCTGCCGCTCACCCCCCGACAACGTCGCGCCCCGCTCCCCCACCACCGTCTCAAACCCATCCGGCAAACCCGCCACGAACCCATCCACATTCGCCGCCGCCGCCGCCGCCTCAATCTCCGCCCGCGACGCATCCGGACGCCCATACGCAATGTTCTGCGCAATCGTCATCGGAAACAGAAACGACTCCTGCAAAACCACCGACACCTGCGACCGCAACGAACGCACCGACACCCCACGCACATCACAACCATCCACCAACACCCGACCCGCCACCGGATCAAAAAACCGTGGCACCAAACTCACCAACGTCGACTTCCCCGCCCCCGTCGCCCCCACAATCGCCAACACCTCACCCGCCCGAACCGAAACACTCACCCCCTCCAACACCAACGAACCCGGCTCATAACCAAAACTCACCCCCTCGAACACCACATCCCCACGCACCCCCGACAACACCACCGCACCCGGCCCATCCACCACCTCACGATCCGCCCCCAACACCTCCAACACGCGGTCGACGTTGGCCGACCCGAGTTGCAGCGTGCTGTAGATGTTCGTGAGTCCCTTGAGTTGCTCTTGAAGCTGCGCGAGGTACGCGAGGAAGAGCAAGAGTTCGCCGACGGTCAGCGCATGGCGAAGCACCGCGTGTGCACCGGCCCACATCACGAGCCCCGTGCCGAGCGTGACGGCAACGCCCGACCCGAACGAGTTCAACCCGATCAGCAAGGCACTGCGCTTCTGCCAGTGGATGTCGGCGGATGCGAGTTCACGAAACGCGAGACGTTGGCGATCCTCCTGCGCGAACGCCTGCACCACCGGGATCCCGCTCAGCGTTTGCTGCACCAGCGAGTGGATGCGGCTCTCGGTGTCGCGCCGGCCCCGCGCCGCCGCTCGCATGCGCGCACCGAACGTCGCCGCACCGGCAACCATCAACGGAACCACGGCGATCGAGAGCAGGGTGAGCGACACGTCGAGGCGCCACATGACGAACACGACGGCGGCAATCGTGAGCAGCGCGTGGAGCGGTTGGAACACCAGCGTTTCCGCGACGGTGTGCACCGCCCAGCTGTCGCCCGTCACGCGGCTCATCGAGTCGCCGACTTCGTTCCGGGTGTGGAAGAGCAGCGATCGCCGCAGCGTCGCTGCGTACACGTCGTTCGCGAGGTCGAACACCATCGCCTGGCCGACTCGGATCCACAACCACGTGATGACCGCCTCCACGATGCTCGTCAACGCAAAGATCACGAGACCGGCCGCAACGACCCAGATCAGCAGATGCGACCGACTTCCGGCTCCGGGTAACGACGCGATGAGACCTGTAACGCGCCGCCTTCCGATCACGTTGTCGATGAGGACGACGAGGGGCAACGGCGCGAGCAACGCGAGCGCGCTCGACGTAACGGTGAGCATCGTGATCGCGAACCAGCCGAAGCGATACCGCGCGACGTACCCGAGCAACGTTCGGTACCGTGACCAGGTGCCGCGCGACGTCAAGGGCTCAGCCACCGTCGCCGTCCTCAGCTATCACAAGATCGGGGATCCCCCCGAAGACGGCTGGGAGAGTTGGTACTACGTGCCCACGGTGGTCTTCCGCAAGCAGCTGCAAGTTCTCGTAGAAGACGGTTGGCATCCGATCGACCACGGTAGTTTCGTTGCCGCGCTCGACGATCCGGCGGGTCTGCCCGATCGGTCCGTGCTCGTGACGTTCGACGACGGGTATCAGTCGCTCGTCGCCGAAGCGGCACCGATTCTCGAAGAACTCGTCATACCGTCGGTGGTGTTCGTTCCGACCGCGTACATCGGTGGCCGCAACGACTTCGACGCCGGCGACGAGCCCGCCGAGACGATCTGCGGTTGGGACGATCTCGCGTGGTTGGCGGCGCACGGTATGGCGACGCAATCGCACGGCGTCCACCATCACGCGATGTCTGAACTCGATCCAGCGGCTCGCCGGCACGAAGTCGAAGAGTCGCAGCGGGTGCTCACCGAGGGCTTGGGAGCCCCGGTGCGGTGTTTTGCGTTTCCCTACGGCGACGAAGGAGACGACCCGCCGATGATGGCCGCGGCGTTGCGCGCCGCCGGTTACCGCGCCGCGTTCCTCTACGGCGGCGGCGCCACCGATCTGTCTCGCGCCGATCGGTATCGCCTGCCTCGCATCGCGATGGGCCCCGATACCGACCTCCGCGCGTTGCTCGGCTGACCACCAATGACCGTCGACGTGTGCATGGTGGGCAACACCCTCTCGTACGTCGAGGGATCGGGGCAGCTGTGGATCCATCTCAACTGGGCGCTGAGCCTGCTCGACGCCGGTGTTGACCTCACCTGGGTCGAGTTCGTCGAGGACGACGCCGAGCCGGCCGACACGACGGCGCGGGTCGACGCGTTGACCCGGCGCTTGGAAGTGTTCGGCCTCGCCGATCGACTGCGACTCGCGTCGAACCTTGCCCTGCCACCCGGGCCGGCGGCGGCGCGCGCGATACGCCGTGAGGAATTCGCGGAAGCCGACCTGATGCTCAGCTTCTGTTATTGGTTTCCGTCCGAGTGGGTGAAGGCCGCGCGAGCGGCGGCGATCGTCGACATCGATCCCGGGCTGTTGCAGATCTGGATGGCCGACGGCGACATGGTGGTCGCGCCGCACGACCACTACTTCACCATCGGGGAAACCGTCGGCACACCCGAAGCCCGCTTCCCCGACGGCGGCGTCGACTGGACCTACACACCTCCGCCCGTGCACCTGCCGTCGTGGCCCGTCGTCGCGGCACCCATGTCGGGCGCGTACACAACGGTGTCGCACTGGTGGGAAGACGGATGGGTGTGCTTCGACGGCGAGGAATACCAGAACGACAAGCGGGTCTCGTTCCTCGACTTCGTCGAAGTGCCGAAGCTCGCGGGCGTTCCCGTCGAGCTCGCGACAAACCTCACCGACGGCGACGCCGACGATCGCGTGTTGCTCGAAGCGAACGCGTGGCGTTTGCGTGACAGCGCGAGCGTGAGCCGCACGCCGACCGACTACCGGCACTACATCCAGGAATCTCGCGGTGAGTTTTCCTGCGCCAAACCGTCGTGCATGAAGCTCCAGAACGCATGGGTGAGCGACCGCACGATCTGCTACCTCGCCACTGGTCGCCCCGCGATCGTGCAACACACCGGCCCGAGCCGGGTCCTGCCCGACGCGGCGGGCATCCTGCGCTTCACCAGTCCGGCGGAAGCCGCCGCGGCGTTGCAGCGCGCCGAAGCCGACTACGACTTCCACGCGCGCGAAGCTCGTGCGCTCGCAGAGCACACGTTCGACGGGAACATCGTCGTGCGTTCCATCCTGGAACGCTGTTTGTGAGCCCAAGCGTCCTCTAGCCGTCGGAACGAGCACCCGCGGTTGATACCGAGACCGACCGGTGCACGGCGCGGCGCAGCAACACTGCCTCGGCAGCCATGGTCGTCAACGCGACACCGAGTGCTACGGCACCGGCAGCAAAGCTGTACACGCCGAGTGCGAACGCGACGGCCACCAGAAGGCCGGCGGCGCGGCGCGGGAATGCGATGGTGCGAACGACCGGAGACCAGTTCCACACCACTGCGGTGGTCAACCGCGCGCCGACGAACGGGCCTACGTTCGCTTGCACGTCCCAGGAATCGTGTTGTCCGCCGACGCGCACGGAACACCGTCGGGCCCGCAGCTCGCGCCCGAGACGGTCCAGCCAGCGAGCACGGTCACCGTCCCACGCACCGTCGGCTCCCGCCGGCGCGGCAGCCTCCGCGGGCGGCCGCGCGCGTACGCGGCCCCAGGTACGCACGAACGGCTGCAAGACGTGCAGCATCGCGACCGTGGCGCGAAGCTTCACAGGCCGTGGTTCGTCGCGCTCCGGATGCACCGAAAGGGCCGCCGTCGCGCCGTACGCGAGGACGGCGACAACCGCGAGGAACGCGACGACGAACGCGGGCGGCCAGAGCAAGCCGATCGCAGTTGCCTCCAGCGCGATCGGGAGCGTCATCGGCAGGAGTGCGGCCGACCACGACATTGCCTGCCGGGCGGGATCGTCGACGATGCCCTGATAGGGCGCGAACCCCATCGGCCCGTGGTACACGATGGGGCGCAGCAGCCGCGGCACCGCGCTGACCCCGCCGTAGATCACGCCGCGCCAGCGCGCCTGGCCAAGGCGATTGAAGCGGTGCCGATGCCGGTACGCAACGAGCCGTTCTGCCCGCCCGTACCCACGTTGTTGGCGCAGGTACGCGAGGGTGGTGCCGCGACGGTGGTGGCGGACCTGCGCCGTTGTCGAAAACGCGATCTGGTCGTCGCGGTCGAGGAGGCGCCAACACAAGTCGACGTCGTCACCGGCGGAGGTGAACACCACGTCGAAGCCGCCGGCGTCGAGCAGCGCGTCACGACGGAACGCCATGTTGCAGCCCGGTACATGTTCGGCGCGGTCGTCGGTCACGAGCACCTCGACCGGGTTGCCTGGGCACAGCGCGACGGCGCGCTCCACGAGTCCGGCTCGCGCGACCGGAAGGTTCGGACCGCCGGTGCCGACCACGCCTTCACCCTCGAGCGAGAGCGCAAGGTGAAATGGCCATTCGGGATGGCACATCGCATCGGCGTCGAGGAACGCGACGATCTCACCAGTTGCCGCCGCGATTCCCGCGTTCCGCGCCTGACTCAATCCACCGTGGGGCAAGTCCAGAACCCGGAAACCGAACTGCCGCGCCAGAACGCCGGTGCGATCGGTTGAACCGTCGTCGCAGACGATCACCTCCAATGCCGGGTAGTCGCATGACGCGAGCGAGTCGAGGCAGTCGGCGATGACCCGCTCTTCGTTGTACGCGCACACCACCACCGACACCGATGGCCACGTCGAGCGCAGCTGCGCGAGCGGTCGAGTCGCCCATGCACTCGCGACATCCAACGCCGGTTTCGGGCTGCGGTCCTCGTGCGTCAAGCCGAAACCCCACCCGGTGACGGCGACGTCGGCGACCGCCCAATCGTCGGTCCACGAGAAGATCGACGCGCCGGCGCAGCCCTCTTCGTCGACCGTCTGTAGCTGCCACCGCAGCGACGACGCTTGCTCCTCCTCGCCGTGGATTTCCGACGCCAGTCCGAGTTCGGTGATCACGAGCGGAACGTCGCCGGAGATCACCTGCAGGCGGCGCAGGTATCGCCGCAGCGGCGCGGGCGACTCGAGGAACACGTTGAAGCACGCGAGGTCTTGGCCGTCGACCCGCAGATATTCGGTCGACGGGAAGTTGCTATAGGTCGCGAGGAGATCGGGGTCGCCTTGGTGAATTTCGTCGATGAGTGCGGCCAACACGTGCTCGATGCGGCGCGCGCCGTGGAGGCGGACGAGGTCCGCCGGTACCTCGTTCCCCACCGAGATCGCGAATACCTCCGGGCGCCCCGCGCACCGTTCGACTGCGGCCGCGACTGCACGCCGGCCCGCGTCGAGGACCGCGGCGGTGGAGCGGCGGCCGGGGTGCGAGTGCTCGCGCCAGTCGGCATACGTCAATCCGACCATGACCCGAAGGCCGCATTCCTCGGCGACGTCGAGCAGCTCGGCCGGCGGGAGGTCGTAGGTCCGAACGGTGTTGAAGCCGGCCTCGGCGATGCGCGCGAAATCACTCTTGACCTGCGCGCGCGTCGGGAATGGCGCGTCGTCGGCCCGACGCACGAAGCTCCCGTAGCTCACACCGCGCATCCGGAATGGTCGTTCGTCGACGACGAGATGCTTCCCATCGGTACGCACCCGCCCGAGGCACCGATCGTCTCTGTCGTCTGTGTTCACCACGGCGGTCCGCGTCACCATCCGAGCGGGTCCTCTTTCCATGAATGGCCCGGGTCGTCAGGGGCAGCGACCGTTACCGAACGTCCTCGGCGCGGACCGAGTGAACCGTGCGCATCGTGAAAGCAGGGTGAAGCCCACGCTCCGCTGCGGTCCGCAGCCGTACAAACGATCCGCGGGCGCGGCCCGTTACAGCGACGGCGCGACGGCGGCGGTGTCCGCTCGCGCGGACGTCGTCGCCGGCGTTGGAGCCGAGGCCGCGCGAACAAGCAGTGCTGCGATCGCGGCGGCGATCGGCTGGTCGGTCGCTTCCTCGTAGTACGTGAAACCGGGCGACGGGTTCACCTCGAAGCAGAACCACTCGTCGTCGGATGTTCGCCGCAGGTCCACCCCGGCGACATGTAACTGCATCGACGAGGCCATGGCTACACAAAGCCGGGCGACGTCGTCGGGGAGGCTGGTGGATGCAAGGGCGGTGGTCGAACCGGCTCGGTCCGGATAGCGATAGTCGTCGGCGTCCGACGCGACTTCCGTCGCGAACACGTCGTCGCCGACGACATGGACGCGAACGTCCGTTCCGGCGATGTATTGCTGGAACTGCGTCGGGCAGTGCGCGACGTCGTCCAATCGGGAACGATGCGTGTCGCCGAGACGCGACACGATGCTGCGCACTCCGCTCACCGACTTGTAGACGACGTCGCCGTGACGGGCCCAGAACTCCGCCGCAGCTGCCGGGTCCGTCGTCACGAGCGTGTCGGGCACGGCCAACCCACACTGGGCGATGAGCGCGAGTTGGTACGGCTTCGAGTTGTTCACTGCCATCGCCGACGGCCGGTTCACGATCATTGCGTCAGCGACGTCGGCCCACGTCACGAGTACATCGTCGGCCGCGATCGCACGCTGCATCGCGTCATCGTCGGGGCCGAGTACATCTCGCGCCGCGTGCGGACGAAGGTAGGCCGCGCTGACGGCACGCAGATCGAGGGTTGTGGCGGCGTGCTCGTCGGTGATCGTCGTGCGCAGTTCGCCGCCGGCGCCGACGGTCGAGGTCGCGGTGATGTGCGCGCCGTCGTGCTGATCGAGCACGTGGGGCTCGACACCTATGGCGACAAGCTCTTCGGCAACGGCATCGAGCGGTCCGTCGCCGGGAACACCCCAGAGCAGGATCACGCGGATTGCTCCAGGTATGCAAGGACAACATCGCGTACTTCGGGGTTCGACAAATCAGGGTTCGTCGAGACCGCACAGACCCGCCCGTCGGCGATCCGGGCGCCGAGTAACTCGACACCCGCGATCTGCGCGAGCGCTTGCGCGGCGCGTGCGTCGCGTGGATCGCGAGCGCCGACCGTGCGGTCGCCGCACACGACGACGACATCCGCGTCGGCGTCGGCGGCGTCGTGCGCCCACTCGATGCCGGCGCGTGCGGCGGCGATCTGCCATTGCACCGTCTTCCACGACGGGCCCGAGAGTGACCGTGGCGTCGGCCGGTTGAGCACCGGACACGGCAACGACGACAGCCACGCGACCAGGAACGCGTTGATCTCCGCGGCGGCGTACTCACGATCGTCCGGCTCGACGAAATCGAGCTCTTCGGCGACGACGGCGGGGCGGCGTGTGAGCACGGCGCGCAGGTCGCGAACGTCGGCCCGCGCGCCCCCGATCACCGCGGTGCCGGCCGCCGGTTGAGCCACCGAGAACGCCCAACCTGGCGCGCACAGATCTTCGGCCGAACACAATGCGGCGCCATGATCCGACCATGCCTCGACGAGCGCGACGGCCTGCGCGTCGAACCGACTGGCGAGGACCGCGAGCATTGGCCGCGCCGCCGCGCGTGCTATCGCCGGCGTTTGGACGGCGTGGCCTTCTTCGCTGCCTTCTTCGCTGCTTTCTTCGTCGTTCCCGTCGCCTTGGCCGCCGCCGCCTTGGACGCTTTCGGCATCCGCACCGGCGCCGGGGCGCGCACCGCGGGTGGCGGTAACGGCTTCGACGCGGGCACCGGAAGCTCGTCGTCCGGTTCGACCGCCGCGCGCCGAGACGCGCCGACGCGCGGCCGCTCCTCCCGCTTGATGAAGGTACGCAGCGACCGCATCTCGCCCTCGAGCTCGTCGGCCCGGTCAACGAGGAGGCGCACGACCTCGCCCCAACCGGGATCTTCGAAGCGTTCGCGCCAGTCGCCTTCGTTGTCTTTGCGTTTGTCTTCGATCACGAGCTTGAAGCGTTCCTGCTCCAGCTTGAGAAGCTCCTTCACCTCTTTCAGCTCGTACTTGAGTTCCTTCCACCGCTTGTGCGTGACGGCGACGTCGACGGTGGCCGAAGCGATGCCGTTCGCGATCACGCAGAGCTCGGCGGCACCGAGATCCGCGCCGGCCGGCACGGTGAAGGAGGTCGAATGCACCACCGAGCCGGTCGCCACGCCCATCGACGAATGGTCGTGCGTACGGCAGTACACGACGTTGCCACTCGACTTGTTGCGCAGCCGCACGAGCGGATAGTTCGTCGCCATCGCGCCTTCGTCGCCGTAGATCACCGCTTGCGACAAGCCGTTCAGTTGCCGGCCGTGCAGCGTGTACGTGAGGCCTGGTCGCAACGCGGTCGGCACCGACGTGATCGTCGGGCGCCACATCGGATCGGGTGCGCCGTCGGGCGTATAGATCGCGACACTCGTGGTGTTACTGGTGTGCAGCACTTGGCCGGTCGGCAGGAGCATCAACCGTGACGTGTACGGGTTGCCGCCGTTGTTCGACGCGGCCGGCACTTGCGCGAGCGTGTCGTTCGCCGGGTTGAATTCGTAGAAGTAACACGGACTCCCCCACGCCGACGAGCTGCTCTGCGCCGCGGTGGGATCCCACGGTGCGACGACGCACAGCACCCGACCGTTCGGGAGCAAGCACGCCGGCGCGTCCTTCGCGCCGGTGGTGAAGTTCTTCACCAATTCTGGAAAGCTCGGCCCGGCGTGCCACGTCCCGGGCTGATTCGCGATTGCCGGCATCGTGTACAACGCGGTGTTGTTCGTCGCGCCGATCGCGAGCGTACGGCCGTCGGGAAGGAGGATCGCCGCCCCTACTTCTTCGGACGGCGGATCGACGAGCGCCACCGGCGTCGACCCCGCGGTCACCCACGTGTTCGCCGCGGCGACGTACTTCTCGGTCCGCGGTCGGTTGTCGCATTCGATGGCGAGCACCGTCTGGTCCGGTAAGAGCACCCACGTTTCTTCCGTGTTGCGCGGATCTTCCTTCGTGGGTCCAGCCGCCCAGGTATTGGTGGTCGGGTTGTATATGGCGGTGCGGTTGGTGCCGATGTCGCCGACGATCACCCGACCGTCGGGAAGCACCGCGGAAGGCGCGTCACCGATCTGCGTCCATCCCGCCGGCGTGCCGATCGTCGTCCACGTGTTCGCGACCGGGTCGTAGATCTCCGCTGCCAACAGTTCCACTTGCGCCGAGCCGTTGTACTCGCCGCCCGCGATGAACACCCGTCCGTCGGCCAAGAGCGAGCAGACGAAGTACAGCGGCTTGTTGTGCGCGTCGGCGAGCTGCGTCCACGTGCCGTTGCGGTAGTCGCCCGATGAATCGGGCGTGAGCTTCCACCAGTGCTCCGTGCCTGCGAACGGTTCGTCGTGGGTCAACACCGAACCGTCCGTGAGCAAGAGCATCGTGCCCGCGCTGAACGTCGGCTGATGGACAAGGTCCTGCCAGCTGCCTGCCATGGTCGCTCCCCAATGCGACGAGCCCGTCGCTTGTAAAATCGTGCCGGTTGCGCAACGGCTCACCAGCCCCGGGCCGCGGGCAATCCAAGCACGCGCGGAGCACCCGAAACAAGCGACCCGCTTGATTCCCAGGTTGTCGCAGTTATGGTCCCGTTTGGGGGCAGAAGTGCAACAACCCGGCGGGAGTTGGGCCGGCGGGGGTTGGGCCGGCGGGGGCTATTGGTAGGTGGCCTCGTAGGCGACGGGTCGACCGTGGCCGTTGCGTTTCGAGACGTACATCGCGGCGTCGGCGTTGGCCACTAAGGCGTCGGGTTCGTGCCCGTCGCCGGCGATGGCGACGCCGATGCTCGCCTGCACCGTCAGCGGTCCTTCGTCGAGCGCCAGAGGCTCGGTGAGGGCGTAGGAGATCCGCGTCGCGACTGCGTTGACGGCTGCTGCGTTCTCTACGTCCGGGCACACCACCAAGAATTCGTCGCCTCCGAGCCGCCCGACGATGTCGTGCTCGCGGACGCATTCCTGCACGCGTCGTGAAACCGCGACGAGCACCGCGTCGCCGGTCGCGTGGCCGTATTCGTCGTTCACTCGCTTGAAGTGATCCAGATCGACGAACACCACACCGACCGTCGAGCCCGCGTCGACAAAGTCGTCGAGCCTGCGCAACACCGACTCCCGGTTCAAACAGCGGGTTAACGCGTCGTACGTCGCTCGGTCTTCCATCTCGGCGCGGTCGTGCGCTCGCTCGGTCACATCTTCGACGCACACGATGGCGCCGCTCACGATGGCGTCGTCGTCCGTCAACGCGCGGAGACGCACATGGCACAAGCGCCGATCGGAACGGCGGGTCGTGACGGCGACCTCGAGGTCACGGTCGGCGCCATCGTGCATCAGCTCACGCAACGCGTCGTCGAGGAGGCCCCGATCTGGCGCCGTCACATTGGCGAACGGGTCTTCGTCGGCGAGTGGCTTCGGCACGCCCAGCACGTCGTGGATCCGCTCGTTGCCGTACACGACGTTCCCAAGTCGGTCGAGATGCAGGAGTCCGAGGGGAACCGTTTCCGCAACTCGGCGGAGAAGTTGTTCGTTGGCGCGCACTGCTTCGTGGGCAGCCATCTCGTCGCTGACGTCGAGTGCCTCGGTGATCACACACGCCTGGTCGGGATCTTCGAGCAGGTTGTGGTTCGTGAGTTCGAGCCACACGAAGCGTCCGTCGGCATGGCGATAGCGCAGGCGTGTGCGCAGATCGCAGCCGGGACTCGCGAGCATGTCCATCCAGCTCTCGATGGCACGGTCCTTGTCATCGGGATGGACGAACTCGAGCGATGGCCGCCCGAGCAAGTCCTCGCGCGACCAGCCGAGCATCTTCGTCGTCGCGTCGTCGATGTCTGCAAACACCGCGAGATCGGTCTTGCGCTGCACCGAAAGGCGCGGAACGACATCTGCCGCGGCGGTGCTGCCGTACGTGTCGACCGCGGAGTCCGCGACCAGGACGCCGACGAGCACGCCGTGCTCGACGCGATGGTCGAAGAAGTACACCTGCGCGTTTTGGCCGCCCCGTAAGCCGATTTGCGCCTGCGCGGCACCGTGTTCCCGGACGCGATCCCACGC
>JAODBJ010000099.1 GCA_025463905.1 Actinomycetes bacterium
GATAGGGGACAAATAATGTCCCCTATCGACGCACGCTCTACCTCAGGCTTCGGGCGAGACCGTCGAGAATGTCGGATTCTGACACGAGCATCTCGTCGAACGACCAGTGGCGCATGATCGATACTGCGATCAACGCGCCGCCGACGATGACGTCGACGCGACCTTCTTCGAGCCCCGGATTGTGGCGCCGCACTTCGGACGGCTCGGTTGCAAGGGTGCGGAACACGTCTTCGGCCGCGACGCGAGTGAGCCGGAAATGATGGATCGCATCGCGGTTGTACTCCGCCAGACCGAGCTCGACCGCGGCCATGGTGGTGACGGTGCCGGCCAACCCCACGAGGGTGCGGGCCGACGCTGCGCCGCGAACCTCGCGATCGACGTCGGCCAGGTGGTCGCGCACCACCGACACTGCTTGGCTCAGCTCCTCGGGCGCGGGCGGGTCGGAGTGCAGGAATTGTTCGGTGAGGCGCACGCAGCCGATGTCGACGGAGACGGCACCCTCCGGTTTCTCGGTACCGGACACGAATTCGGTTGAGCCGCCTCCGATGTCGACGACGAGGAAGGGTCCCCCTTCGCGAAGGTCCGCGGTTGCACCGAGGAACGACAGCGCCGCCTCGTCGTCACCCGACAACAGTTCGGGCCGTTGCCCGAGCGCCGCTTCCGCCGCGTCGAAGAACTCGTCTCGATTGGCCGAGTCGCGCGCCGCGCTGGTGGCCGTCGCCCGCACTCGCTCGGCCCCCAGCGTGCGAATCACTTCGCCGTATTCGCGCAGCACTGCAGTGGTGCGCGCAATCGCGTCGGGGTGCAGCCGTCGCGACGAATCGACACCTTGGCCCAGACGCGTGATGCGCATCAGCCGTTCGACCGGCTGCAATGACACATCTTTCGGCCCGCCATCGGTACCAAGGTCGGCGACGAGGAGGCGGACGGAGTTCGTGCCGATGTCGACGCTGGCGACGCGAGTCATGCTCCGCTTCCTTGCGCGAGTTGCTGGGCCACCCATTGCCCGACCGGGTCGTTGCCGCCGGCGAGGAAGTACGCGTAGTGCGCGTGCAGGCATTTGACGCCGCGGCGCGTGCCACCGACGCCACCGAATGGCCGCGGCCCGGAGTGCGCGGCGGGGATAGCGGTCTCCCGTTCGCGCGCGTACTCGGTGTGCGCGCGCTCCAGGTCCGCGGGATCGACTGCGGCTTCCGCGGCACGCACACCACCCGCGGCCTCCACTCGGGCGACCGCCAGCGAGAGCGACCGCCCGACCAGCCAGTACCGGGTCGGCATGGGCGTGCCGTCGTCGAGCAATGGCGCGTTCCGGATCACGACGGGCAACCCGTCGTCGTCGCGCACCGCTACGTCGAACGCGGCACGCGGTGGCCGACCGAGCAATTCGGTGAGCGCGAGAACGTCAGCGGCCGTCGCATTCACGGCGTCCAGTGTACGGGGAGGTGGACCCGTCAGGGTTTGGTCGTGGTCGTCGTGCTGGGCGCCGGCACGACGGCATACGGCGTCTCGCCCGGCAGCACCATGTGGTACTCCTGCCGAGCGATCCGCTCGACTTCGGCATTGGTGTTGAGGCGGGCCGCTTCCTTCTCGAGCCGGGCGTTCTGCGCGCGCAGCACGTTGAGGTCTTGCTGCGCGCTCGCGATCTGGTGGCGCTGCGCAAGGAACGAACGGGTGGGGAACACAAAGAGGAACAGAACCGCGACCAGCACGAGAGACGCGATCGCGAAGCGCGCCGGTCCCATCGCCGTTCCCTTGAGGATGCGCATCCTCAGCCCTCGCGTCCTTGACGGCGAGCGAATGCGTCTGCACCCAGGTACGCGGCGCTTTCGCCGAGTTGTTCCTCGATCCGCAGCAACTGGTTGTACTTCGCAACCCGGTCGCTGCGCGCCGGCGCGCCGGTCTTGATCTGCCCGCAGTTCGTTGCCACCGCGAGGTCCGCGATCGTCGCGTCTTCGGTTTCGCCGCTGCGGTGCGACATCACCGACGTGTACGCGTGCCGGGCCGCGAGGGCCATCGTGTCGAGCGTCTCCGTGAGCGTGCCGATCTGGTTCACCTTGATGAGGATCGAGTTCGCGACGCGGCTCGAGATACCGCGTGCGAGGCGTTCGCTGTTGGTCACGAACAGGTCGTCGCCCACGAGTTGGATGCGATCACCGAGCAGGTCGGTGATCGCGCGCCAGCCGTCCCAGTCGTCTTCGGCCATGCCGTCCTCGATCGACACGATCGGGTAGCGGTCGACGAGACCCACGAAGTACTTCGCGAACTCCGCCGGCGTGTACGACTTGCCTTCGCCCTTCAGGACGTAGGCACCGTTCTCGAAGAACTCCGACGCCGCGGGGTCGAGCGCGATCGCGATCTCGTCCCCGGGTTTGTATCCTGCGCGTTCGATCGCCTCGACGAGCAGCCGCAGTGCCTCTTCGTTCGACGGCAAGCTGGGCGCGAACCCGCCTTCGTCGCCGAGCCCGGTGGAAAGGCCGCGCTCCTTCAGCAGTCCCTTGAGTGCGTGGTACGTCTCGGTGCCCCACCGCAATGCTTCGCGGAAGCTCACCGCGCCGAGCGGTACGAGCATGAACTCTTGGAGATCGACGCTGCTGTCGGCGTGCGCGCCGCCGTTGAGCACGTTCATCATCGGCACCGGGAGCACGTGGGCGTTGGCGCCGCCGACGTAGCGGTACAACGGCAGGCCGCTCTCGTCCGCCATCGCTTTCGCGGCCGCGAGCGACACGCCGAGCAGCGCGTTGGCGCCAAGGCGCGACTTGGTGGGCGTGCCGTCGACCTCGCACATCACCGCGTCGAGACCGCGCTGGTCGCCGGCGTCGAGGCCGACGAGCGCCTCGCGGAGTTCGTCGTTCACGTTGGCGACGGCCTGCTGCACGCCCTTACCGCCGTAACGCTCGTCGCCGTCGCGCAATTCGTGGGCTTCGTGCGCCCCGGTGCTCGCACCGCTCGGCACCGCGGCCCGGCCGTGGGCGCCCGTGACGAGTTCGACGTCGACCTCGACGGTGGGATTGCCTCGCGAATCAAGAATCTCGCGCCCGAAGATCTCGTCGATCGCGCTCATGGTGCTCCTGTGGTCAGTGTTGCGAATGTAGACGGTTGCGGCCCTCGAATGAAGTCACTCGGTGTGCCGGCAACATCACCGAACGTGCGTTCGATCCCCGGCGAGCGCCCAGAAATTGGCAACGTCGGGTCCCGCGGCGGTGGCGAGATCGATCCCCGCCTCCTCCGCCAGCGCCTCCATGCCGGCGAAGCGGGCCACGAACCGTCGCGCCCACCCGGCCAGCGCCGACTCCGCGTCAAGGCCGCGCCCGCGAGCCGCTGCCGTCGCCGTGGCAAGCACCTCGCCGAGCGCGGCCTCGGCGTCGTCTCCCGTCGCACCGGCGAGGCGGTCGACGGCGCCTCGCAGTGCAGCCTCGGGGTCGGCGTAGGGGTCGAGCCCCACCGAGGTCGCCTTGCGGTACAGCTTCTGCGCGTAGATCAGCGCCGGTAGCCCCGGGGTGATCCCCTCGACCAACGACGTGTGATTCTTCTCCGCCTTCTTGATCTGCTCCCAGTTGGTGACGACGTCGTCGGAGTTGCTCACCGACACGTCGCCGAAGACGTGTGGGTGGCGCCGCACGAGCTTGTCGTGCACGGTGCGCGCGACGTCGGCGATGGTGAAGGCGCCGGCTTCGGCCGCGAGCACCGACTGGATCACGACTTGGAAGAGCAAGTCGCCGAGCTCGTCGGCGAGCGCGTCGTACGCCTCGATCGGCACGTCGCCATTCGGCGCCGCCGACGGCAGGTCTTCGATCGCGGCCGCTACTTCGTAGGCCTCTTCGAGGACGTGGCGGCGCAAACTGTGGTGGGTCTGTTCGGCGTCCCACGGGCAGCCGCCCGGCCCTCGCAACCGCTGCACCAGCGCGACGAAACGCGCGAACTCACCCGCGATGGTCGCGTCGCCGGTGTCGACGAAGAACGACGTGAGATGGTCGGGTTCAACGACCCGATCGATGTCGGTCAGCGGCACCGTGAACACGCGCTCGTCGGCCAACCCGAGCCGTTGCAACACGGTGACGGGATGGTCGGGCGCGAGCACCTCTAGGAGTGCGAGTTTCACGTCGGAACACACGAACTGGTCGTCGCACTGCGCAATGAGCAACGGCCCGCCGGCGCCGGCCGCGCTGACGGAAAACTCGTGCGCGTCGAGCACTCGCCCGCCGCGCATCGGGTCGACACCGACGCGCGACCACGCGAGATCGGAGAAGGAGAGTCCGGGAACGATCTGCACGTCGACGTCACGCTCGCGTAGCAACCCAACGGTGCGTTCCGCGACGACCGGATTGCCCGGGACCGCGTAGAGCACTTCGCCCTCGCGCGCGGCCGCGTCGCACAAAGCGTCGGCGATCGCGCCGTACACCGAATCGAGATCGTCGCCGGCGTCGTAGAGCGCGTCGAAGGTAACGAAATCGACGCCGTCGCCTGCGAGGTCGGCAATGGCCGGGTGCCGGGTGGTGCGCGCGTACCTCGAAGTCGCATGCACGATCGCGTCACGTGCGATCGGGAGGAGGAACTCGGCGCCCGCGGGCCCGAGACCGACGACGACGACGAGGCCTCGGCCCGCCATCAGCCGCCCGTAGTGCCTGTGCTGCCGCCGAGCTGGGGTTGCGGAGTCGTGGTGGAACTACCCGGGTTGCGCGTCGAGCGGGGGTTCGGCTCCGTGGGGGGCTGCACGCGAGCGCCCTGCGAATTGAGGACCCACGTGCCGTACTGCGGGTCGACCTTGATCTTCAACGCCTTGAAGCGCTTCTCCAACGCTTTCGACAGGGCCGTCGAGGTGGCGGTTTGCGCTTGTTGCTGCGCCTGCTGCGCGAGTTGTTGCAGCACTGCGGATTGCACCTGCGCGAACGTCGGCGGCGTGTACGGCGTGACGAGGATGACTTGCCAGCCCGCCGCGGTTTGCACCGGGCCGGTCGGCGTGCCGGGTGTCGCCGCGGTCACCGCGGTTTCGAACGCCTTGTCCTGGCCCACTGGATAACAGTCGGCGGGGCCCTGCGGGTTCTGGATCACGCCGCCCGTCTGCTTCGTGGCCGCGTCGGCCGAGAGTTGCCCAGCGACGGTCGCGAAGGTCGCGCCGCCTTGGACTTGCGCGAGTGCCGCGCTCGCCGCGGCCTGGGTCGGCAGCACGATGTGCGCGACCGTCTTCCCCGACGCGCACGCGAACAGCTGCGCCTTGTTCTGCTCGTAGAAGGCAAGCGCCTGGGCTTGGGTTGGGGTCTTCGGTTGCACTTGGAGGCTCTGCTGCAGGGCGCCCACCCGCGCCGCGCGCTGCACGATCGCGTCGACGAACTTCTTCGGGAACTTGGCGACCGTCTTCGCGCCGCCGTACGTGGAGGTGACGCTCGTGCGAGCCGCGGTTAACAGCTGCGAACTCACCTTCAGATGGCGAGCATTGAACTCGGCGTCGACGACGACTGATTGCACAAGGATCGTCAACCAGGTGGCCGAGAGCTTCCGATCGACCGTCTTGGTCTTGGCGGAGAGCTTGAACCCGTTTTGGCTGAGCATCTTTGCGAAGTCGGCGTTCCCGGCGAGCGCGTTGAGATCGCTCTGGAAGTCGCGATTCGTGATGTGCGTGGTGCCGACGGTCGCGGCGTCGTTGAGGGTGGTGGAACACCCACCGGCGACGAGTGCAAGCACCGTGGCGGCGGCGACAACCGTGAAGAAGCGAACGGAACGGCGAGGAAACGGGTTCATGGCGCGCCGGATGTTACCGGCGTCGCGCCCGCATTCTCGGGCGGTGTGGTTTCGGGCGGAGCGATCTCGGTGAGGAGCGTGAGCAGGCCGGTGACGACCGAGGTGTCCCCCGCGACCTGCCGATTCCCGGCCAGCGGCACCACGACGTGCCCGTCGACGGCCGACGCCCGCGGCGACAACCGCTTCAACCGGATCTCCTGGCTCTTGCGCAGATGCAGACCCTCGAACCGGACGATTCCCTTCTGCACCGACACCGACTGCACGCCCAATCGCACGCACTCGGCGCGCAGACGCGCGACGTCGAGCAAGGCCTCGGCGGGAGGCGGCGGCGGGCCGTAACGGTCGAGCCACTCCGAACGGATGTCGTCGACATCGGCGGCGGTCGTGACCGACGCCAACCGCCGGTAGGCCTCCATACGTACGTCGTCGCGCGCGATGTATTCGCGCGGAAGATGCGCGGTGACCGGCACATCGATCTGCACTTCTTGCGGGTGTTCGTGTTCCTGACCGGTGAGTTCGTCGACGGCCTCCGTGACCATCTCGACGTACAGATCGAAACCGACCGCCGCGATGTGGCCCGACTGTTCGCCTCCGAGCAAATTCCCGGCGCCGCGAATCTCGAGGTCGCGCATCGCGATCTTGAAGCCCGATCCGAGGTCGGTGAACTCACCGATGGTCTTGAGCCGCTCGTACGCCTCTTCGGTGAGGATCCGATCGGCGGGGTGCAACAGGTACGCGTACGCGCGCTGCCCGCGGCGACCGACTCGTCCGCGCAACTGGTAGAGCTGCGCGAGGCCCAGTAGGTCGGCACGGTCCACCACAAGTGTGTTCACGGTGGGCATGTCGAGGCCGCTCTCCACGATCGTGGTGCAGACCAACACGTCGTGCTGACGCTCCCAGAAGTCGTTCACCACTTGTTCGAGGTGCCCTTCGTCCATCTGACCGTGCGCGGTCGCGACGCGCGCTTCAGGTACGAGCTCGCGCACGTCGGCGGCAACGTGCTCGATGTCTTTCACGCGGTTGTGCACGTAGAGCACCTGGCCCTCGCGCAACAACTCACGCCGGATCGCTTCCTGCGCGGCTCGTGGGTCGTATTCGCCGACGTAGGTGAGGATGGGCTGACGGTCCTCGGGCGGCGTGTTCACGAGTGAGAGGTCGCGGATACCCGTGAGCGACAATTCGAGCGTGCGCGGTATGGGCGTGGCGGTAAGCGTGAGCACGTCGACGTTGGTGCGCATGTGCTTCACGCGCTCCTTGTGCTGAACGCCGAAGCGCTGTTCCTCGTCGACCACGAGCAGGCCGAGGTCTTTGTAGGTGATGTCGTCGGAGAGGAGGCGGTGTGTCCCGATCACGATGTCGACCGCGCCGCTCTTCACGCCGGCGATCACTTCGTTCTGTTCTTTCGTAGAGAGGAAACGCGACAGCACTTCCACCCGCACCGGATAGTTGGCAAACCGTTCCCGGAAGGTCTGGCCGTGCTGGCTCGCCAGCAGGGTGGTCGGTACGAGCACGGCAACCTGTTTGCCGTCGAACACCGCTTTCGCCGCGGCCCGCAGCGCAACCTCCGTCTTGCCGTAACCGACGTCGCCACACACGAGCCGGTCCATCGGCACCGGCCGCTCCATGTCGGCCTTCGTCTCGTCGATCGCCTTCTGCTGGTCGGGCGTTTCCTCGTAGGGAAACGACTCCTCGATCTGACGTTGGAACGGGCCGTCGGGCGCGAACGCGTGACCCGGTGTGGCGAGACGCCGCCGGTACAGGATCACGAGTTCGGCCGCGATGTCGCGCACTGCCTTGCGCACGCGCGCTCGCGTCTTGTCCCAGTCGGCGCCGCCCATCTTCGACAATTTCGGCGTGTCGCCACCCGTGTATTTGCGCAGCAGCCCGATGTCTTCGGAGTCGACGTAAACCCGATCGCCGCCGCGGAACTCGACGACGAGCCGGTCGCGCGTCACGCCGAACATCTCACGCGTTTCCATGCCGAAGTAGCGACCGACGCCGTGCACGCGGTGCACCACGTGGTCGCCCGGTGTGAGGCCCTCGTAGTGGTCGATGCCACGACGCGCGCCGCGCGGCTTGCGGTGCACCCGCCGGCGGCCCGTGAGGTCGGCTTCGGCGACCAGCGCGAGCTTCGCGGCCGAGAAGACGGCACCGCGGTCGAGCGGTGCGACGATCACGTGCACGCCGGGAGTGCGTAGCGCCGGGCTGTTGTCGGAGACGTGGGTGATCGGGTCCGCGGTCACGCCTTCATCGGCGAGCAGTTGGCTGATGCGCTCGGCCGAGCCGCGGCCTTCCGCCGCGATGAACACCCGGAAACCATCGGCGCGCAGCTTCGTGAGGCGACGCGCCAGCGCTTCGCTGTCGCCTACCACCGGGTCGAACGCCGTTGCTGCCAGCGCTTCGGTTTCAGGGCGGTCGGGAGTTGCGAGCACGGGCACCGCGCCGGCGCGCGTGTGTGCGAGCAGGCGATCGAACGGCAACGACAAGCGCGGCTGGTCTTGCTCGAGGTCAGCACCCCACGTGCCGGCCAGCGTGTTCGCAAGCGACTGTTCCTCGTCGAGCAGTTCCTGGGCCCGGTCGCGCAGCCGGCGCGGCTCGACCAACGCGACCAACGCTTCGCGCGGCAGCAAGTCAGGGAGAAGATGCTCGTCGCTGCACAGCCACGGCAGCCACGACTCCATGCCGTCGAAGGTCTGGCCTTCAGCGAGCCGCTCCCATTGTTCACGGCCCCACGGTTGCGTGCTGATCAACGCTTCGGCGCGCGCCCGCACGTCGTCGGTGGGCAAGAGCTCGCGCGCGGGGAAGATCCACGCCTCGGCGACTTCGTCGGTGGAACGCTGGTCGGCCACCGAGAACTGCGACAACCGGTCGACTTCGTCCCCCCACAAGTCGATTCGCACCGGGTGATCGCTCGTCGTGGGGTACACGTCGACGATCGAGCCGCGCACTGCGACCTCGCCGCGCGCTTCCACCTGGTATTCGCGCCGGTACCCGGCGCTGACGAGCCGCTCGACCAGGTCGTCGCGATCGACGCGCTCGCCCGGCCGCACGATGATCGGCTCGACGTCTTCTACGTGCGGCCCGAGCCGTTGCACGAGGGCGCGCACCGGCGCGACGACGATCGCGGGCAACGCGTCGCCGCCGGTGCGAAGCCGCCACATCACGCGCAGTCGCCGTCCCATGGTTTCGAGCGCCGGCGACACCCGTTCGAACGGCAGGGTCTCCCACGCCGGAAAGTGCTCGATCGATTCGGCCGGCAGGTACTGCGCGAGGTCGTGCGCGAGCCGCTCCGCTTCTGCGCCCGTCGGCACGACGAGCACGACCGGGCGCCGCGCTCCTGCCCGCACCACCGACGCGGCGAAGAGTGCACGCGCGGCTTCGGGAACGGCGATCGCCTCGACCTGGCCCGCCGTCGCCTTCAACACCGCGGGTTCGGCTCCGAGCAGCGATGTGAGCCCGGCGAGCGGCGCGACGACAGCGCTCGGCGGCGCGGCCGGGCTGGCGGGACGGTTGTTGGCGGCGGTGTTCGTGGAGGTCATCGGTTCAGTGCAGGTTCAGTGCAGGCTCAGTGCAGGCGCGGCCGTGCCCCGAAGCGGCGACCACTCCGGGGGGCGTTCGAGGGTACCGAACGAATGTCGGGCCTTCCCCTCATGCAACAGATTCCGTTCGTTTCACTTCCTGAACGAGCCAGGACCGGGGTTTCGTGCCCGGGTGGGGTCAGCCGCGGGTGTTGAAGCGGTTCATCGCGGCGTCGATGCCGCCGGAGGCGATGGTCTCCACCGCGTCCGCGGCCTCTTCGAGGGTGACGTCGATCTCGGCCCGCTCGCGTTTCGAGAAGCGGTTGAGCACGTGGTCGGCGCCACGATCTTTGTCGGGCGGCTTGCCAACACCGATGCGGATGCGCAGGAACCCGTCGTCGTGCAGATGCTGCTTGATCGACCGGAGTCCGTTATGGCCCGCAAGGCCGCCGCCGGCTTTGATCTTCAACGTCGCGGGGGGAAGGTCGAGCTCGTCGTGCACGATCACCACGTGTTCCGGGGCGACCCCGTAGCGGCGCGCCAACGCGGCGACGGCTTGCCCCGAATCGTTCATGTAGGTGAGCGGGATCGCAAGCGCGACGCGCTTGTCGCCGATGCGCACTTCGCCGGCTAGCGCGTGTTCCTTGCCCTTGCGCAGGCGCGCGTTATGACGCTCGGCCAGCATCTCGACCACGTCCGCGCCGACGTTGTGGCGCGTGCGCTTGAATTCGTCGCCCGGGTTCCCGAGCCCGACGACCAGAAGATCGGCCGGCGTGCCCGTGCGCTCCGGGCGCCGGTCACGCCGCAGCATGGATTACTCCGATTCGCCCTCGGCGCTCGCGCCGCCACCTTCGCCGCCGGCGGCTTCGGCTTCGCCTTCCGCACCTTCGCCCGCTTCGGCGCCTTCTGGGCCCTCTCCCATGCCGCGTGGCACCACGACCTGGGCGACAAGCTCTTCGGGCTCGAGCAAGACGACGACGCCGGCCGGAAGCGCGAGCTCGCGCACACGCAGTTGGTCGTTGAGCCCCAGGCCGGAGATGTCGTGGGTGATGGCGTTCGGAATCGCGCTCGGAATGGCCTCGATGCTCAGCGTGAAGAGCGATTGCTCGAGCATGCCGCCCAAGTTCACGCCTTCCGCCTCGCCGGTGAGGTGGAGCGGCACATCGGCGGTGACCGTCTGGTCGGCGCGCACACGCACGAAATCGACATGCAGCACGTTGTTCTTCACCGGGTGACGCTGGATCTCGCGAGCGAGCGCCAACTGGTCGGCGCCGCCGACCCGCAGCGTGATCAGGGTGTTCGCCCCGGCCGCGCCGCTCAGGATGTGCGTCAGCTCGCGCTCCACGACCGTGACCGGCTGGGCATCGGCGCCGAGGCCGTAGACCACGGCCGGCACCCGGCCCTCGCGGCGAAATCGCCCCGCGGGACGCTTCCCGGTCTCATGACGAAGGTCAGCAATGAGGGTGGCTTCGGACATCGCGCGTCACGTCCCGGTACGGCTTCGAATTGCGGCCGTCCATTGTCGCGCGAATGGGCTCGGTCAGCCCATTCGCCCGAACCGAGCGGCCCGGAACGGCTACCACGCCGCCGCGGGCACGAGGGTCGCGGCCGTTTCGAGGATCTCGGCGACGTCGTCGGGGGCCACTGGACCAATCGGGAGCCGGATACGGAAGGTCGTGCCTTCACCGGCGACGGTGTCGAACGTCAACGAACCCTGATGGCGGTCCACGACCACCGATCGAGCGAGCGCCAAGCCCTGACCGGTCCCCTTGCCCACGCCCTTCGTGGTGAAGAACGGATCGAACACACGCGCAGCTGCCGAGTCCGGTATGCCCGTGCCGTTGTCGCTGATTTCCACCACGACGTCGAGGCCGTCGACCCGAGTTCGCACGGTGATCACTCCGGTCTCGCGCGCTGCGCCCTGGATCGCGTGTGCCGCATTGACGAGGAGGTTCAACCACACCTGGTTCAGGTCGCCGCCGAAGCCCCACACCAATGGGAGGTCGCCGTAGTGAACGTCGACATCGGCGGTGTGCTTCAACTCACTGTTCGCCACCACGAGCGTGTCGGCGATGGCGGCGTTGAGATCGACCTGCTCTTTTGCCGCTTGGTCGGGATGGCCGAAGGCCTTCATCGATCGAACGATCTGGGCCACCCGTGCAATGCCGTCAACGCTCTGTGCGAGCGCGCCCGGCACCTCACGCGACAGGAATTCGAGATCGGCGCCGGCCTCCGCCTGCTCGACCGCTCGATGTCGCTCCGACGGCTGCAGGTCTTCCACATTCTTCAGAATGCTTCGGTACGCGGCGACGAGCCCGTTGAGATCGGCGAACGACTCGTCGAGGAATCGCAGATTGTCGGCCACGAACTGTACGGGGGTGTTGATCTCGTGCGCGATACCCGCAGCAAGGCTCCCGACGGATTCGAGTTTCTGGGCGTGACGCAGTTCCACCTCGAGTGCGGCGCGGGCCATTTGCACTTCGTGTTCGCGTTCGGTGGAGGCGCGTAACGCGGCGAGATGCTGTTCCGCTTCGTCGGCCTGCCGTTCGACACGACGTTGATGACTGAGGAGCACAATCGACAACAGCACGATCATCGAGAGCGCGCCGCCGAGCGCGTACATCGCCGACTGACGCAGGTCGCGGTTGTGCCGGGCGACGTTCTCCAGGTAAATGAGGATGTCCGACCTCGCCTTGGTGGTATTGGCGCCGACGAGTGCGATGACGTTCTCTCCCGTTCGGCCGAGCCGCGCCGCGTCCTGCGACACCCGCATGGTGTCGGACGTGTAGGTGGCGGCCACGAACGAGCTCAGCGCACTGTTGTAGGTGGCGTACAGCGACACCACGTTCTTCGCGGCCGCGGTGTCGACCCCGTGGTGGCGCGTCAGCCATAGGAGCTCCGGCGTCGCCCGGCCGATCGTCTCCTCCATTCGCTGCAGTGTTGCCCGGTCTTGGGCTCGCCCGTACTCATGCGCGGCGGTCTGCTCTTCGCTGACTGCCTCGAACACCTTGTCCCAACGATGGTCGATGGCTTCGAGCGCTTTGATATCGGTTGTCGCGCGGACGGCGCTCCCCGTGCTCTCGAATGCGAGGACCGCGAGCATGAGCACCACGGCCGTGAGCCCAAGCACCGCTCCGCGAGCGGTCGTGCGTGCACGCATCACCCTCGTGAGCATCGTGACATCACCACCGCTCGGCAGCACTGGAACTCGAGTTGTTGATCGACCGTGTCGATATACCGACTGAGCCGCGGGCACATGGCGCTAAGTGTTCGTGATCGGACCCGCGCGCAGAGAATGTTCGAGAAATCATCGAGCGGTAGTCACCCAGTTCAGCACTCCAAGAATCGTCGCCAAGGGCCGATGCAACGGGAGTGACGGATGGCAGCAACATCGAGGTCCGCGTTGAGATCCTGTTCGTCGACGACGAGCCGAGCGTGCTCGCGGGACTTCGTCGGACGTTGCGATCCATGAGGGAACACTGGAACATGACGTTCGTCGAGAGCCCGGCCGAAGCGCTACGCCTCCTCGTGGACAAACCGTTCGATGCGATCGTGTCGGACTACCGCATGCACGGCATCAACGGCGGCGACCTCCTCACCCTGACCCGCCGCGAGCAGCCGAAGGCGGCGCGTCTCATCCTCTCGGGTCAGGTAGAGGCCGACGACATTCAGAGCCTCCTGACGCTGGCCCATTACTGCCTCACGAAGCCGTGCGGTGGAGACGAGCTCATCGCTGCGGTGGAAGACGCGATCCGCACCCAACGCGCCAGCTCGTAGGAGCAAACCACCATGGAGTGCGACCAGTCGGGCGAAGCGTGTGACGCGGTCAGCGCAGTCCTCGACGATCACTCCGCGCTTCGCGTGCACGAACGGCTCAACTACGACGCCATCTTCCGCTATCGCCTGACCGACCCACCCGCGCTGGAATACGTCAGCCCGTCGATCGAACGCTATTTCGGGTACACCGCGGACCAGCTCTACTGCGATCCTGGGCTCTGGTTCCAACTGCTCCGAGAACACTTCCCGCGCGCGTGGGCCAACGGCGGCGTGGGCGACGCGCTCGCCGCCCAACCCGAGCGCTTCGCGATGGTCGAGGAAGTCGTCGCCGAAAACGTGTCCGGCACGCCGCTCGTCGTCGAGGGCCGGCTGCGAGCGGTGAGCGCGAGCGGTGACGCAAAGGTCGCGAGCGGAGCCGACGACGGCCGCGCCGCGCTGCTCGATCACACGACCGATGTCTTGCTCGTCGTCGGGCCGGACCTGTGCATCCGCTACGCGAGCCCATCGGCCGAGAGCTTGTTCGGCTACTCCGCCGAGGAGTGCGTGGGACAGTCGGCGGTTGCGTTCGTGCACCCCGACGACATGTCGCAAGTCGCCGGGCTCTTCGACAGCTTCAGTACCAACGGAATCGCCTCGCACCATCCCGAATTCCGCGTGCGCCACGCCAACGGCGAGTGGCGGGAAGTGCTGGCGATGGGCACCCATCGCATCGAGCACCCGATTCGTATTGGCGTCGAAGACACCGTACTCCGCGGCATTGTCGTGAGTGTTCGTGACATCACCGAAACGCGCCGAATCGAAGCCCGTTCGGTCGAGCTTGCCGCGCTGCTGGCCTCGTCGATCGACGCCGTCGTCTTTGCCGACCGCGATCTCTGCGTCACGACGTGGAGCGACGCGGCCACCACGCTGTTCGGCCCATCCGAAATGCGAGCGATCGGGCGACCTCTTTACGAGCTCCTCGGAGAAGACATTCGCGTCGAGCTGAACGACCTGCGTGAGCACGTCCTGACGGATGGTCGCCAGACCCGGTACCTCCAGCCTGATCTCGAGGGCAGCCGGCCGGGCGCATGGGTCACGGCGTCACCGGTACGCGACCGCTTCGGTGATGTCGTCGGTTTCGCGTTCGTGCTTCGCGAGGCGGTCGCGTACGCCCGCGAGGTCGAGGCGCTCGTCCACTCGGAGGAACAGTTCGACCGCGTCTTCATGCACAGCGCGATCGGGCAGGGGATCATGTCGCCCGAGGGCGAGATCCTGTCGGTCAACGACGCGTTGTGCCGAGCCCTGCAATACGAGCCGAAGGAGCTCATCGGTCGTTCGGTCGACTACTTCTGCGATCCGGATGACGCGGCCACGACCGCGCGAGCCGCGGCGCCGCTCCTGAACGGTGCCTCCGACGAAGCGCTTTTCGAAAAACGCTACCTACGCAGGGACGGGCAAGTCGTACACATGCTCGTCGCCCTGTCGGCAATTCGCGACGCCGATGGATCAGCCGCCTACCTGCTCGCCTTGATGAACGACATCACGAGCCGGAAAGAGGCAGAGAACGCGCTTCGCGCCAGCGAAGAACGCTACCGGTCGGTGCTCGACGTCCTTTCCGAAGGTGTCGTTGTGATGGACCGCAAGGGCCATGTCGTCAACGCGAACGCCGCGGCCGAACGCTTGCTCGGCGCCGAAGCGCTCAACCCCGAACTCGCGCTCACGCTTCCGGAGCGAATCCCAACGCGACACGAAGACGGCACGTTCTTTCGTCCCGACGAATGTCCGGGATGGCGAGTGCTCACGACCGGTCTGCCGGTGCGCGATCTCGTGATGGGGCTCCAACTCGGGGACACGGAACGTTGGCTGTTGGTGGACGCCGCTCCCCTCTGCGCGCCCGGCGAATCCGAGCCGTACGGAGTCGTCACATCGTGCCGCGACGTCACCGACCAACGGATCGCGCTCGCCACCTTGGCCGCAAGCGAGGAGCAGTTCCGCGAGGTACTCGACAGCCTTAGCGAGGTGGTGTTCCAAACCGACGCGGATGGTGTCATCCAGTTGATGAACCGTGCGTGGGAGTCGCTCTCGGGCATTTCAGTTGCCGACACGCTCGGCCACGTCGGGATCGAGTTCGTGCATCCCGACGACGTCGAAAGTGTTCGCGAGCAATACGCGCGGGCCGACGCGGCCGACCCCAACCAGGGCGAGGTCCGCTATCGAATGCTGGGACCGGACGGCGAAGTTCGGAACGTCGAGACGCGCTACCGCACGACGCGCGACGCGGAGGGCACCGCCACCGGGATGCTGGGCACGGCCGTCGACTACTCGGATCGCGAAGCGCTCGAAGGAGAACTGCGCCACGCGCAGAAACTCGAGGCGGTCGGCCGGCTCGCGGCCGGCATCGCGCACGAGATCAACACGCCGATCCAGTTCGTCGGCGACAACGTGCACTTCTTGCAGGAGGCCTTCGAAGAGCTCACTTCACTCCTGACGGCATACCGAGGTGAACTGCACAACGACGAAGCACGACCGTGGAACGAACGCCAGGAACGACTGGTCGCGATCGAGGCCGGCATCGACTTCGATTACCTCGAAGCCGAAGTGCCCGCGGCCGCCGGACAAGCGCTGGAGGGTGTGCAGCGCGTCGCGACGATCGTGTCGGCGATGAAGGCGTTCGGGCACCCGGACCACGGTGACTGGCGCGTCGCCGACCTCAATGAGGCGTTGAGCAACACGTTGATCGTCGCCCGCAATGAATACAAGTACGTCGCCACCGCCGAAACGGATTTCGGAGAGCTCCCCCTCGTTCCGTGCGTCGTGAGCGACATCGACCAGGTGTTCTTGAACATCATCGTGAACGCGGCACACGCGATCGGCCCGACGAACGAAGGTGAAGATCGCGGCGTCATCACGGTGCGCACGCGGCACGACGAGGAACACAACCAAGCGGTGATCTCGTTCACCGATACCGGCACCGGCATCGCGCCCGAGCACCAAGCAAACATCTTCGACCCGTTCTTCACGACGAAGGAAGTCGGCCGCGGCACCGGGCAAGGCCTCGCTCTCGCGCGGACGATCGTGATGGATCGCCATCACGGAAGCCTCACCTTCGAGAGCGTTCTCGGCGAAGGCACGACGTTCACGATCCGACTTCCACTGGAAACGGAACGAGCCAATGACTGACCCCGCGCGACGACTCTTGTTCGTCGACGACGACGGCAACGTGCTCTCGGGCTTACGACGAATGTTGCGCGGGATGCGTCAGGACTGGGACATGGTGTTCGCGAGTGGCGGCGAGGACGCGATAGAACTCCTTCGCTCGCGCGACTTCGACGTGTTGATCACCGACATGCGCATGCCCGGAGTCGACGGCCTCGAACTCTTGCGTACCGCGCGGGCGGAGTGGCCGAGCGTGGTCCGAATCGTCTTGTCGGGTCACACCGAAGCTTCGACGGCAATCCGCAGCATGCCCCTCGCGCACCGCTTCCTCAGTAAGCCCTGCGATCCCGAAGTCTTGATCGAGACCGTCCGCCGAACGTGTGAACTGGAAGACCGGTTGCACAGCGATCGTCTCCGGCGCATCCTGGGCCGCGTCGACTCGCTCCCGAGCGCGCCACAGGCCACAGTCGCGCTCAATCGCCTTCTCGACCAAGAAGAGGTGGCCATCGACGACGTTGCCGACGTCATCGCCACTGACCCCGCCATGGCGGCAAAGCTCCTCCAGCTGGTCAACTCCGCCTTCTTCGGACTCGCGCGCCAGGTCACAACGGTCCGTCAGGCGGTTGCGTACCTCGGCATCAACGTCGTGCGGAACCTTGCGGCAGCACTCGGCGCCATGGGTGCTTTCGACGAGTCGAACGCGGCCGATCGGTCGTTCCTCGAGGCCCACCATGTGCACTCGCACGCGGTCGCGGCAATCGCGGCCGACCTGGTTCCCCCGCCGCTCGCCGCGGAGACATTCGGAGTGGCGCTGCTGCACGACATCGGGCTGCTCGTGATCGCGCAGTGCATGCCCGACGAACTCGTTGTCATCGAAGACGCCGTGACGCGAGGCACGCCCAGAACGGCGGCCGAACACGAAGTGATCGGTGCATCGCATGCAGAGATCGGCGCCTACCTCCTGGCGCTCTGGGGTCTTCCGTACACCATCATCGAGGCAACGTCGCATCACCACGACCAACCGCCTGGTCCGACGCCGGCCGTACCGGACGCGCTGCACGCCACCTTCATCGCCGAGGCGCTGGTGTGCGAGGGCTCGCGCGCGACGGGTTCCTGGACGGAAGACCTCACGGACCTCGACCCGGAGTATCTGCGTTCCGTCGGCGTCGATCCCGGTGTGGATCGATTGCTCGAAGCCGCGCAAAAGACCGGGACATCGTCGTGACCACCGAGGCCAAGGTCGACGCGCGCCCACGCGTGTTGTGTGTCGACGACGAAGCGTCGGTGCTCGCGGGTCTGGTTCGGATCCTTCGTCGTCACTTCGCGCTCACGACGGAAGGCGACGGTCAAGCCGGTCTCGCGACGCTCGACGCACGTGGCCCGTTCGAAGTGGTCGTTTCCGACCTCCAGATGCCACGTATGGACGGCATCACGTTCCTCACCAAAGCCCAGGAACGCGCACCGGACACCGTTCGCATCCTCCTGACCGGGAACGCCGATCTCCAGACTGCGGTCGCCGCGATCAACAACGGTCAGATCTTCCGGTTCCTGTGCAAGCCGACCTCGCCCGACGAACTGGTCGCGACACTCCAGGCCGCCACGGCACAACACCGGCTGATCGTCGCCGAGCGCGAACTGCTCGACCAGACGTTGCGAGGCAGCGTCCAAACGCTGCTCGAAACCCTCGCGCTGGCCAGCCCGCGCGCGTTCGCGCGGGCGTCGCGGATCCGTCAGATCGTGGCGGAGCAGACGCAAGTACTCGGCGTGAACGATTGGACGATCGAAGTCGCGGCCGCGCTTTCGCAGCTCGGTGCCGTGACCCTCCCACTCGACCTCGCGACAAAACTCGACCTCGGCGAATTCCTCACCGAAGACGAACAGGCGACCGTCTCGCGGCTTCCACGGGTCACCGAGCAACTGCTCGCGCACATCCCCCGGCTCGAACCGGTGTGCGAGATCATCCGTGAACAGACGAGCGACATGTCGCCCGTGACGCCGCTCGGCGCCCGCATGCTCCGCGTCGCCGCGGACTTCGACGCACTGGAGGCGCAAGGACTCGACCGGAAGGCGGCCGTCGCGATCTTGCGCGAACGGACCGGCGTCTACGACTGGGGCCTGCTCGACGTGATCGAGAACGGCGAGGGGCAGACCGAAGCGATCACGGTCGAAGAGGTACGTCCCGAAGACCTTCGAGTCGGGATGGTGCTCGTGAAGGATCTCACCGATTGCGATGGCGTTCTGCTGGTTGGCCGCGGACACGCGGTGAACGAAAGCATGCAGGAACTGATCCGCAACCACGTGCGCCGGGCCCGCATTGTCGGAACGGTCGCGGTTTCGGTGCGGCGCGCAATTGCGGACGCAGTAGGCGCGGCGACGTGACCACCACGGTCGACGAACGTCCACGCGTGCTGTGTGTCGACGACGACGCCGTCGTCCTCGGCGTGCTCGTCGGATGCCTCCGCCGGGATTTCGCGGTCACCACTGAAGGCGACGGCCAAGCCGGGCTTGCTTCGCTCGACGCACGAGGACCGTTCGAGGTGGTTGTCTCCGACCTGCGCATGCCACGCATGGACGGCAACACGTTCCTGACCAAGGCCAAAGAGCACGCACCGGACACCGTTCGCATCCTGATGACCGGGAACGGCGACCTCGAGGCTGCGGTCGCGGCAATCAACAACGGCCGGATCTTCCGGTTCCTGCGCAAGCCGACATCACCCGGCGAACTCGTCGAGACGCTCCGTGCCGCGGCCGAACAACACCGGTTGATCGTCGCCGAGCGCGAACTGCTCGACGAGACGTTGCGCGGCAGCGTGCAAACGTTGCTCGAAACGCTCGCGCTCGCCAGCCCACGCGCGTTCGCGCGCGCGACGCGTATCCGCAACATCGTGACCGAGCAGGCCCAGACACTCGGTGTGAACGAGTGGAGCATCGAGGTGGCGGCGGCGCTCTCGCAACTCGGCGCGGTGACGCTCCCGCTCGACCTGGCGACGAAACTTGACCTCGGCCAACCGCTCACCGACGACGAACGAGACATCGTCGCCCGCCTCCCGCGCATCACCGAACAGCTGCTCGAACACATCCCCAGGCTCGCCCCCGTTCGCGAGATCATCCGCGAACAGACGAGCGACATGTCACGGGCGATTCCGCTCGGTGCCCGCATGCTCCGCGTCGCTACAGACTTCGACGAACTCGAAGCGCAAGGGCTGGATCGCAACCACGCCATCTCGGTATTGCGCGACCGCAAGACCGTCTACGACCTGGGTCTCCTCGACGCAATGGAACACGGCGAGCGCCGGACCAAAGCGCTGCGGGTCCAAGAGGTCCGCGCCGAAGACCTCCGAGTCGGGATGCTGCTCGTCAGGGACCTCACCGACTGTGACGGCCTGCTGCTGGTCGGTCGGGGCCACGAAGTGAACGAAGGCATGTTGGAGCTGATCCGCCACCATGTGCGCCGCGGTCGGGTCGTCGCCCCGGTCTTCGTGACCGTGCGGCACAACGCGGTTGGCGCGCTTTCCGGAGCGAAATGAGCCGGCGCCGCGTTCACCGCGGCGGCGTGATCAGGCGTTGTCGCCGTCGAACAGTTCGCTGACCGAGCGATCCTCGAACACCGCGCTGATCGCGTCCGCCAGCAGCGGTGCAATCGAAACCACGTGCAGGTTGTCGAAGCGTTTCTCGTCGCTGATCGGCAACGTGTTGGTGACGAGCACTCCCTGGATCGGCGCGTTCTTCAACCGGTCGATGGCCGGGCCCGACAACAACCCGTGCGTCGCGGCGACGAAGACCTCGCTGGCGCCGCGGTCGATGAGGAGTTCGGCGGCGCTCACGACCGTTCCGGCGGTGTCGATCATGTCGTCGACCAGGATGCAGGTGCGGCCCTCGACGTTCCCGATGAGTTCGGTCGCAACCGCAACGTTGTGCGTGCCTTTTGGGCGCCGCTTGTCGATGAACGCGATGTCGGCATCGAGCCGGCGGGCGAACCGGTAGGCGAGCTTGCCGCCACCCGCGTCGGGCGCAACGATGACCGCTTCACCCTCGACCACGGTCGCAAGATGCTGGGCCAACAAGGGCACCGCGGTGAGGTGGTCGACGGGATAGTTGAAAAATCCTTGGATCTGGCCGGTGTGCAGGTCGACAGTCACGACGCGATCCGCGCCCGCAACCGTCAGCATGTCGGCGACGAGACGGGCTGTGATCGGCTCGCGGCCTTCGGCTTTGCGGTCCTGGCGGGCGTAGCCATAGAACGGGCAAACGGCTGTGATCCGCTTCGCCGACGCGCGCTTCGCTGCGTCGATCATCACGAGTTGTTCCATCAGCGCTTCGTTGATCGGGTTCGCGTGCGTCTGGAACACGAACACATCGCCACCGCGGATGTTCTCGCCGTAACGGCAGTAGATCTCGCCGTTGGCAAACGTCGACAGTGCGATCGACGTCAGCGGCACCTGCAAATGGGTCGCCACCTCGCTCGATAACTCGCCATGTCCGCGCCCGGCGACGAGGAACAGCTTCTTCTTGGTGACGGTTTCCACGCGGTGCGCCTTTCAGCCGCCGTCAGCTTCGCGCACAACTGGTCCCGCGGGTCGAGCGGGACGAGCCGGAACACCTTTCACGAGGGTGTCGGGCGCGACGTCGTTGGTCACGACCGACCCGGCGCCCGTTTCGGCGCCGTCGCCGATTTCGACCGGCGCCCGCAACGACGTGTGCACCCCGGTGTGCACGCCGGCACCGATCCTGGTGCGGTGCTTGTGCACGCCGTCGTAGTTCGCGGTGATCGTGCTCGCGCCGAGGTTCGTGCCGGCGCCGACGTCGGCATCGCCGACATACGAAAGGTGCGGCACCTTCGCGCCTTCGCCGATCTCGGAGTTCTTCACTTCGACGTAGGTGCCGATCTTGGCGCCGGCGGCGAGCCGGGTACCAGGCCGAAGGTACGCGAACGGGCCGATCGAGCAGTCGTCGCCGATCTCCGCTTCGAACACGACCGCGTTCGAGATCGTGGTGCGTTCGCCGACGATTGCGTCGACGAGACGCGAGTCTGGGCCCACCACCGATCCGGTACCGATGCTCGTGCGCCCTTCGAGGATCGTGCCGGGCAGAAGCCGAACGTCGGGGTCGAGTTCGACGGTGGCGTCGACATACGTGCGTTCGGGGTCGACCATCGTGACGCCCTCGCGCATCCAGCGCCGATTGATCCGCGACCGCAGTTCCGCTTCCGCGTCGGCGAGCTGCGCACGGTCGTTCACCATGATCGCCTCGCCCGGATCCTCGGCGCTGACCGCGATCACTTTGTGGCCTGCATCGCGCAGGACCGCGATCGCGTCCGTGAGGTAGTACTCGCCTTGCGCGTTCTCGGGGCTGAGTCGCCGCAGCGCGGGCGCGAGAAGGTTTCGGCGGAAGCAGTAGATCGAGGTGTTGATCTCGTCGATCTCCAACTCTTCCGGCGTGGCGTCGCTGTGTTCGACGATGTGGTGGACACGCCCGTTGCGGTCGCGAACCACCCGACCGAGCCCGGTGGGGTCACTGACCCGGGCGGTGAGCACAGTGGCGGCGGCGTCGGCGACGCGGTGCTCCGTCGCGAGTTGGGCGATGGTCTCGGCGCGAACCAAGGGCGCGTCGGCGGGCAGGACGAGGATGTCGTCTTCGACGTCGAGCTCTTCGAGCGTCGTGAGCGCGACGCTCACGGCGTCGCCCGTGCCGCGCTGCACGCGTTGCTCGACGAACTCGATCGGAACTTCGGTGACCAACTGTTCCTGCAAGGTCTTCGTGACCCGTTCGGCGCCGTGACCGACGACGATCACGACCCGCTCCAGCGGCAATTCCGCGAGGGCGTCGACGACGTGGAGCACCATCGGTCGCCCGCACAGAAGGTGCAGCACCTTCGGTGTCGTGGAGCGCATCCGCGTGCCTTCGCCGGCTGCGAGGACGACCGCCGCCAGCGGGCGATATTGGCTCATGCGACCTCCTCTACTTTCCGCCATGTTGCTTTCGGTTCGCGCTCGGGGGCGAGGGTTCGAACCTCGACCAGGGACTCCAAAGGACCCTGTGCTGCCTGTTACACCACCCCCGACCCGAACCGACGATACTGCGCCCGCCTGGGGCGGCAGGAGCGTCTGCTACCGTGCCGCGCCGCCATGGGTTCACTGATCAAAAAGCGCCGCAAGCGCATGCGTAAGAAGAAGCACAAGAAGCTGCTGAAGAAGACGCGCTGGCAGCGTCGTCAGCAAGGCAAGTAGCCGCGCTGTGATTCAGCGGCCGCCCTTCGGGGCGGCCGTTTCGCGTTCGCACCGGCTTCAGATCGTCGATCCGCCGAACACCGAGGCGCTCGGAAGCGTCCGGCGAGCGGCGTCGAGCCCGGCGCGCCACGCTTCGGGATCGTCGAACCATGCGGCATACGCGGATCCGCTGCCGCACAACAAAGGCGGGCACTCCACCGCCGCTTCGAAGCGTTCACGGAACGCTTGCAGCTGCGGCTCGACCTGTTCCGCCGCCGGTTCGAGGTCGTTCACGAACGCAGGCACGAGATGGGCGAAGCTTTCGGGGGCCGGCACTTCGCGGGCGGAACGCGGGCCGCCGAGCTCGTCCCACGCGCGGTACACGGCGGGTGTCGAACATGCGAACGGCGGCACCGCGATCACGAGCATGAGCGGCGGCAACGAGGAGATCGGCTCGAGCAGTTCACCCCTCCCACGCATCCACGCCGGCGAGCCGCGAAGACAGAACGGAACGTCGGAACCGAGCTGCGCGGCCAGCTCCAGTAGCCGGGGCTCGGGGACATGCCCGACATGGCCGAGGAGTCGCAGCGCTGCAGCCGCGTTGGAGGAACCGCCGCCGAGCCCCGCGCCGACCGGGATCTCCTTGTGGACCCGGACCCGTACGCCGCCGCGGAGCGACAAGTCGGGCCAGAGCGATTCGACCGCGCGCGCAACGAGGTTGTCGGGCCCGCTCGGCGCCGCGCCGGGCGGCACGACCGCGATGCTGATGCCGGATCGGCGACGGCGGTTCAGGTACACGAAATCGGCCGGTGCATTCGACGACACCGTGAGCGCTTCGATGTCGTGGTAACCGTCGGGCCGGGTGCCGACGACCCGCAACGACAACGTGATCTTCGCGAGGCCGGCACCGCGCAACCACGCGATGCGTCTCATCGGTCACCAGCGTCCGCGTCCGCGAGCGCGGCCCATTCAGGCAGGCCAAGCGTCTCGGCGCGTGCCGAGGAGTCGATGCCGGCCCGTTCGAGGACCGCGACCGTGCGATCGCCGAGCAGCGGTGCGAGCGCGCGGCGCAACGTTTTGCGACGCGTCGCAAAACCGGCGCGCACGATCGTGAACATCCGGTCGACGTCGGCAACCTCCACTGGCGGCGCGCTGCGGCGCAGGAGTTGCACAAGTGCGGAGTCGACGTTCGGGCGGGGCATGAAGACCGTTGGCGGTACATGACCGATCACCCGTGCCTGCGCGTAGTACGCGACGCGTACCGACACCGCGCCGTAGGTGCGGCTTCCCGGTGGCGCCGCGAGCCGCTCCCCCACCTCGCGTTGCACCATCACGAGGAAGCGGTCGATCATCGGTGCCGTTTCGAGCGCGCGTACGACCATCGACGTCGCTACGTTGTACGGAAGGTTGGCCACCATCGACCAGCCCGCTTCGTCGCCCAACAACTCGCGCCAGTCGACGGTCAGCGCGTCGCCCACCTCAATACGTACGGGCAAATCCGCGACGACATCTTCGAGCGCGCGCACGACGTGGCGGTCGAGCTCGACCGCCGTCACCGATGCACCCGCCGCGCACAACGCGACGGTGAGGGACCCGAGGCCCGGTCCGACTTCCACGACCCGGTCGCCCGGCGAGACCCCGGCCAGGCGCACGATGCGGTCCGCGGTGTTCGGGTCGGCGAGGAAATGCTGTCCGAGCGCGCGTGACGGACGCAGACCGTACGCGTCGAGCAGAGCACGGATCGACGCCGGCGTGAGTGGTGCAGGCATCAACCCGGGAACGTAGCGGGCTCGCCCTTTTGCCCACCCCACGAGTACAAAACGTAACGCAAGTCAGTGCGGCGCGCTCGGGGCCCTGACGCCGAACACGCGCGCCGCATTCTCGCTCGTCAGCCGGGCCACGGTGGTGTCGTCGATGCCTCGCGCCGCGGCCAACGCCGCACCGATCACTGGCACGAGCGCGGGTTCGTTGGGCTTGCCGCGGTAGGGCTCGGGCGTGAGGAACGGACTATCGGTCTCCACCAGCAGCCGGTCGTCCGGGACGATTGCCGCGGCCGCCCGCAGGTCGAGGGCCTTGCGGAACGTCACGATCCCGCTGAACGACAGGTGCGCGCCGAGATCGAGGGCGCGCTGCGCCTCGGTGGGACCGCCGGTGAAGCAGTGGAACACGGTGCGCGCCGGAGGTCCCTCATCTTCCAGGACGCGGAAGGTGTCGTCCCACGCGTCCCGCGAATGAATAACGAGCGCACGGTCGAGGTCCTTCGCGAGCCGCACCTGGAAACGGAACGCGGTTTCCTGCTCGTCGCGGGGCGAGTACTCGTAGTAGAGGTCGAAGCCCGCCTCACCGATGCCGACGACCTGCTCGTCGAGCGCGAGCGGCTCGAGCATGCTCCATTCGGCGCCGAGCTTCGACGCGTCATGAGGATGAAGACCGACGGTTGCGCGTACACCGGGATGACGACCCGCCAGGTCGATGGCGCGCAGCGACGTTTCCAGGTCCGTTCCGACGCACACCATCCACGCGACGCCCGCCGCGTGCGCCCGTTGCACGACTTCGTCGGAACCTTCAAGGGTGTCGGGACCGTGACCGGGTTGCACGTGGCAGTGCGAATCAACCCATGTGACTCCGTCGGTCACGAAGGTTCTTTGCGCGGGAACAGCGGCGCACCCCGCTCGAGCCGATTTCCGGCCGGGAGCAGGCCCCACCCGGCCGCGTCCGGCAAGCGCTGTTCGTCGGGCCGGCCCGGCTGGCCGAGACGGCGCCACAACTCCGCCGAGGCGCGCGGCATGAGCGGGCATGTGAGCACCGACACGATCCGCAGCGCCTCGAGACAATCGCCGATTACCGCGGCAACGGCGGCGTGATCGCCCGCCTTGTTGAGCGCCCACGGCTGCTCGTCTTCGATGAAAGAGTTCGTCGCGCGGATCAGCTCCCACACCGCTCCGTACCCGCTCGAGAAGTCGAGCTTGGCCATGTTCGATCGCAAGCCGTCGAACGCGGCGGCGGCCGCATCGACGAGCGGACCATCGGCCCGGGTATCGGGAACGACGCCGCCGCAGTAGTTCACCGCCATCGTAAGGACGCGGTTCGCGAGGTTCCCGAAGTTGTTGGCGAGGTCGCTGTTGTAGCGAGCGAGCATGGCCTCGTAGCTGAAGTCGCCGTCGGGGCCGAAGCGCTGGTCGACCATGAAGTGGTAGCGGAAGCCGTCGACGCCGAACTCGGCGACGAGGTCGGCCGGCGCGATCTGGTTGAGTCCGGTCTTCGACATCTTCTCGCCGCCGACGAGCAGCCACCCGTGTGCGAACACGCACTTGGGCAACTCGAGCCCGGCCGACATCAACATCGCCGGCCAATAGACCGCGTGGAAGCGCAGGATGTCCTTGCCGACGAGGTGGTAGTCGGCCGGCCAGTACCGCTCGAACTTCTGAGGATCCGTGCCGTACCCGACTGCGGTGCAGTAGTTCAACAGCGCGTCGAACCACACGTACGTGACGTGCTTCGGGTCCCACGGGAGCGGGACACCCCAATTGATCGACGTGCGACTCATCGAAAAGTCGCGCAGGCCCTGCTTGATGAACCCGAGCACCTCGTTGCGGCGCGAATCGGGCTGCACGGCTTCGGGATGTTGCGCATAGTGGTGCAGCAACGGGTCTTGGTAACGCGACAGCTTGAAGAAGTAATTCTCTTCGGTCACATGCTCCACCGGGCGACCGTGGATCGGGCAGCAACCGTCGACCAGTTCGTCTTCGTTGTAGTACGCCTCGCACGAAACGCAGTAGAGGCCTTCGTACGTGCCGAGTTCGATGTCGCCGGCGTCGTACACCGTCTGGAGGAACTGCGAGACCCCGGCGTAGTGGCGGGGCTCGGTGGTGCGGATGAAGTCGTCGTTCGCGATGTCGAGGAGACGCCACGTCTCCTGGAATTGTGCGCTTGTGCGGTCGACCATCTGCTGGGGCGTGATGCCGTTGGCCTCGGCGGCGCGCTGAATCTTCAGCCCATGTTCATCTGTGCCGGTGAGAAAGAAGACGTCGTCGCCGAACATCCGCCGCCAGCGGGTGAGGACGTCGCCCGCGACCGTCGTGTAGGCGTGGCCGATGTGCGGCACGTCGTTCGGGTAGTAGATGGGCGTCGTGACATAGAACGAAGACATTGATCCTCAGTGGATCCTGTGCGGGGAACCCATTGTGGCCGCGCAGGCCGTCCATGCAATGTACGAGACCACTCGGGCCGCGCAATTCCCATGTAGTCTCCGCGGGACGGGCTTCACCGGCCGATTAGGCCGGGTTGCGTCCAGGGCGGTGGACGTCGAGGTCGGTGGGACTAACCAGGTCGATCCGACAGACGCTGCACCGGGAGAGAACGTGACACAAGCAACCCGTTCGCGACCTTGGCACGGGACATGATCGCCGTGCCGGATGCGGGCGAGCACGAAGGCGTTGCGCGGCAACGGCTGCGATCGACCGGTGGGGAGCCAATCGGCACCGCCCGCCGGATCGACGCACTCGGACGAGTCGTTGTGCCCGCGGAATTGCGTCGTCTGCTCGGCATCAAGGAAGGCGACTTGCTCGACATCCATGTCGAGCACGGACAGTTGGTGTTTCAACGACTCGAACCCGCGTGTGCGGTGTGCGGCGAGCGTGACGGGCTCCGGCCCCTACGCGCCAAGCACATATGCGCAGCGTGCGTCGCGTCGTTGAGCCCTACGCCCGAGAGCTAGCGCGCACGCGCAACGCGACGTCGTACGCGCGCCGGCGAGGAACGCCGAGTTCGCGTGCCACTGACGCGGCAGCGTCGCGCGCGCTCGTTCCGTCGGCCATCAGTTCGGTGACGGCCTGCAACAGCAGGTCGTCGCCGACGTGTTCGTCGCGGGTTCCCGGACCGATCACGATCACATGTTCGCCTCGGGCTTCGGCCTTCGCGCCCAATTGCCGTACGACGTCTGCGATTCCGCCGCGCGCGACCTCCTCGAACAGCTTCGTCAGCTCGCGGGCAACCGCGACCGGACGATCGGGCCCGAGCACGGTTTCGAGATCTTGCAACGTCGCGACGACTCGGTGCGGCGACTCGTAGATCACGACCGTGCTGTCGGCCGCGGCGATGGCGCCGAGGCGTTGCGCGCGGGCAGTGCCCTTGCGCGGAAGGAAGCCTTCGAAGCGGAACCGGCTCGTGGGCAGCCCGGAGAGCACCAGCGCGGCGAGCAATGCACTCGGGCCCGGTACGACTTCGACCGGGACCTGCGCGTCGATGCAGGCGCGCACGAGCCGTTCACCGGGATCGGCGATGCCGGGCATGCCCGCGTCCGTCACGTAGACGACCCGCTTCCCGGCGCGCACCAGCTCCACGATGTGACGCGCTTCGGTCCGCTCGTTGTGCGCGTGGACAGACCGCAGACGGGCTGCGCTCTTGATGTCCAGGTGGGTGAGCAGCGAACGTGTGCGACGCGTGTCTTCGGCGGCGATGACGTCGGCGGAAGCAAGGGCTGCGATCGCACGCTCTGACACGTCGCCGAGATTGCCGATCGGTGTCGCGACCAATACGAGTGCGCCAGTTGGAACGTCGGGCGGTGCGCTCATCCGCACACCTCGATCACGTCGCCCGGCCGCACCTTCCACCGGTCGAACGCGCCTGCTCGCGCTTCCACCACGAGACGCGAACGAAGGATCGGCTTCGAGACCCGCCACGGCGAGAGCGTGCACGTGTGGAGCACGAATCCGTCGCCGTCGCAGAACGCCACGTCGATCGGGAACTTCATCCCGAAGGTGTGCACCTGCTTGCACGGGCGCAGCACGAGCACGCCGTCGAGGTCGTCGCGGCCGACGAGTCCATGACGCCGCTGCTGACGCGTCAGCGCCAGCTCCGCCGCCGCCAACACATCCTCACCTCGAACCAGCCAGGCCATCGTCTTCCGGGCGGGTCACGACGCGTACGCGCGTCCCCATGTGCCTCCGCGGCAACGTACCGCAGCCGGAGGGCCCGCGACGCAGCAGGCCCTGATCCGCCAGCTCAGCGCGGCTCAAAGCCCAGAAGCCCAGAAGCTCAGACGTTGAAGCGGATCTCCAGCACGTCGCCGTCCTGGACGACGTAGTCCTTGCCCTCCACCCGGAGGCGGCCGGCTTCCCGCGCCTTCGACCAGGAGCCGATCTCCAGCAGTTCCTGCCAGAAGATCACCTCGGCCCGGATGAACCCGCGCTGCAAGTCGGAGTGGATGACGCCCGCGCACTCGGGCGCGGTCGCGCCGGTGCGGAAGGTCCAGGCGCGGCTCTCCTTGTCGCCAGTCGTGAGGAACGTGCTGAGGCCGAGGAGGCGGTACGCACCGTGCGCGACCCGGTCCAGGGCCGGCTCCTCGATCCCGTACGACTCGCGCATCTCGGCGCGGTCGGCGGGGTCGATGACGGCGATCTCGGCTTCGAGGTCGATCGGTACGAGCAGCGCTCCGTCGGGGATCGCTGCGCCCTCCGCAGCGACGAGTTCGTCGCCGGTGTTGCACACCACGAGGTTGGGCTTCACGGTCAGCAGGAAGCAGGGCGCGAGGAGGGCGCGCTCCTCGGCGGTGAGCTTCGACCGCGAGATCGGTTCGCCGGCCGACAACACGTCGAGCGCGTGTTCCAGCGCCGCGATCTCGGGCGCGAGCGATTTGTCGCCCTTGGCCGCCCGGCGCTGCCGGCTGAGGCGACTCTCCACGGTCGCGACATCGGCCATCACGAACTCGAGCTCCAAGTCGGCGAGGTCGCCGACCGGGTCGGGCGCGACGCCGCCGTCGACGAATGCCCGCAGCACCACCAGGATCGCGTCGCAGTCGCGCAGCGATCCGAGCACCCGGGCGCCCAAGCCTTCGCCCGGTGTGGCACCGGCCGTGAGCGCCAGGTGCACCAACTCGAAACCGGTCGGCACCTTCTTCAGCGAGTGCGACATTTCGGCCAGCCGGTCGAGCCGCTCGTCGGGGACGGTGGCTACGCCCACGGCGGCCTCGTATTCACTCGGCGCGGGCAGCCCGGTGAGCGCGCTGAAAAGGCGGTTCGCGCCGGCCCCCGTGAAGCCGACGACGCCAAGGTTCTCCACGGCCGGTCAGGGTACCGGCGGCTCTCCGATAGCTTTCCGGGTGATGAGCAAGAAAACGAAGAAGCGCAAACTCCGGGCCCGTCGCAACAAAGCCAATCACGGGAAGCGCCCGAACGCGAGCCGCTAGGCGCGCTCCAACGGGCGCGCAGCACCCGCCCCAGAACGCGCCGGGACCAACAGCAGCAGCGCTCCGGCAACGCCGAGCGCGAGCGATGCGGGGATCGACACCACGTCGCTGCCGCTGAACGGGCCGAGATGCCGCAGGTGGTACACGAGGTGCGGCACGCCGTAGACCAGCCATGCGCTCGCCGTCGCGAGCACGAGTTGGCGGCTCAGCACTACGAGCGCGAAGAGCGTCACGACCGTGAGCGCCAGGTTCAGCTGGCCGACGTCTCGCACGAGATGTTCGTTGTAGGGACCGTCGGGCGCGACCCAAGTGTGGCCACCGCCAGGGAAGTGGTCGTAGAACGCGCGCGGCGCGAACGTCGCCCATGCGCCGATCACTGCACCGCTCAGCGCAAGCAGGGCGAGCACCACTCTCGTCGCACGGGCGGTCATTGCATTACCGCCCGTTGTGCGGCGACTGCGTTCCAGCCTTCGCGTACGGTCGCGAACTGCGGTGACCAGCCCGACGCGGCGCGGAACTTTGCATTCGACACCCGCTGCGACCGCAACAGCGCACTGCCTGACCTTCGGATCACGAGCCGTTGCGCGAATCCCGGGAAGAACCGGGAGCGTTTCAACCCGAACGCGGCCGCGAACGCGGCCGCTGCGTCTCGTCGGGCGACCGGCTCGTCGCACACGTTGTAGGTGCCGGCCGGCACGTCGAGCGCGGCGACGACGGCGTGCGACGCGTCCTCCGTGTGGATGGAAGACAGGTATGCGTCGGGCGCGCCGAGAAACGGGGCAAGGCCGCGCCGAGCGACGCCGAGCATCTTGTCGGTCGATCGAGCGTCGGGGCCGTAGAACGCGCCGAATCGCAGCACGATCCCGCGTGCGTCGTTTCCGTCCGCCGAAACGCGTGACACCTCGCGTTCGAGGTCGATCACGGAACGCATTGCATCCTCGGCGCCGAACGGATCCCGCTCGTCGATCCACTCGGCGCCCCGGTCGGGATAGCAGAAGGTGATCGATTCCGCGACGAACGTGCGCACGCCATGGTCGAGCGCGGCGTCGACGAGATAGCGCGTCGTATCGGTGCGCAGCCGGTCGTTGTCGGTCCACGCGCCGGGAGTACGCATGTGCTTCATCTCAGGTATCGCGGTCGCGAGGTGCAGCACGGTGTCGCTCTCCGCGACCGCGTCTTTCACCGCCGCGGCGTCGAAGAGGTCGACCGTCACAGGTTCGACGCCGTGCTCGCGCAACCATGCGGCTTTGGCGTCGGAGCGTGCAACGCCGCGCACGTGATGACCTCGTTCCGCGAGCTCAATGACCGTGCTGCGGCCGAGCACGCCGGTCGCGCCAGTGACGAAGATGTTCATGACAGCACCTCCTGCAGCCAGGTGGCTGCCTTGGCCAGGCCTTTCGGGCTGGCGTC
>JAODBJ010000128.1 GCA_025463905.1 Actinomycetes bacterium
TATCGACGCACGCCCCCCGGGGCTACTCGTCGAGGCGGAGGGTGGCGATCTGCCAGGGCGTGAGGCGCACCGCGCCTTCGAACGGTTCCATCGGCCGGCCGGTGAGATCGACCATCCATCCCTTGGCCGGCGCGCCGTCGCGTTCGATGGTGACGTCGCCCGCCGTCGCGTCGGTGCGGAAGACACGAACGAGGAACCCGCCGGGCTCGCGCCGCACCGCCGACACCTCAGCGCCGTCGACCCGCAGCTTCGAACCCTCGATGGGTTCCGATCCGCCGAAGATGCTTCCGGCCCGCGTGCATTCGAGCGGCACGAGCACTGCATCCGCTGCGCCGTAACAGTCGGCCGCGCGCCAGTCGCCACGATGCGGCAGCACGGCGTAATCCATCGTGCGTCGCCCGAGCATCTGCGCATCTTCCACGACCGTGTACGGGCCGGCCGGAGTCGGGCGGAGCGACGGTTCGGAGCGTGAGATGTAGCCGACCGCGCGCATCAACGTGAGCGCGAGTTCGCGGCCGTCTTCGACCACCTCGTACTCGAGCAGGCCGTCGTGCACGAGGGCGAGCCCTTTGTTTCCGTCGCTCGCGTCGACGAACCGGCGCGACGGGAAGGTCGGCAGCCCGAATTCTTGTGATCCACCCTCGGCGGTGAGGCCGCGATGCACGACGGTGAATGCGCACTCGGCGTCGGAGCCCTTCACCCGCGCGGGCAGCGGGAAGTGCGCGCGGAGGCGGTGGTCGCGTGACGGGTTGTCGAACTCGTGGTGCACCCGCAAGAACCGTTCGCCGGCTCGGAGTTCGAGCGTCGTGTGCACCGTGACGTCGGCGCGATCATCGCTGCGCGCGCTGCAGGAGTTCTCGTCGCCGATCGCATGGGTCGGCCACGAGTACGTCGAGCTGATCTGAGCGCGGGCACGCACCGGGCCCTGTTCGAGGACCTGGACCTCCACTCGCTCCGGCCGGTCGATCACGACGTCGGCGGCGGGCGGGGAGTAGTTGTACGTATCGCCGCCGTCGCCACCGTCGACGAGACGCCCGAGCCCGCGCAGCTCCAATCCGTCGGTGGTGCTGATCGCGTAGGTGCCGTCAGTGCTGTCGATCGCGACCCGTAGGTGCTCGTTGCCGAGACCGGCGTCGGTTGCCGCGACCGTGCCGGGCGGGCCCTGGCCCTCGACCGGCTGGTAGGTCTTCCACCCAAAGCCGGCAACTTCGCCGCTGTCGAACAGCACCGTACGGATCGGTGCGCCGATGATTTTGAAGTGCACGCGTTCGTTGCGCTTGCCCCACTCCACGATGTTTTCGAAGAGCTCAGTGGCGTCGACACCCGGCTCGCCGATCACGGCGTGTTCGACCTCGACGTGATGGCCGTCGGCTTCGTGGCGCACTTCGGCGCGTGCGAGCTTCACTCCCGCCTCTTCCGCGTTGCGGAGGTTGTGCAGCACCCACCGGACCTTCTCGCCTTCGACGATCGTGTTGAGCGTGTCGCGGCGTGATTCACCGACGAGCTGAGCCGGGCGCGCGAGGCCGTCGGGGCCGACGAAGTGCAGCGGCCCCCGTCCGGGCAACGTGCATTCCACGACGCCGCCGCGCGGCCGTGCGGTCGGATTGACCACGACCGTCGATGCGGGCGGCGTATCGATACGGGCCGCGAACGAATGCACCGCATCGCGCGTGATGCCGTCGCCGATCTGGCGCGCTTCGGCGTACCGGACCTGCACCTGCTCCACCACTTCGTCGGCGCTGCACGCGCACGACGAGTCGTGCGCGCTGTTGCTCACCAGCGCATGCCATCCGAGCTCGAGGAGCCGGTGCGGGTACTGGTCGGGTTCGAGGAACAATGCCGCGAGCGGTTCACCGCGCCGTTCGATGGCGCGTTCAGCGTGCGCGCAGCGTTGGTGGACGTCCACCCGGTTCGACGCCACGCCCATCAGGAGGTGCGCGCGTGATCCCGACCGGAGTTCGCCCTGCCAGCTGGGAAGCCCGTCGGTCGGTTGCGTCGCGAGGTACTCGGCCAGCGACGTGACCTCGAAGTGGTAGTCGTCCTGGATGCCGTTGGCTTCGGCGACGACGCGCCCGAGCCACGGCTGCGGCAGTTGGTGGTCGGTGCCGTTCATCAACAACATGTCGCCGAGGGACGCCGGCCCGAGTTCCGCTTCATAGTCGTTGGTGAGCTCGACGAGCTTCTTGGCGTCGGGCGGGATGTTCGAACCGTTCGAGTACGAGCCGTACAGCCACTCGGCGCGAACGCGGCTGCCATCCGGCGCCTCCCACCAGAACGCGTTCCGATCGATGACCGACGGCACGCCGCGCCACACGACCGCGTTCTGAAGCCCCGCGAGCCGTAGAACCTGCGGCATCTGCGCGACGTGGCCGAACATGTCGGGGAGGTAGCCCACCGGCATCACGCCACCGAACGCAGCGCCGCGCGCCATCCCGAATTGCAGGTCGCGCACGATCGTTTCGCCCGACACCATGAACTCGTCCATCAGGACCATCCACGGGCCCACCGAGATGCGTCCCGACGCGCTCAGCCGCTGCAGGGCGGGGAGCGCTTCGGGTCGCACTTCGAGATAGTCGTCGACGACCATTGTCTGGCCGTCGAGGAGGAAGCGCGCGTACGACAGGTCTTGTTCGAGCATCGGGAGCAGTTGGTCGAGCAGCGTCACGAGCCGGATCCGGAAGGTCTGGAACGGCTCGTACCACTCGCGGTCCCAGTGCGTGTGCGGAACGATGGCAACATTTCGAGGCATCGGTGCAGCCTAAATCTTTGTTCCGAGGCCGCGGTAACAGGGTCGAAACAACGGGGACGCCCAGTCGCAACAGACGCGGCGTACGGTCCTGTTGTCGCTGATACACGCGCATCGCAGGGAGTCGGCTTGGGGCCGGCTCCCTGCACCCCCCTCTCTGCACGGCTGTGTCGCCGCCGCGCTACTCCGCAATCCAGCGGTACCCGATGCCGGGCTCGGTCACGATCAGGCGCGGGTTGGTCGCGTCGTCGCCGAGCTTCTTGCGGAGTTGGCCGATGTACACGCGCAGGTAGTTCGTCTCGGTGCCGTAGCCCGCGCCCCAGACCTCGCGCAACAGGTACTCCTGGGTGAGCAACTTCTCCGGGTTCCGCACCAGCAGTTCGAGCAGTTGGAGTTCCGTGCGGGTGAGGTGAACCGGTTCGTCGTCGCGGGTGATGCGACGGCGCGACAGGTCGATCTCGAGGTCGCCGACGCGCACCACGACCGGGCCGGTCTCGGCGTCGGGGCTTCGGCGGAGCGCAGCCCGGATGCGCGCGAGGAGTTCCTCGGGGTCGAACGGTTTCGTCACGTAGTCGTCGGCGCCGGCGTCGAGGACGCGCACCTTGTCGGCCTGGCGGTCGCGCGCCGTGAGCACGATCACCGGCACCGTTGTGAACGAGCGCAAGCGTTTGAGCACGTCGACGCCGTCCATGTCGGGAAGCCCGAGGTCGAGCACGATCAGGTCGGCGCGGCCGTCCGCGGCAACGTTCAACGCCTGCTCACCCGTCGCGACATCGAGCACTTCGATCCCACGCGAGCGCAGGCTCAGGCCGAGCGCGCGGCGCAGTGCGCCGTCGTCTTCGACGACGAGCACGGTGGTCATGGGCGCTCCTGCGGGAACGTGCATACGAACGTCGCGCCGCCGCCGGGCGTGTCCTCGACGTACGCCGTACCGCCGTGGGCGCCGACAAGCGAGCGCACAATCCCGAGGCCGAGTCCGGAACCGCCGCCCTCGCCCCTCGCGCCACCCGTGGTGAAGTCGTCGAAGATGCGGGTGCGGTCGGCAACGGAGACGCCCGGCCCGTGGTCTACGACCTTCACGACCAGATCGCCGTCGGCGTCCTGGTTCGCAGTTACCAGGATCTCGGAGCCGGGCGGCGCGAAGCGCAGCGCGTTCTCGAGCAGGTTCAGGAACACGTGCTCGATGAGGAGCGAATCGACCCGCACGGGAGGGAGATCTTCGGGAACGCTCGCCATCAGATGATGATGCGTCGCGAGGGGTGCGACTCGCCGCAACGCGATACCGACCAACTCGCTCACGTCTACTTCTTCGAGCCGTACCTGCATCACGCCGCCCTTGATACGGCTCAACGCCAGCGTGTTACGAACCAGGCGCTCGAGTCGCTCGCTCTCGTCGCGGATCATGTGCAGCAGTTCTTCGCGGTCGTCGGGAGTGAGTTGCGCGTCGGGCGCGAGCAGCGTGGACGCGGCCGCCTTCACCGCGGCGAGCGGCGTCCGCAAGTTGTGACTGACGCCCGAAAGGAACGCGGCTCGGGTTGCACCGACCTCCGCGGCCACCGTCGCCTCGCGCGCTTCGGTTTCGAACCGGAGCCGATCGATCGCGGTACCGACGCCCGCGACGAGCGCCTCCAGTAGGTCACGGTCGGCCGGCGCGAGGGTTCGGCGGGCTTCGGCGTCGACAACGAGTGGGCCGGCCGCGATGTGTACGTGCGCGGCGTCGCCCGGCACCGGCGTTCCTGACGTGACGTCGATCGCGCCGACCTGCATCCGGCACGTCGTGAGCTCGAACAGGCGCCGCAACGATGATGCAATGTCGGGGAGTGCAGCTTCGAGGTCGGCGCCTTCCACCAACCGGTTCGTAAGATCGAGCCGCAGATGGGTCTCGTCGGCCCGCCGTTGCGCGTCGCGGCGCGCGCGGTCGAGGAGGTGCACGACTGTGCCGACGATCGCCGCTGACAGCACGAACACAACGAGCGCGGCGAAGTCGTCGCCGGAATCGATGCGGAACGAACCGCGCGGTGGGGTGAAGAACCAGTTGAGCGTCACGAACGCGACCGCCGCGGAGAAAAGACCGACGGGCAGCCCGAGCAATGACGTCGCGACGACGGCCACGAGGAGGAGCAACGAGGCCGCCGCGAGGTCGGCACCGGTCGCGCGCGCGATCGCGGCGCCGCCGCCGACGACGACGAGCGCTAGGGCGAAGCGGAACGGGTACGGCATCTTGACGCGATCTTGACGCGGGGGTGTGAGGCGTTGACGAGTCGTTGACGATTTGTCGCGGAACCTGAAGTTCTGAGCACTACCGAAGATCGTCGCACTCCGGAGGACGTTCCCGGCGGCACCTGGAGCGCGCCGGCGTCTGCCGCGCCACCGTCGGACCGCCGACTCGACATGCTCGTGCTCGTCAGACGGGTCGACGAAGGCCTCGATCGCGCGATGGCGTACATCAATTCGATTGCACCCGACCGAATCCGCTGTGTGCACCTCGGGACTCCGTCGCGGAGCCTCGCAGCAGCATTCTGGGCGCGCTACGGCAAGGAAGTCGTGTTCGAGTCGGCGGCGAAGGGATTGGTGCGCTCGGCACGGGCAGCCGTGCACGCGATGCACAGCCGGCATCCCGACCGGACGCTCGCGGTCGTGATCCCAGAAGTCATCGAAGCGTCGAAGTGGTGGCATGTGCTCCGCCACAACCGCGCGCTGCGATTGAAGGCGGCCCTGCTGTTCGAACGCGAAGTAGTGGTCGTGAACGTCCCTACCGTTCCGGCCGACGAGACGATGATTCTGAGGACCGTTCGCCGTCACGTCGTGGTCGTGCCGGTGGCGGGCGTACATGCCGGTACGCGCGACGCCTTGACCTTCGCCCGCCTGCTGCAACCGACCGAGATGCGGGCCGTGCACATCGCCGGTATCACCGACGACGCCGACGCGGTGGCGCGGGCCTGGCGCGACGCAGAAGTGCCGATCGCGCTGGAAATCATTCCGTCGCCGCTCCGCGAAGTCGCGGCGCCCCTGCGAGCCGTGGTCGAATCGATTCGCGACGATGGCGCCGACATCGTGACCGTCGTGATCGGCGAGGTCGTGCCGCGGTGGTACCAACAAGGTCTGCACAATCACCACGCGCTCGCGATCAAGCGACGCTTGTTGTTCGAACCCGGCGTCGCCGTCGCCAGCGTTTCGAGCGAAGTCGAGCGAAAGGCTGCGCCCGATGTTACGTTTTCGGGTTCTCGGCTCTAGAGGGAGGACACGCATGGACAGCCCAACCAACCACAGCGTGCCCTCGGCCGGCGGTTCGGCTCTCTAGCTACGCCTGCAAAGGCCGGCGGCACTCCACGGCAACTGCTTTGCTCAAGGAGTGACATGCCTCAGG
>JAODBJ010000134.1 GCA_025463905.1 Actinomycetes bacterium
CCGCACCGTTGTTGTACGCCTGGCGTAGACAGTTCCGCAGCGCGAGCTGTCCCCAGTAGTTCGGGTGCGCGTCCTCTTGCAGCTGGTAGGGCCCGAACAGGGTCGACGTCGTACGGATTTGGCTGACCCACTCCGACTTGTCGGCCGCACCGGCGCTGTGCCAGTTGGCGAGCCCCTTCTCCTCGAGCAACCCGACCGTGTTCTCGCACAGCCGGCGCCCGACGAGCGCATTCTGCTCATCGAGGACGACGAGGTTCGACAAGCCGGTCTGCGCGGCGCCGTTCCTGACCGAGTTGTCGATCGTCGGTATCGCCGTGCTGTTGGCCCAGTTCGCGTCGGCGTTCCAGAGCCCACACCCGCCGGTCGATTGCCGCGTCCAGCCCGACTGCGAGTATCGGAAGCCCGACCCGTTCGGGATCGGCGACGCGTACGTCTGCACGACGATCTTGTACGACGTGTCCGTGTAACCGTCGTTGAGCATCGCCTGGCGGACGTTGAGGATCGCGCCCTTGATCGCGCTGACCTGCGCCGAGACGTACGACGCCGTGAAATACGACGTGACATTGGAATCGTCGTTGCAGTAGTTCGGCCACCACGACGGCGACGTAAGCCAGTCGGTGACGCAGGTTTGGACGATGTCAGCGAAGCCGAAGTTGTTTGCGCCGATGAGCACCGCGACGGTCTTGACGTTGTGGGTCGCCGCGAACTGTTGCAGCATCAACGCCTGGCCCTGATGGCCACTCGAATCGGAGAAGAAGTCGAGGCCAGGTTTGAAGTCGCCCGAGCCGGGAGTCTGCGTGTAGGTACGCGCGCCCGAGCAGGCGAGGTTGCGGCCGCTCACGCCGTTCCCGATGAACACTTCCGCCGACTTCGACCGGTGGCATCCCGGGATCGTCTCGGCCGTGTTCGTGGCGTTGTCGTAGTAGGCGCTCCCACCGAGCGCGTCGACATTGTTGGAATCACCATTGGTGTTGCCGGCCCATCGCCCCGCTTCACCCGAGATCGCCGAGTCGCCCACGCTCACGATCCACGGGCTCCCGACCCCTGGACCGTCGGCATGCGCGACGCCGCCGGAGAATGCGCTGATCCCACTCGTTGCGGCACATATCGCCGCGACAAAACACACACCACGCCTCATCGTGTTGCTCCCCCCGACGACCGACACATGCGGCCGCCTTTGGGGGCGAGTCTCATCCAGCCGCGTACGCCGTTCAAGGATCGTCGGCCAATACCTGCGCAAAGCGGTCAATCAGATGTTCTGCGCGGTGAATTCCTCAACCCCGCTCCCGACCGGACGATGTGGCTTTTTCCGAAGGTGCCACCGGCACCCAGGAGTCCTCAATTGGGGGGGACCATGCGTTGCGAGGCATGGCGAATTGTTGGCACGGCGGTTCTGGGCAGCGCGGCCGCGGCCCTTCTCCTTACCGGCACGACGTCAGCCAGTAGCGCGACGACCCATCCCTACCGCACGGTCACGATGATCGTGCGCGCAATGCCGGGACACCAGCGTGCGGTATCAGGCGCACTCGCGGCCGCCGGTGGCCACGTCGTGCGCGTGCTCCCCATCGCCGACAGCGTCGTGGTGCGCATCAGCCCGAGCGCGATTCCGCAACTGCGCCGCTCACCCGACGTCGCCGGCGTCACACCTGACGCGCCGTTGCACTTCACGAGTGTCGATCCGACGCTGGGCTACGACCCGAGTGCCGACGAAGGATCGCTGTACGAGATCACACAGATCATCGGCGCGCAGGACTCCTGGAAAGCCGGCTACACCGGCCAAGGCATCGACGTCGCGCTGATCGACACGGGCGTCTCCCCGGTACCGGGACTCACGAGCGGCAACGTGGTGAACGGCCCCGACCTCTCGTTCGACTCGCAGGACCCGACGCTCACCAACCTCGACGGCTTCGGTCACGGCACGCACATGGCGTCGCTCATCGCCGGACGTGACGCGCCCGCCGCACCGGCCGCTTACGCCGACCCGACGGTGTTCACGGGCGTTGCGCCCGACGCGCGGGTCGTGAGCATCAAGATCGGTGCCGCGGACGGCGCCGCCGACGTGTCGCAGGTGATCGCCGGCATCGATTGGGTCGTGCAGCACCGCCACGAACCCGGGTTCAACATTCGCGTCCTGAGCCTCTCGTTCGGCACCGACAGCACCCAGGACTACCGCATCGACCCGCTCGCATACGCCGCCGAACGCGCGTGGCGCGCGGGCATTGTCGTTGTCGTCGCGGGCGGCAACGACGGCACGTCGCGCAAGGTGCTCGCCGACCCCGCGATGGACCCGCTCGTGCTCGCGGTCGGTGCCTCCGACCCCGGAGGCACGATCACCCCTAGCGACGACACCGTGCCGTCGTTCGCGACTCGCGGCAACACGAGACGCCACGTCGATCTCGTCGCGCCCGGCGTGCATGTGCTCGGACTCCGTAGCCCGGGCTCCTATGTCGACACCCAATACCCCGACGCGCAGGTCGGAACGCGTTTCGTGCGCGGCAGCGGCACCTCGCAAGCCACGGCGATCACGGCCGGCGCGGTCGCGCTGTTCCTTCAGCGCTACCCGACGGCGACGCCTGATCAAGTGAAGCGGGCGTTCATGTTGAAGGCGGTCCCGCTCAAGTCGGTGCGATTCACGTACCGCGGTAGTGGGAGTGTGCAGGTGCGTCGCGCCGAACTCGGCAAGCTCGATCGGAACGCGTCGCAACCACTCACGCTGGACGGCACGGGCATCGGCAGCATCGAGAAGGCGCGTGGTAGCGCGCACGTGACCGACGGCGACGTCGAGCTCACCGGCGAACAAGACATCTTCGGCGCGCCGTGGATTGGCAGCCTTTGGGCCACCGCAGCCGGCCTCGGGACGTCATGGACCGACGGCACGTGGAACGGCAATGCGTGGACGGGCACGGGGTGGAGCGGGAGCTCGTGGACGTCACAGACATGGGCACCGGCCACGTGGACCATGTCGACGTGGGCGGGCCGGCGGTGGACGAACGACGACTGGACGGGGCGACGTTGGACGGGCGGGGCATGGGCCATTGGGGCTTGGCGATGAGGTTCTGCGGCCTCGGTGCCGCGGGACATCGCTGAGCACTTGTGGGGGGAGGACACATTGAACATCCATTCGATACATAGGTCCCGGCGCTTCCGCGCCTGCCTGTTCGCGGCAGTGATGTCGACGGCTGTTGCCGGCCGCTGGATGCCTGCTCGTGCGCTCGCGTCACCCGCTGCTGCGCGCACGTACGTCGTTCGCGCACTGCCGGGCGAGATCGACGCGGCTACCGCGGACTTGGGACGCGCCGGCGCGACGGTGACGCGGGAGCTACGCGGCATCGATGAAGCCGTCGTGCGGATGACCCCGACCGCGGCGATGGCTGCGACCCGGATCGCGACCATCGCGAACGTCACCGCGGACGCGCATGTCCGGCTCGCGAGTGACGGTTACGGCGGCCGCGGCACGTACGACGCCGGTTCCGACCCGAACTCGATGTACGCGATCACCAACGTGATCGGAGCTCGTGATTTCTGGTCCTCGACCACCGGCGACGGCGTCGACGTCGCGCTCCTCGATTCGGGCGTCGACCCGGTCGCCGGCCTCGACACCCCCGGCAAGGTTGTATACGGCCCCGACCTCAGCTTTGAATCGCAGAACCCCCACTTGCGCGACCTGGACACGTACGGTCACGGCACGCACATGGCCGGCATCATCGCGGCGCACGACGACGGCGTAGACCCGCAGTACTCCTCCTGGAAGAGCGGCCCGTTCTTCGGGGTCGCACCCGACGCGCGCATTGTGAGCGTCAAGCTCGCGGACGCGTACGGCGCCACCGATGTGTCGCAGGTCATCGCGGGCATCGACTGGGTCGTGCAGCACGCACACGACAACGGCCTGAATATTCGTGTCATCAACCTGTCGTTCGGAACTCCGTCGCTCCAAGCCGCGGACCTCGACCCGCTTTCGTACGCCGCCGAGGCCGCGTGGCGCCACGGCATCGTCGTCGTCGTGTCAGTAGGCAACAGCGGCTCGACGGCTGGAAGGTTGTCTGACCCGGCGATCAACCCGTGGGTGATCGCGGTCGGCGCCGACGACGCCAACGGAACCCGTTCGACGAGCGACGACGTCATTCCCGACTACTCGAGCCGCGGCGACGGGCACCGGAACCCCGACCTCGTGGCGCCGGGCGCGCACGTGCAGAGCCTGCGCGCTCCCGGATCGCACATCGACGACATCTACGGCCGCGGCGCGGGTTCGATCAACGATCGCTTCCTCCGTGGGAGCGGAACGTCGCAAGCCGCCGCGGTGGTGTCGGGCGCCGTTGCCATGTTGCTGCAGCAACGCCCGAACCTCGATCCCAATGAAGTGAAGGCACTGCTCACAGGAACGGCGCGGCCACTCGACGCCGGCCCAGAGGCGGCCGGCAACGGTCTGTTGAACCTCCGGCGCGCGATGCACGCGTCCGTCCCGGAGGTGCAGTCGTGGCCTCAGTCCACCGGTACCGGTTCGCTGGACGCGGCGCGCGGCCCACAACAACTCGTGCTCGACGGAGTGCCCCTCACCGGCGAGATCGACATCTTCGGCGCGACCTACGACACCACGCAGCGCGCCGCCGAAGAGGACGCGGGCACGAGCTGGGTCGACGGGACGTGGAACGGCCGGCGCTGGGCCGGTGCCGACTGGCTATCGACGTCGTGGGCCGGAACCGCATGGACCGGCGCGGAATGGAACGACGCGAACTGGGCCGGGCGCCGTTGGGCCGACGCGAACTGGTCCGGCCGGCGCTGGGCCGACTCGCTGTGGTCGGCATCGAACTTCGACGGGGGCGACTGGGCAGTAGGGCAATGGAGTTGACCGCCGGCGCGCGCCGGCGTAGGAGCCGAGATGCAGACGAGTAGTCGCGCCAACGCCGACCGGCACGCTCCGGTGATCGGCGTGATCGTCGCGAGCCTGGCTGTCGGCGCGATCGCCTGGTGGTTCTGGTTGCGCGACCTTGCCGCGCCCTCGGGTCGCGTTTCGTTCCCGCTGTGGCTGCTCGCGGCCATGTTCGCGGTCGCCGAGATCTTCGTGCTTCACGTACAGGTGCGACGCGAGGCCCAAACCGTTTCATTGAGCGAGATCCCGCTCGTACTCGGGCTGTTCTACGCAACTCCGCACACGATGCTGCTCGCGCGGCTCGTTGGTCTCCTCGTCATCGTGTTCCACCGACGGCACCGCAGCGCGCTCAAGCTCGCGTTCAACGCTGCGATGTTCACGATGGACCTCATGATCGCGGTGGCGGTGTTCCGGGCGGTCGTCGGTGGTGGCGACGTGCTGGGTCCGCGCGGCTGGCTCGCGGCTTTCGCTGCGACGGCTGCGTTCGGCTGTTTCGACGGTGCGCTCCTCACCTTCGTGATCGGTTCGTTCGAATCGCGGCTCGACCGGCGCGAGATCGTGCGCGAGGCGGTGTCCAGCGCAGCGATGTCGGCGGCAGTCGCGACGCTCGGTCTCATCGCCGTGACGTCACTCGCCGAGGACGCCAGAATCGCCTGGTTACTCGCAGCCGCGGGCGTGGTGCTCGTCATGGGATTCCGCGCCTACGCGCGCCTCAACGAACGCCACCTCAGCCTCGAACGGCTCTACAAGTTCAGCCAGGTCGTGACCACCACACCCGACGGCGACGACGTCCTGCGCCACGTGCTCGAACAAGCGCGGGAGTTGCTGCACGCCGAACAAGCCGCCGCGACGTTCGTGTCGAACGACGGGACGCCCGGCATGCGCGTCGTGCTGAGCCCGAGCGGCAGACTCGTGCACTCGCCCGACACCAACCATCTCGACGACCTCGAACGCACCGTGCTCCGCGGTGAACCCGCGTTGGTGTCGCGTGAAAGCAAAGACACGCTTCGCCGCACGTATCTCGAGCGGCGGGGCTACCGCGAGGCCATCGTCATGCCGTTGCACGGCGAGAACAGTGTGGTGGGAACGCTCTGCGTCGCCGACCGCATGGGAGCAGTACGCACCTTCGACGAATCCGACGCGCAGTTGCTCGAAACCGTCGCGAACCATGCCGGCGTGGCGTTGCAGAAGGGCCGGCTGATCGACCAGCTACGGCACGAAGCGCTGCACGACGCGCTCACTGGCCTCCCGAACCGAGTGTTCCTACGACACCGACTGCGCGAGGCGATGCAGCGCCAGGCGAGCGGCGAGAGCATCGGTGTTGCAGCGATGATCATGGACCTGAACCGGTTCAAGGAAGTGAACGACACGCTCGGCCACCAGCAGGGCGACGATCTCCTCGTCGACGTGTCGCAACGACTCGTCGCCGCCTTGCGGCCCGGCGCCACTGTCGCCCGTCTCGGTGGTGACGAGTTCGCCGTGCTGCTGCCCGATGCCTTCGATCCCGACGACGTCGTGGAGGTCGCGCGCGAACTTCTCGCCGCGCTCGAAAGGCCGTTCCTCCTCGAAGACATCACGCTCGACGTCGGCGCGTCCATCGGTGTTGCCCTCGCTCCCGAACACGCCGCCGACTCGTCGGAACTTTTGAAGTGCGCCGACCTCGCCATGTACGCCGCCAAAGCGACCGGCGTCGGGATCTGTATGTACGACTCGGGGCTCGATCACGGCAGCCCGCAAGACCTCGCGCTGCTCGGCGAACTGCGCCAGGGGATCGCGCGGGGCGAACTGACGGTGCACGTGCAACCGAAGGCACAGCTCCGCACGGGAGACGTGGCCGCAGTCGAAGCGCTGGTGCGATGGGAACACCCCTACCGCGGCACGCTGCTGCCCGACGCGTTCGTGCCCGCGGCAGAACGCAGCGATCTGATCCGCCCGCTCACGCTGTCGGTGCTGTCGATGGGCGTTGCCGCATGCGCGGCATGGCGCGCCGCCGGGCACAACATCGGGGTCGCGGTGAACGTGTCGGCGCGCTCACTGCTCGATATGGGATTGCCCGACGACATTGCCACGCTGCTCGCCGACCACGGGGTACCGGCGCACCTCCTCACGATCGAGCTCACCGAGAGCAGCGTCATGACCGACCCGGTGCGCACCATCGAGTTGCTCATGCGGCTGCACGACATGGGTGTGCGGCTGTCGGTCGACGACTTCGGGACCGGCTATTCCTCGCTGTCGTACCTGAAGCGGCTTCCGGTGGATGAGGTGAAGATCGATCGCGGCTTCGTCACCGACATGCAACACAGCGCCGACGACACGATGATCGTTCGCTCGATTATCGACCTCGGCGCGAACCTTTCGCTGTCGGTCGTTGCCGAAGGTGTGGAAGACCTGCAGACGTGGCAGGCGCTCGGGAAATTCGGCTGCGAATACGCGCAGGGGTATCACCTGAGCGGACCGCTGCCGCTCGAAGCGTTCCTACCGTGGCTCGACCGCTACGAGGCAGCGCGGGAGCTCGCGACACCCCGGTCCGCGTGACCACGCCGCAGCCTTCAACGGATCTTCAAGGCCGCGGTGATCGCGATCGGCACCACGATCCACGCCAGCGCGAGCAGGATCACCGCGTAGGTCGCGAACTGCCGGCTCTGGTCTCGTGGCGGTCGGCCCGCAGCTCCGATCGTCTCCCACAACGCGCGCAGCGGCTGATCCAGCGCGATCCGCGTGCGACGGCGGGCAATCGCAGCAGCTTTGAGGATGCACCAGAACCCGGCCAGTGCGAGAGCCGAGAACACCGCGGCAACCACCAACAACACGATCTTGTTGTGCGCCGCGGACACGAGGAGACCCTGGAGCAGCGACCCCACGCCCGACAGCGCCGCACCTCCGAGCAAAAACGTAGGGAGTCCGAGCGACTTCTTCTGCAAGCCGGGTGCGAGTCGGTCGGCTTGCCAGCGAGCGAGGCGCAACATTCCGAACTCCGGGCTGCCTTTCACACTTGTCGCCTCGCGTCGCGCGTACAGCTCGCGTGTCTGCTCGATCACCGTCTTCTGGTAGTCGCGCACGATGACACGGATCAACAGCTGCACCACGAAAGACGCGACGGGTTGTAGCGGCCCGACCCCGAGGTTCGACGGCGCCCGCGCTGCGTTGCGATCGAAGACTTCGAGCGCGCGCATCGCCGTGCGATGCGCTTCTTCGAACCGGTCGGGATACTGCAACGGCGCGCGCACGGCGAGCTGGTCGAGCATTTCCGACTCGACCTTGCCCTTCGCACCGAACTGTTCGAGGATCGCGCCGGCGCGCTGTTCGTCGTCGACCCGGAACAGTTTCAGTGTGTCGAGACGGTCGGTGAGCTCGTCGAGCAGGAGATGCTCGGTCTTTGCGAGTTCACCCTGGCGCTCGTCGCGCCCTACGCCCTGCCGCTCGTCGCGCCCTGCGCCCTGCGTCTCTTCGCCGTCGGGCACACGAGGAACGGTACCGAGGTCAGGCGTCGAAGACGAGGATCTCCGGCTTACCGGAGTGCAATCGAATCGCGCACGAAGTCAGCGTAGGCCTGCTGGCCGAGGCTGGTGAGGTGGATCCCGTCGCCCACGAACCAGTCGGCGTGCGGACCGGCGTAGCCATGCCAGTCGATCACGGTGGAGTTCGGCCACCGTTTCCAACCGGCCACGAGACGCGCGTTCACCAGGCCTTCCCAACTGCGCGGTTCGCGCGCCGTGACGAACACGACCCGACGGCTACGGCCGAGCACACCCATCATCTGGTCGAACTGCGCGTCGCTGAACGCGCCGTTCGTTCCCATGTGGATGACGACGGTCTGGGGGAGTGCGCCATAACGCGCGTACTGCTGCAACACCGAGATCGCGTCCCAGAACTGCCGGCTCACCGCTGCATCTACCTGAATGCCGGGAATGTCGCGCTGCAACGCGCCGCGCGCACCGAGCATCACTGAATCGCCGATCGCGAGTACGGGCGACGGAAGGCGTAGCGGTGCGGTCGTCGGCGCGACGGTGGGGGCCGGGTGGCGGACCGGCGCGCGCACGGGCTTGCGGGTGACGGGCTTGCTGGTGGTCGGCGGCGTCGTGGCCACCGCCCTGGCAACCTTGCGCTCGGCTACGGGCGCGAGAACGGTCGTGGCGGTTTCGGTGACCGTCCCGGCAGTGGCTCGCAGCCCGGCGAGGGCGGAGGGATCCGGCTGATTCGCGGCGCCGTGATGCGAAGACGCAGCCGTGAGCCCGGGGATCGACACCGGCTCGGGCTGGGCCGTCGCCAATCCGGCCGCGAGCAGCGATGCTGTCAGCACAACCGGGACGCCGACGGCCGCACCTCGAACGACGACCCGCCAACGCGATTTCGTCGCCTCGCGGGCCTGAGTGACCCAGCGGCCCAGCTCACCGCGGCGGATGGGCGATTCGATGTAGCGGTACGAACATTCCGCGGCGCCGAACGACAACCCGAGGCGGAGCACGAACACCGGCCATCCCGTGAGCTGGAAGAAGTGCTCGAAGTCGCCACCCGCACTCGCGCCGCCGGGCCGCGTGATCGCAAAGATCGGATAGTGCCAGAGATACAGGCTGTACGAGCGCAGACCGATCCAACGCATCGGTTTGCAGCCGAGCAGCGCGCCGAGGTCGGACACAGGGTGGACTGCGGCCGCGATGACGAAAAGGGTCGCGATGTCGACGAACAGGAAACCGCCGTGGAACACAGCCGCCTCGTGCGCGCCAGGGACGAGTGCGTAGTGACGGAATGCGAAGAGCAATCCGAGCACACCGAGGACGCCGACGGCATCGAGCGCGGCGCGAGCGCCGCGACCCGCGGAACCGCGGATGCGATACGGCGCGAACCCGAACGCCATGACGGATCCCAGCAACAAACCCGACAAACGCGTGTCGGTTCCGTAGTACGCGCGATCGGCGCTGCCACGCGCGAGCACCGCCATCCAGATCGCGGAGACCGCGGCGACACTGAGCATCACGAGCATGAGTCGCCGCCGCCCCAAACGGCTGAGACCAAACGCGAGCAGCGGGGGCCAGAACAGGTAGAACTGCTCCTCGATGGCGAGTGACCACAAGTGCTTCAGGAGGTCGGGTCGCCCGATGTCTTGGAAGTACGAACGGTGCGCAACGATCTGCCACCAGTTGCTCGTGTACGTCAACGAGGCGAGGACGTCGCCTTTGAGCGTGCCGATTGCGTCGGGTAGGAACAGAAGCGCGTACGCGACGACGATCGCGAGAAGCACTCCGAGTGCGGGCAACAGCCGCCGGGCGCGACGGAACCAGAACCGTCGGACCGAGATGGCCCCGGTGCGGCGTCGCTCGGCAAGTAACAGCGACGTGATCAGGTAGCCGCTGACGACGAAGAAGACCTCGACGCCGAGGAACCCGCCCGGCGCGGCACCCTGCGAATGACCGCCAATCGCCGCGTGGTGGTACACGAGCACGGCAAGCACCGAAAGCGCGCGCAACCCGTCGAGGCCGGGCAGGTACCGCAGCGAGATTCGAGGAGCGCTGGCGGCCGGCGTCGTCGGCGGCTCGGTCGTTGTCGTTGTTACAAGCTAATTGCGGGGAGCTGCCCGTCTCGACACATGCAAGATCGCGTCGCTGTCGACGTCGAGAGGCCGGGCTACGCCTCGGGGAGGTGGCACACCGCCTCGACGTTGTTGCCGTCGGGGTCTCTCACGAACGCGCCGAAGTAGTTCGGGTGGTATTCGGGCCACACGCGCGGTTCGTGTAGCACCTCAGCGCCCGCAGCACGAGCGGCGTTGAAGAATGCTCGTACCCCGGCTCGATCACCGGCCGCGAACGCGACGTGCACTTCGCGGTTGGGAGTGCCGCCGTCGAGTGGACCGATCCAGAACGTCGGACGGCCACTCACGCCGTAACCGATCACCGTTCCGAAGTCCATCGCTCGTTCGCCGCCCAGCGGTACGAGCACCGCGTCGTAGAAACGGGAGCTGGCGTCAGTGTCCGCGCATTGGATCGACAGATGATCAAGCATGGTCGAACCGTACACACGAAGAACGCACCTCCGCGCCGGCGTGGGCCGTACGCTCCGCACGATGGAACATCCGCTGCGCCGGCCCGAGCTTCTCGTATGCGCGTGGCGCGGTCATGTGCTGCCCGGCGCATCCGTCGACCCACTCGATGAGCGTCACAGGGTGCTCGCCCGCGCGACCAGCGACGGTCGTCGGTTCGCGCAGTGCTTGCGATGTGCCTCATGGGTGGTGGCCGACGCCCCGTCCAACGGTGCCGGCCTCGCAGTCGAGTCGGTCGCGGATCTGGCGCGGCCCCGCCGGGGCCGCGCGCTGCGCCAAGCAATCGTGTTGCGCGTCATCGCCGTCGATCGCGGCGTACACGCGATCGCATTCGCGGCGGTGGGCATCGCCGCGCTCGCGTTGCGTTGGCGGCTCGACGCAGTCCACGGGTGGGCGACCGGCATGTTGCAGGCGCTCACGAGCGCGCGCCACGGTCAGGGTGGCGCGAGCACCCACGGCCTGATCGCCGCGCTGTTATCGCGGCTCGCGCAGGTGCGCCCCCACTCGTTGCTCATGCTCGCCGCGTTCGCGGGCGCGTACGCGGTGGTGTCGGCGTTCGAAGCCGTCGGCTTGTGGCTGGAACGACGCTGGGCCGAATATCTCACCGCGCTGGCGACGGCCGGCTTCCTCCCGTTCGAGATACACGAACTCATCGTGAGGATCACCTTCGTGCGTGTCGGCGCGTTGGTGGTGAACCTTGCGATACTCGTGTACCTCGTATGGACAAAGCACTTGTTCGGTGTCGGCGGCAACATCGCCGACGACGATCCCGAACCGCTCGACCCACTGCCGGAATTCGCGCCGCTCAACCCCGCGCCGCAAGAAGTACCGCGTTAGCTCTGCTCGCTCGGCGCGGCAATCTGGGCGCGAACCTCGTCCATGTCGAGCGCACGGACCTGGCTGATGAGGTCTTCGAGCGCCGCTTCGGGAAGCGCGCCGGCCTGTGAGAAGAGCAGCACGCCGTCGCGGAATGCCATCAGCGTCGGGATCGACATAATCCGAGCGGCACCGGCCAAGTCGGTTTCCGCTTCGGTATCGACCTTTCCGAACACGATGTCGGTGTGCCGTTCCGCAGCGCCTTCGAACACGGGCGCAAACATGCGGCACGGCCCACACCACGAGGCCCACCAGTCCACGAGGACGATGCCCTCGCGCTCGACGGTCTCGGTAAAGGTGTCGTTGGTCAATGTAACGGTGGTCATGAACGGTTGAACCTATACCCTCTGGGGGTATATTCCCGCCCCAGCCAGCGAGGCTCCTAGAGGGATATAACGGTGCGCACGCCGCGGGCTGCCGCCAGATCGTCGAACGCCTCGTTGATCTCCGAGAGGGGCCGTCGCGTCGTGATGAGGGCCTCGAGATCCAGGCGGCCGGCTCGCCACAACGACAGCAGGCGCGGCACCTCGAGCAACGAGTTGCTGCTGCCGAGGAGGCAGCCGAGCAGTTTCTTCTCCTGGGCGGTGAACAGCACCGCAGGCGCGATCGTGATGTTCTCGTCGATCGGCGGTGCGCCGACGCACACCGTGGTGCCTCCGGCGCGCGTTGCGTCGAGACCGACGTTCACCAGTGCGGCGCGGCCGGCCGCTTCGAACGCATAGTCGGCACCGACCTCGGTCAACGCCATCGTCGCCGCCACGACGTCTTCATTGGTGGGATCGATCGTGGTGGTCGCACCGAAGCGTTCCGCCGTGGCTCTCCGCTGCGCGACCGGATCGCTGGCAATGATCTGCGCTGCGCCCGCGACCCGCGCACCCTGCACAACCGACAGGCCGATGCCCCCGAGCCCGAGCACGAGCACGGTTGCGCCGGGTTCGACTCGCGCGGTGTTGAGAACTGCGCCGACTCCCGTCTGCACCGCGCAGCCGAGGACGCACGCAATGTCGAGCGGTACATCGGCCGGCACTTTGATGGCACCCGTTTCCGACGTGAGCACGTACTCGGCGAACGCGCCCACCGCCAGGCCTCGATATACGGGCGCGCCGCCGCGCGACAGGCCCGTCGTGCCGTCGGTGAACGTTGCGGTCGCGATCGACGACGCGTTCACGCACACGCCCGGCTCGCCGCGCACACACCAATAGCAACGGCCGCACGGTGCGATCGGCGTGAGTACGACCGGGTCGCCCGGCGCAAGCAACGTCACGCCTTCGCCAACCCGCTCGACTACGCCGGTCGCTTCGTGGCCCAGCACCACCGGCATCGGTGCCAAGCCACCTTGCGCGACCGTGAGGTCGGAGTGACAGACCCCGCAGTACGCGACGCGCACCTGCACCTGCAGCGGCCCGGGTTCGGCTATTTCGACGTCGTCCCGCAGCACCATCGGCGCTCCGGCCGACTCGAGCAATGCCGCTTGCATACATGACCCTCTCGTCGATGATCGGAGGCACCCTACGCGCCGCCCACGTGACGCACGTTCGTATGCGCGACGCTCGCGGATCAACGTCGTACGTTGTGCGGATGCCGCTCGATGGCGCTCGCGTGTTCCATGTGAATGTCAACTGCTCGGACCTCGATCGTTCGAGAGCGTTCTACGCGGGCGGGTTGGGCCTGGATGCGTCGGCGCGTACGACTCCCGACCAGGTGCAGTCGGGCGAGGCGTTCGGCCTCACCGAAGCGCGCTGGGATGCGTGGATCCTGTGCGGCGAGCGCGGGTTCGACGGCGGCGCGATCGACCTGCTCGAGTGGAAGGTGCCGCGGCCGGCGGGTACACCGCCCGCGCGGCTCTACGAATGCGGATTTCAACGCATCGGGTTCATGGTGCCCGATCTCGACGCCGCGCTCGGGAATGTCACCGCGAATCACGGGCAAGCGTGGAGCGAACCATTCGCGCATGCGAACGACGACGGCAGCATGATCCGTCTCGCCCTCGTGAGCGACCCCGATGGCACCGCGATCGAGCTCATCGAGGGCGGCGGCCCACGGCTTTCGTTCGTGGGTATCACGTGCACCGACTTCGAACAGTCGCTCGCGTTCTATCGAACGCTGGGGTTCAGGTTGGTGGCACGGTTCCCGAGCAACAACGACGACGGAGCCCACTTGCGGATTGACGGGCCGGTCGCGATGGAGGAAGCCATCCTGTCGGCGCCCGGCGGTGGAGACGTGCTCCTCATGCTCGTCGGCTTCGCGACACCGTCGCCAACGGCTTCGCCGCCGCGTCCGGCGAACACGCTCGGGATGTGGCGAACCGCGATGCTCGTTCCCGACCTCGACGCCGCCACCGCCGTGCTCGACGCGGCCGGCATCGAAACCATTTCTCCGTCGGTGTCGATGGCGATGGGTCCCGGGCTGCCGACGCTACGGTTCGTCTGCTTCAAGGGCCCCGACGGCGAGGTACTCGAACTGATCGAGCAACCCGCCGCCGTGTGAACCGTCAGAGCCGTTAGAGCCGTTAGGCAGTCGCCGCGATCTGCGCATCCTCGAGCAACGCCGCGTAGCGATCCGCGAGCGCGTCCAGTTGTGCGCCGCCGTCGCCGGTGTACGACGCACCGTGCATCACCGCGATGGTCGTTGGTTGCAACGCTGCCAGTTCGCGCATCGTCCGCTCGACGTTCGGCCCGAGTCCCGTGGCGTGGAAGATCTCTTCCGCGGCCATTGCCCGCTCGACCAGATCGTCGTCGGTAATCGCGCCGTTGTCGCCAACGCTCGTGAACAGGTCGCCCGCGAACAGCGTGCGCGTCTCCTCCTCGAACCACAGGCCGCTTTCCCAGTTGTGCGGCACGTGCGGCGTCGGAAGGAAGCGCATCCGCTTGCCCCCGAGGTCGAGGGGCTCGTCGCCGATGACGCTCGGCTTCCGGTCGGCGAGGTCGTCGAGCGACACCATGCACGCGAGACCGCCGTGAACCACCTCGGAGCGAGGTGCTGCACCGAGGAACGCGTTCATCGCGCCGCATTCATCTGCCTCGACGTGCCCGAACGAGATCCAACGGAGGTCTTCGAGCGGCACGAGCGACGCCACCGCCGCCGAGACCAGCGGGAACAGGCCCCGCATGCCGGTATGGAACAAGAACGGCGATTCCGCCCGGACCAGGAACTGGTTGAACGTGAAACCGGCGGGCGCCGCGACTTCGGCGACGTACGTCGAAAGCCGGAACACGTCGGGTGCGATTTCGTCGATCTTGGTCTCCATGGCGCTCCTTCGAGGTTGTTGCGGCTGGTGCGCCGCCCCAACCACCATCGCATGCCCCGGTTACCCCCACATCGGGGGGTTCCCCGATTCCCGCTACCTATTTGTCGGCGGCGGTCGCGATCGCGGCGGCCTCGGTGCGGGACCGGGCGCCGAGCTTCGCCAGGACGCGTCCGACGTGGTGCTCCGCGGTTTTGGCCGAGATGAAGAGGCGCTGCGCGATCTCGGCGTTCGTGAGGCCCTGGCACACCAACTCCAGCACTTCGCCTTCGCGGCGGGTGAGGTTCGCGACGCCGGTCGATCCGACGGGTTTGCGCCGGCTGACGCTGCCGAGCGCGCGCAACGCGGCGAGGCAACGGTCGGCGTGGCGGGTCGCGCCGAGGCGCTCGAAGCAGGCGAGCGCAGCCCGCGCCTCTCCGATCGCGGCGGTCGCGTCGCCGTTGGCTGCGAACGCCTCGGCCAGCTCGAGATCGATGGTGCCGCGCAGTAGCGGGCGTTCGTCGGTGGCGACATAGCGGCGTGCACGTTCGAGGTGGCCGATCGCACCGTCGAGATCGTCACGCGCCACGCAGACGCGGCTGCGGGCGATCGCCGCCTCGGCCCGCAACACCATGCTCTCCGCCCGTTCCGAAACCACTTCGAGTTCGACGACGGCGACGTCGGCCGCGTCGACGCGACCGGCTGCGAGCTCGGCTTCCACGAGCACCGCGAGCAGCGCACCTCCGCGTAACGCGTCACCAACGAGTTGACGAATCGCCCGCCGAGCGACGGCAACCGCGACATCGGCACGACCCGATGCGAAGTGCAGGCGTGCGAGCGCGAAGGCGACCGGTAGGTCGTCCTCGTACGGTGCGAGCAACTCGGCGGCCTCTTGGAGGCGACCTTGTTGGGTGCGAAGATCAGCCAAGTTCGCGATCGTCTCCACGCGGTGTCCTCGCGTCACGGACGCGACTGGGCCGAGCGCTTCGAGCATCGCCGCTTCGGCTTCCGGCCAGCGGCCCGCACTGCACAGCACCGCGCCGTACGCGACCCGGCAATGCGTGTGCAACACGCGCGGACGACCTCCAAGTGGGCCGAGCACCAGCTCGTTCACGAGGCGAGTCCACTCGTCGGCGCGGCGCACATCACCGGTACGATCGCAGGACGTCAACATCGAACAGAAGCACTTGCCGACCACTGCCGGGTCGCGCACTTCACCGGCCGTGATCGCGGCGAGGGCTTCGTCGAGCCGGGCGAATCCGGCGGCGGCGCGGCCCTGCGTGACGAGCGCGAGACCGGCATCGGCGAGCGCGCGCATCTCGAGCGCGGCATCGCCGTACTCGAGCGCGATCTTCAACGCTCGATCCGCGCTGCGTTCGAGTTCTTCCACGTCCGGCCGATCGCAGGCCATCACCGCAAGTTCGAGGTAGCCCCATTCGACGCACGGCCCGATCGCGTCGAGCAGGCGCCGGGCGCGCGCGAGCCAACCGCGGCTCGCGGCATCGTTGCCGAACATGTCGATGTGCAGCGACGCGAGTTCGATCGCGATGCGCGCCGCCGGTCGCAGTTCGCCCTGGGCCCGGTAGTCGCGGAACGCCACCTCCCAGTGACGTCGAGTTTCGTCGAAGCCGTCGTTGAGGAAATACAACCCGCCGAGCAACTCCCGAGCCGCGGGCTGGTCGTGCTGCTCGACCGCGAGTTTCGCCGCGGCGAACGCGGCATCGACCTGCCCGATAGCAACCGCCGCCAGAGCTTCTCCGAACGCGGACTCGCCGTCGAGGGTCACTACCGGCGAATCGTACGCAACGGCTCGTCTCGCATCACCCGAAATCGGGCAGCGGGAACACGTCGTCGCGCCCGCTTCTGGCGATCGACTGATAGCGCCGCGTCGCGAACCGCCATTGCTCGTCGTGACGAACGTAGGTGTCCTGGTACACACCGAACGTGTTGGTCCAGTGCCCGGTCGCCGCATCTTGGCGCAGCTCGCAGGTAAAGATCCGGCCGCGAGCCGCATCGGCGTTACCGTCGACCGCGGTCCACACCCGCGCGTTGAGGATCACGAACTCGAAGAACTCGAACCGTTCGATCGCTCGCCCGATGAACTCACCGACTTCACGCGGTCCGGTCATTTCCATCACGGGATTGCTCACCGTGTCGACCCGCACTGATGCGTCGGGCACAAAGAAATCCTCGAATTCCGCCCAGGCTCGTCTCGTTACCGCGTCGGCGTAGGACGCTTGCAGGCGCGTGATTGCGATGTAGTCGATGGCGTCTTGCTCCAAGTGGTCCACACCGAGACGTTACGCAGGTTGCGGGTACCGTGGCTCTGTGGCCGCGACGCTCGCTTCGGACCGCTCTTCGCCGCGCCCGCCGCGACGCCTCCGTTTCGCGGTCCCCGCGGCGCGCCTCGCCCGGTCGCTGTCGCGGCGGCTCGCGCATCGCGACGGCGCAGTAATCGGTGGGCGAGTCTGCCTCGCGGTCGATCCCGACGCGGTCGCCCATCTCCTCGTCCAGCACCCGACCACCGTGTTCGTGTCGGCGACCAACGGAAAGACGACCACCACGGCGCTGCTGACTGCGGCGATCGAGCGATTGATGCCAGTCGCGACGAACACCACGGGCGCCAACCTGCCGAGTGGCATCGTCACCGCGCTCATGGACGCCGAGCCGGGCACGACCGCCGTGCTCGAAGTCGACGAGCGGTATCTCCCGGGAGTCGTCGCCGTCGCAACGAACCCGGTCGCGCTGTTGCTCAATCTCAGCCGTGACCAGCTCGATCGCATGGCCGAGGTGCGTTCGATCGCACTGCGCTGGAGGGATGCGTTCGCGCACGACACCACACGGGTGATTGCAAATGCCGACGACCCGCTCGTCGCGTACGCCGCGCCACCCGAGCGCACCGTGTGGGTAGCCGCCGCGAGCCGCTGGCGCATGGACGCGTTGAGTTGTCCGGCCTGTACCGCACGCGTGCAGTACGACGGCGACGATTGGTATTGCACCCAGTGCGACCTGCGGCGCCCGAAGCCCGATGTGACGTTCACCGACACGGACGTCGTGCTTGCGTCGGGCCGCCGTCTCGCGTTGCCCACCACGCTGCCGGGCACGCACTCGCGCGCCAACGCCGCGTTCGCGCTCGCCGCGCTCGAGCTGCTCGGGCTCCCGGTCGATGGGGCCTCCGACGCGATGGCCACCGTCACGGATGTCGACGGCCGGTATCAGCACCTGTGGGCGACGGACGACGCGAGCCGTCTCTATCTCGGCAAGAACCCGGCTGGATGGGCCGAGATTCTCGATGTGCTGGCACCGGTTGACCGCCCACTCGTCATCGCGGTGAACGGCAACGACGCCGACGGCCACGATCTCTCGTGGTTGTGGGACGTGCCCTTCGAACGGCTCGCCGGCCGCCCCGTGGTCGCTACGGGTGAGCGCATGCGCGACCTCGCAGTCCGTTTGCGCTACGCCGATGTCGAGCACACCGCGGAACCAAACCTCACGCGCGCGCTGGCGTGGGCGCGCACAGCTCGAGCCGACGTTGTCGGCACGTACACCGCGTTCCAACAGATCAAGCGGGAGTTGCGCCGTGACGCTTGACTCCGCCGTTCGCATCATTGCGCTCGCGCCCGACCTTCTCGGTACCTACGGCGACGCGGGCAATGTCACCGTGCTGGCACAACGCCTGCGTTGGCGTGGGTTCCCCACCGAGGTCGTCGAAGGGATCGGGCGCGACGTTCCCGACTCCGGCGACATCTACGTGCTCGGCGGCGGCGAGGACGGCCCGCAGGCGTTGGCCGCACGCGAGATGATCGAATCGGGTGCACTACCACGGGCCGTCGAACGCGGCGCGGTGATCTTCGGCGTCTGCGCCGGCTACCAGCTGCTCGGGTGCAGCTTTCTCGACACCGACGACAATGTGCACGCCGGCCTCGGGTTGCTCGACTGCACAACAGTGCGCGGCACCGGTCCTCGGAACGTCGGTGAAGTCGTCGCAAACATCGGGACATTGCTGCCCGGCCATGTGCTGAGTGGGTTCGAGAACCACGGCGGTGTCACAACTGTGGGCGGTGGCGCAACACCCCTCGCGACGATCGTTGCCGGCAACGGCAATGGCGACGGCAGCCATACCGAAGGCGCGTGGTCGGGGCGTGTCGTCGGAACTTATCTGCACGGCCCGGTGCTGGCGCGAAATCCCGACCTGGCCGACCTGCTGCTCGAATGGGTGGTCGGTCCGAGCGCGCCGCTCGCCGATGCCGACGCGACCGCCGAGGCCTTGCGAGCCGAGCGGATACAAGCCGCCGGCGGGTCACGTCGCCGAGCCTGAGCCGCCGAGAACAGCCGGTTGCGAACGGGGACGAACGACGCTGTTGTGTTAGCGTGAAAACGCGCCCTGAACCTGCGTGAACTGACCACGTTGACCTCGGTGATCCATCCGAGGGTCCACGGTCACACGCAGGGAAGGGTTCAGCATGATCGGCTCCGTGATTCCCGGCGCGCCCTACGCAACGCCGCGTGGTGCGCGGACGTTGTCATAGGTATGACCGCAATGTGGCCACCTGCATTTCAGGTCGAATGGTCGCGGTATATGGAGTCCGTCGTCGCAACGCTCGCCGGCGAGCTGGACCTCGCCACGCGGCCCGAACTCGACATCGCGCTCGACAAAGCGATCGGCGAGGACGTTCCCACGGTCGTGCTCGACCTCGCCGATGTCACGTTCGTGGATGCGTCATCGCTACGGAGCTTCGGAGAAGCGGCGCAACGGTTACGCGCCGAGGGGCGTACGCTCGTCCTGCGCAATCCGTCGAGGCTCACGCGTCGACTGCTGGCCATAACCGACATCGACTCCGTCGCGATCGTCGAGGACCCATAACGCGGGCGGAACGGGGGACGTCGTGCGTGTTGATTGATTCAGAAGCGCTCGACCGAACCCTCGCACATCTGCGGACAACGCCAGACGACAGCGCCGGCGTCGAGGGCTTACTCCAGCAGGTGATCGACGCTGCGCAATCGCTGTTCGATGTGACCGGCACCGGTCTCATGTGCATCGACGAACAGCACCTGTTGCGGTACGTCGCCGCGTCCGACAAGGCGGGCCAGATTCTCGAGGTCGCGCAGGTGGAGCACGGGATCGGGCCGTGCGTCGACGCAGTGATGTTCGACCGGGCGTTGCGCACTCCCGACATCCGGGCCGTGCCGCGCTACGCGCCGATCGCGGAGATCGTCGCGGACGAGGGCGTCATCGGTGTGCTCGGAGTCCCGGTTCGGCTCGCGGGCACCGCAGTCGGCTCACTCAACGTGTACTCCAACGAGGCACGTGAATGGGACGACGCCGACGTCGAGGCGGTGCACGCGTTCGTCGCCGTTATCGAGACCGTGATCTCCTCGGCCTTGTTGGCGCACCGCCAGAGCGCGGTGATCGAACAATTGCAATACGCGCTCGACAATCGGGTGGTGATCGAACGCGCGATCGGGGTGATCATGGGCCGCGATGGCATCGACCCTGTGCGGGCGTTCAATGCATTACGAGACCGGGCCCGCCGCGAACGACGGAAGGTTTCGGAACTCGCAGACGAGGTGCTTGAAGGCGTGCTGCGCAATCCGAGTTAGGTGCGACGTGGTGGTACGGCGCGTCAGCCCGGCGGGCAACCGTCGAGCGCGAAGTCGTAACGCGCCGCGTCGACCCGGTCGGCACGCACGAGCTCGAGCGCGCGCTCGGGTTCGGGTTCGGGCTCGAGCACCTGCTCCTCTTCGCGTGCGGCCGACCTGAGAGTGAAGGCGCTGCGGCGCGCGCTCACGAGGAGCACAATTCCGCCGGCGAGAGCCACACCCCAGTACGCGACGACGCGATAGACCACGGCCGCGGCGAGCGCGTGGCCGGCCGACGTGCCGGTGGCCACCAACGCGCCGACCAGACCGCCTTCCACCACACCCAGACCGCCGGGTAGTGGGACGAGGCTGCCGGCCACTTGCGATGCCGCGTACGCGAACAGCACTGCGTGCCACGGCACCGGCAAACCGATCAGCGCGAACACGGCGGTGAAGCAAAGGGCGTCGGCGAGCCAATTCGCGGTACTGAACAGCAGCACGAGAAGCCCTTGCGCGGGCGACACCCGCCAACCGGCGATGTCGAGCGCGCCGTCGGTTACTCGCCGGCCGACGGCGGGCCAGCGCGCGCCGGACCACGAGACGACACGCTCCAGGTGGTGCATCACCACGACAAAGCCCGCCGAGCCGAGCGCGAGGAACAGACCGAGGGACACGAGCAACACGTTGGACGCGACGCCGGCGACGCTCGCACCGACGAGGAGCAGCGCGAGGCATGTCACCGTCGCCGTGAACCCACCGGCGAGTACCGCCCACAGCGCGAGCGACGTGGGAGCGTGACGGGCGCGGTACTGCGTCGCGAGCCAACCGGTGGCGGGAACCGCGCCGACGGGAACGATCATCGTGATCGACGTCGCGGCGGTGACAAGCGCGACCAGCGCCGGGAATCGCACCCGCACGTTGCCGGCGCGCAGCAGAACCCGTTGAGACAACGCGTAGAACACGAGCGACGCGACCTCGGCAACGGCGGCGACCCCGAGCCACGGCAGCCGGCCCCACGTGATCCGCTGAAGAGTGCTGGTGAAGTCGTGCGTGGCGGCCGGCAAGCTCGCCGCGAGGGCGACCACGACTGCGAAAGCAACGACGCTGGCGACGACGCGGGCAACCACACGATGCTGCGCCATCAGGCGGGACCGCGTCGACGTGGTGTGCACCGGCTCGTCGAGCGCCCGGACTGACACAGGCAACGTCGCGTCGACCGGGTGGTCCAGCACCTCATCCACGACGTCGCACCCCCTCATCCCGAGGCTTCCAGTCCGTAGACGGTGCAACGGGAACACCCCGCCCGATTATGCCCGCCCACACCGGACCATGAGACGGCATTTGGGGTCTCGCGCTCGGCCCCGCCGTAAAGGCTGGGCAAAGAAAGAGGCACCGCGCTGAAGATTTGCTCCCCCCAGTGCCGAAAACCACAGCGAGAAACCACCACGGGGGGACATGGAACGCCGTAAAGCCATTGCCGCCGCTGCCGCCACCTGCATGGTGATGGGCAGCAGCATCGCCGCAATTGCCGCAGTCGCGACGACGGGAGGCGGCCCCACAGCGTCGCTGGCAGCTGCGCGCCCCGCAGCCCTCGACGGCGCCTCAGTCGTCGTCACCAAGCGCCACGTCGTGTACGACCGCGTCGTCGTCGGGGGAACCACAGCGACGACCGCCGGCGCGGCAAGGTCGGGCGCCGTTCGTGCGTATTCGCCCCGGACCACGCCCATCGCCACGTGGGTACCCGGCACCGCGAGCGACCCGGCGCCGGGCGGGCCCGCTCATGGGTCGACGCCCGGCACGACACCCCATAAGCCGCCCCGAGGATCTCACGACAACGGACCGCCCGAAAGCGACGACACGAGCCCACCGCCCACGTCCCCTCCCGATACGACGCCTCCGCCGACGACCTCGCCGCCGACGCCGCCCACAACCCAGCCCCACCACGATGACGGCGACCTTCCGAGCAACGCGACGCCACCTCCGGGTTGTCGCGAACCGCATCTCGAGGACGACGGCACGTGGAACTGCCAGCACTGAGTGCCACCGATGACCGACGAAACACCTGATCCGGTGGCCGAACGGGCGCGGCGACTTGCGGAACGTCGCCGCGCCGGCACGAGTGCCCGCCCGGGCCGGCGTCGCCGGCGCGCGGCCGCGGCGGCGCGGGTACTCACCACCGGCCTCAGCGCGTCGGCGTTCCTGCTGATCGTTGCCGGCCTTGCGAGCACGCCCGCCTCGGGATTCGCGAACGCGGGCGCGGTCGTTCCCACGACGGCACCGGTTCCAGTCGCACCATCGACGATCGTCGTGGTCAAGAAGGTGCACCGGCGGATCTACGTCGACACCAACGGCAACCCGGTCACGCCCGCCACCGTCAGCACGTCCTCCGCGGCGACCCCGGGCGCAAGCCAGCCGGCCGCCGGAGGGAGTGGGCCGCCCGGCGTCGCGGGTTCGGCGCCTCAGTCGGGTGGGGGACCGGCGCCGATCGCCAACCCGGTTCCTTCGCAGCCCGCGCCCGGGCCCGCGCCGGCAACCACGCCCGGTGCGCCGACCCCGCAACCCACGGCGGCTCCGGTGACCGTGCCACCGGCGACGTCGCCTCCGGCCACAATGGCGCCGCCGCCTATCACTGCGCCGCACATCACGCCGCCCCCGCCGCCGCCGTGCTCGGGCTCGAAATGCCCGTGAGGACTGTCGCGCCGTACTGGGTCGAGCGACATGTGCCGGCGATGGGCAGCAGTGCCCATCTCGTGATCGGCGACGCCGGTGACGACCTGGTCGGCTGGGCGCTCGACGAACTCGAACGCCTCGAGCAGTGTTGGAGCCGCTTCCGCCCCGACAGCGAACTGTGCCGTCTCAACCAGCGCGCCGGCGAGTGGGTGGATGCGAGCGCGCCGATGATCAACGCGATCAGCAGTGCGCGCGAACTGTGGGAAGCAACGTCGGGCGCGTTCGACCCGACGATCCTCGACGGCCTCGAGCACGCCGGCTACGACCGATCGTTCGAACTTGTCGCGCCCGTTGAATCGGTTGAGTCGGTTGAGTCGGTTGCGTCGGTCGAGTCCGTTGCGTCGGTCGAACTCACGGCCGGCGCCTCCGGTCCGGCGCCGGGATTCGGCTCGGTCGAGATTGATCGCGCGGCTCGGCGGGTGCGGTTAGTCGCGGGAACACGTATCGATCTCGGCGGCATCGGCAAAGGCCTCGCCGCCGACCTCGTCGCGCAAGGGTTGGTGGACCGCGGCGCGCGCACGGCGCTCGTCGCGCTCGGCGGCGACATGCGAGCCTGCGGCGCCGCGCCCGAACCGAACAGTTGGATCGTACCGATCGAGGACCCGTGCGACGACACACGCGTCGCGTTCGAGTACCCGCTCCATGAAGGCGGACTCGTGACGAGCACGACGCGCATACGACGTTGGGTCCGAGGCGGGCGAGTGATGCACCACATCATCGATCCGTCGACCGGCGTTCCCACCGCGAATGGCATCGCCGCGGTCGTCGTAGCAGCCCGCAGCGCCTGGTGGGCCGAAGGCATTGCGAAAGCGATGATCGTCGCCGGCCGGGAATCGGTCGAGACACTCGCGCGTCGCGCAGGAGTCCGCGCCTGGTGCTTCCTCGACGACGGTTCGTCCTTCGCAACCGCCGCCCAACCCGGACCTGCGTGAACGATCGCGGCCTCACGCGCATGTCCCTGGAGACGAACTCATCGACGCACGTTCGGGGTTGCGGCGCGGCGGGGTTAGGCGGGTCGACGTCGTTCGAGGACGCGACGCAATTGGTCGCGCAATGGGCGCCGCGCGAAGCGGATGAACGGTCGCTCGATCACGAAGTAGCTCGCGGTCGCCATCGCGAGCGACCAGACGAAGGCGACGACCACGAATCCGAGTGCAGGCCATACGCCGTCGTTCCAATGCCTGCCGATGGCATGGAACGCTCGGCCATGCCAGATGTAGAACGAGTAGCTCACCATTCCCATGTACACGAGTGGTCGCCAGGTGAGCACGCCCGCGAGTTTGTTGTTCATCGGACCGAACACCGCCGGAATCATCACGAGGACGGCGACGACCGCCTGCATGAGGCTCTGCCAGTTCTGTTCGCGGGCCGTGAACGAAGGCAGGAGACCCACCGCTGGTTTCAGCAGCACAACGCTGAGGACGAAGTACGCGGTGATGGCCGCGCCCCACCACAACAGCGGCACGCGGCCCGCGCGTGTCGTCCACTTGCGAACTTGTTCGGAGCGATTCGCCTCGACGCTCAAGGTCGCCAACAACATTCCCGCCGGAATGCTCAACAGCGCCGGCGGCACGCGCACGTCGGGGACGGGCGCTTGATAAATGTTGCTGCTGTGCGCCCAGTACGACGCCCAGAACGTCGCCGGAATGCCGAGACCGATCAACGTGATCGCGCCCGCCACTTCGGCGCGCAACGAACCGACGATGCGGCCGGTTTGGCGCATGAAGAACGCCCAGATCGGGACGAGCGCATAGAACGTCACTTCGACGCACAGGGTCCATGAGTCGCCGATGATCGACCCACCCTGCTTCGCGAACCACACCCACGTGAGCGATAGCTGCTTCAGGAGACTCGTGCGGTCGGGGACGATGACGTCGTGCCAATTGAAGGCCAGGTGCAAACGCCAGAGCACGAGCACCGCGACGACGTACGCCGGGTAGATGCGAAAGATGCGTTTCCGCGCGTACTCGCCGACGTTGCTCGGAGCAGTTCCGTTGAGGTGCGCGGCCACGAACGGCCGATAGATCAAGAACCCGGACAGCACGAAGAAGATCTCGACGCCGACATCGAGGTGACGGGCGAAGCTCGCCCAGTGTTCGCGAATCGGGTACGAGAAATTCGTGACGTGCAGCGCGAATACCGACAGCACCGCGATCCCGCGCATGCCGTCGAGAAGCCCAAAGCGCTGACCGGCCGTCGGGTCGACGCTGCTCGTGATGGTGCCGGCGGCGTCCCGGTTTGCGCTGCTGACCATCCGGACCATGCTTTCCCCAAGCGCACCAAGAGCATGCGTCGATAGGGGACAAATAATGTCCCCTATCGACACACGCCCGACATGGCACACGATGGCACACGGCATGGCACGCTTCAGAGGTAGCAGCGCGTCGCATCCGCCGATGCCTAACCCAACGTGATCGGTTGGGTTTAGGACATAGAGTGCGGACGCAGCGACGAGGGAACGCGCAACCGAACGAAAGGGAGGGGCAACATGAGCGACTGGGGCTTTGAAACCCGGCAGGTACACGCAGGTGCGGAGGTGGCCGACCCGGCCACGGGCGCACGCGTCGTACCGATCTATCAAACGACGTCGTTCGTGTTCCGCGACACGGCCCATGCGGCGGCGCTGTTCGGACTCGAAGAGCTCGGGATGATCTACACGCGGATCATGAACCCGACGCAGAACGCGTTCGAGGAACGGATGGCCGCGCTGGAAGGCGGCGTCGGCGCGCTCGCCGTTGCGAGCGGTCAGGCGGCACAGACCATCGCGTTGCTGAACCTCGCCGAGAACGGCGGCCACATCGTGTCGAGCGCCTCGTTGTACGGCGGCACGTACAACCAGCTGCACTACACCTTCCCGAAGCTAGGCGTCGAGGTGTCGTTCATCGACGACCCTGACGACCTCGACGCGTGGCGCAAGGCGATCAGACCCAACACCAAGGCGTTTTACGGCGAGAGCATCGGCAACCCGAAAGGCGACGTGCTCGACCTCGAAGGCATTGCCGCCGTCGCGCACGAGAATGGCATTCCGCTCGTCATCGACAACACGCTCGCCACGCCGTACCTCTTGAACCCGTTGCGTTACGGCACCGACGTCGTGGTGCACTCGGCTACGAAGTTCATCGGCGGCCACGGCACGTCGATCGGTGGTGTGATCGTCGACGGCGGTTCGTTCGACTACGCCGGCAGCGGCCGCTTCCCGAACTTCACCGAGCCGGACCCGAGCTACCACGGCCTCGTGTTCTCGCAGCTCCCCGATGAGTTGCGTCCCGCGCAGTACGTCCTCAAGTGCCGCTTGCAGTACCAGCGCGACATCGGTGCCGCGATCTCACCGTTCAACGCGTTCCTGTTCCTCCAGGGTTTGCAGACATTGAGCCTGCGCATGGAACGTCACTGCCAAAACACGCTCGCGGTCGCCCAATGGCTCGAAGGACGCGACGAGGTGGAGTGGGTCGCGTACCCCGGCCTCCCGTCGAGCAAGTGGAACGAACGCGCGAAGAAGTACCTGCCGCGCGGGCAGGGCGCGATCCTTGCGTTCGGCATCAAGGGTGGCCTCGACGCCGGTCGCAAGTTCATCGACAGCCTCGAGTTGTTCAGTCATCTCGCGAATGTCGGCGACGTCCGCAGCCTCGCGATCCACCCGGCCAGCACCACGCACAGCCAGTTGACGCCGGAGGAACAGTTCACAACGGGCGTGAGCCCCGACCTCGTGCGGTTGTCGGTTGGCATCGAGACGCTCGACGACATCCTGGCCGACCTCGAAGCTGGTTTCCGCGCGGCGAAGGGCGCGTAACGGCGGTCTCGTGGACCAACCTGATTCCACAATCCCGGTGACAGGAGCGTGGCGCCCCGGCGACGCGCCCGGGCGTCGCCGTTTCGCCGAGTTCTTCGCCGACGCGCCGCTGGTGCTCGAAGCCGGCGGTGTGCTCGGACCGATCACGGTTGCGTACGAAACCTTCGGCGCGCTCGACGCCACGGGTTCGAACGCAGTCCTCGTCCTGCACGCGCTCACCGGTGACAGCCACGTCGCGGGCGACGCTGAACCCGGCCACCTGCAGCCGGGGTGGTGGGAAGGCGTGGTCGGTCCGGGACTTGCGATCGACACCGACCGCTACTTCGTCGTGTGTCCGAACATCTTGGGTGGGTGCCAGGGAACGACGGGCCCGTCGTCGGTCGATCCCGCGACGGATCGACCCTATGGGTCGCGCTTCCCGGTGATCACGATCCGCGATCAGGTCGCGGCCGAAGCGGCGCTCGCCGACGCGCTCGGTATTCAGCAGTGGGCGTGTGTGATCGGGGCGTCGATGGGGGGTCAGCGCGTCCTCGAATGGGCCGTGTTGCACCCCGAAAGGGTGCCGCGCGCGATCGTCATCGCAGCCGGCGCCCAGGCAACCGCGGAGCAGATCGCGCTGTGCTCCTTACAGGTGCGGGCGATCGAGGCAGATCCGCGTTTCCGTGGCGGTGACTACTACGACGCGGCGCCCAACGAGGGGCCGTGGCGCGGCATGTCGATCGCTCGCGGTATCGGGCAGGTCTCGTACCGTTCGGAACTCGAGTTGGCCGAGCGCTTCGCCCGAACCCCGCAGCCCGGCGAAGACCCGCTGAAGGGTGGCCGTTACGCGATCGAGTCGTACCTCGAGTACCACGGCGAGAAGCTTGCGCACCGCTTCGACGCGAATAGTTACATCCGACTGTCGCGAGCGATGAACAACCACGACGTCGGCCGCGGGCGCGGGGGAGTGGCGGCGGCGCTCGCACGCGTCACGGGACACGTAACGCTCGGTGGCGTCAACAGCGATCGCCTGTACCCGCTACGTATCCAGGAGGAACTCGCTCAGTTGCTCCCGCGCAATTCGGGCGTGCACGTGATCGAATCGATTGCCGGCCACGATGCCTTCCTCGTCGAACACGAACAGGTAGGCAAGATCATCGCGAGTTCGCTGCTCGGACCGTGAGGTCGGTCAGGAGTGCGCGGCAGCTCGCATGTTCGGCGCAGTGCACGCGTCGGCGAGGCACGGCAGGCCGAGCATCGATTCCCACGCGCCGAGCGTGCCCGCAGCGCCGGCACCGGCCAGCGTCTGGGGCCCCTTCACCGCGGTGGGCGTGATCCAAAGATTCGGCACCGGGTGGTCTTCGTCGTACCAGACGAACACCGCGACTTTGCCGTCCTTGTAGGCCTTGCTGTTGAGCACGGGCTGGATGTTCGCCTTTGCCCACGTGTTCACGGTGCTGTTCGGGCAGTCGTGGCCGTCGTTGCACAGGGTCGGTGTAATGAAGGCGAAGTTCGGGAGCGCTTTCGGGTCGAACTCCGAGTAGGGACGCACCTGGGTCTTGCAGTGCGCCCGGTCGTCGGCGCCCCAGAGGTACAGCACGGGAACGTGTTTGGCCGCGTTCCCGTCGGCGCTGCACGGAGCGGTCGCGCCCTCGACGTAGTTGATCGCTTTGAGATGCGCAGCGCGCGCCTGGCGGAAGATGCTCGACGCGGTGGTGCTGCAGCTTGCTGACGGTGAGCAGTCGTTGACGGTGCCGGACTGACGTGCGCCGGTGACCTGGCCGACGTATTGCGAGAGGCTGTTCTGGCCCGTGTCGGTCTCGGTCCAGTCGCTGAAGTACGTGCACTTACGCGCGAGTCGGTGGAGGTAGGGCAAGTTACGGAACGCGGTGCCGACATCGGCCCACGTGCGGTTCTCGAACGAGAACACGACGACCGATCGGTAGCGCGTGGGCGCGGCACCCTTGTTCGTGCAGGCCGGCTGCTTCGCGCGCGCCTTCGCGCTGCCGGTATGGCCCGGCGCCTTCGTGTGCTTCGTCTTCGCCGAGGTCGTGGTCTTGCCGGCGCCGGAGCGTCCGGACTTTGACGAGGACGAAGACCCACCCGACGCCGCGTACGCGGCGGCTCCGACCCCCACCAACACGGCAAGCGCGACACCGACGAGTACCTGTGACCGCCTCGAAGTACCAAACATGGCGCCCAGTCTGCACGGCGCGTGGCCGCCGCGTACATCACCCTCTTCCGGTGGCCCGAGAACTCAGTTCCCGAAGGTTTGCCACACCCCGCCGGCCGGTTGCTGGCCGACCCCGGGTTTGGCCCAGTCGCACACACCATTCGGGAAGATCGTCGTACGTCGTGCACGTTGCGCGGCGCTGAACTTGACCTTGTAGTCGTGGTCGTCGATGGCTTTCAGTGCGCACTTGACAATGTCGCCTCGGCGGGCTTCGCCGGCTGCGAGACGCGGATCTGCGTGCACCGGATACGCGTCGCGACACGGGCCGGGCGCGTCGTACAGCTCCCAACCGCCCGTGAGAACCTTGCCGTCGGGGAGCACGCACTGGTTCGTGGCGGCGCCCGGTTTCGCGGCCGCGAGCCGCGCCGGCATCGAGTCCTTCGGATTCGTCTTGGCGAGGTTGGAAAGCCATTGGTCGAGCAGCACGATCGGTGCGTTGGCCGCACCGATGTTGCCGAGCAGAACCGACACGAGGTCGCCGCCCGACGCCGGCGTGGTCCACAGCAACAGGTTCGGGTCGTCCTTACCACCGACCTGCAATCGGTCCCGGATCGCAAACGGATGCACGCGGGTATGGATGTCGCCGAGCGCGTCGGTGTCGACGTTGCGCAAGATGATCGGCACATCGGCGAGTGGACCACCTTGGTCGACACGTCCGCTGCGATACACGAGCGCCGCGGTTTGGCGATCCATCTGCTCGCGTTGCGGCACGACGTTGCCGTCGATGTCGTAACCCCCGATGTACTGGTTCACGTCGAGGAACTGATCCGCGGTGATCGTGCCGTCGTTCAGCGCCCGCAGCCCGTACTGCACTCCGGTGTTGTCGAGCGGCCGTCGCGCGAACCCTGTCTTTGGGTCGCGTCCCAACACTCCGATGCTCTCATCTTGCAGTGTGCAGCGCACACCCTTGCGGTTGGTCTGCGCGTTGTAGATCTGCGCGGCCGGGATCGACGCGTCGCAGCCATCCGTGGGGTTCACCCCGCCGACGAACAGGCGGTCCCACATTTCACACGTAGTGCTGCTCGCGTGCCCGTTGATCGCGCGTCTTTGCGCGTCGTTGAGCGACGCGCCGAACGACGTGTTCTTGTAGTAGTGCACGAGCAAGCCGCAATCGGTGACACCGGCCGCGATCGAAACCGCGTCGGGGAACGGCACCTCGGGCGAAAGCGCGTCGAGCACGCCGGGGTAGTTGTACGCCATGAGGAGCTGCTGGATCGCGCCGCCCGAACCACCGTCGCCGATCGTGAAGCGCGGCACGCCGTACGCCTCGACAAAGTGCTCGCGAGTCATCATGGCTGCTTCGGCCGACAACACGTCGTTGCACGCGGTCTGGAACGTGTCGAGCGTGTTCGTCGCGAGCGCGTACCCACGCGCGAGGAGGTCGGCATCGAGCCCGACGGCGAGGGTGTTGCCTTGGCTGTACTGCGTGCCGCAGCCACCACCGAAGCGGTAGACGAGCCGCTCGTTCCAACCCGTCGGCCGCCAGGCCGCCGCGGCCCCGGCATTCGGGTCGAGGACCCAGATCCAATACACACCGCGGTCGATCACGCCTTGTTCGGCCCGGATGATGAACGGCACCGACACGCCGTTCACCGTGACGCGCCCGAGGTCAGCCGGCCGCGCGGTCGGATCGGGAAGTGGTTTCACGGAACCGTCGTTGGCACGGTACGACCACGTCGTCTTGGTGGGCGCGTCGCAGTTGGCGTTGGTGGGTGCGCCGAGTCCGAGCTGTTGGGTGGTGCACACCCACGGCGTGATGTGCGGGCCCGACACCATCGGTCCGTCGATCGGATGGTTGGTGACCGTGAGTTGGGCGCGGCTGGTACCGGATTGCGCGGTGATCGTGTTGGCACCGTTTCGCAGACCGGTGACGACGCCCCGTGTCCGGGTGCCGGCGGCCGCGAACGCGCTCGACACGTCGTCGCCGTTCCGCGTGACGCGCACCGCGGTCGTCGAGGCCGGCCCCGACACCGTCACGAGGACGTCGCCACCACTCACGAACGCGGCGCGCGCGGAGGACGTTTCGAGTGTCAGGCGCCGGTCGCTTGATGTGATGCGAGTACGCGCTCCATCGTCGATCGCTTTCGTCGCGCTGGTGGTTGCACTCGGCCCACCGATTGCGGGGCCGGCCTTCGCGCCGGCGGACGACGACGAACTGCACGCGGCCGTAGCGAAGATCCCGAGAACGCATATGAAGACGAGTACGGCACGAGCCCGCGGTTTCATACGTACATGTCTATCCGCTGGCTAACCGGAGGCGTGGTCGTAGGCCTCGGTGAGCCAGTCGCGCAGCTGCTCGTCGACGTCGTCCAGGCTGAAGACCTTCACCACGTTCACCGTGCGTTCGGACGAGATCGCAGCGCGGGCAGGTCCAGCGGGCCACGCACGCATCTTGGCCCAAACCCGCCGGTTCGAGTCAGTCGCTAACCAGGTCGGCGTATTCGGGGTGCTTGTCGATGAAGTGACCGACGTACGGGCAGCGGGGAACGACGCGGTTGCCCCGGCGGCGAACATCGTCCAGCGCGCCGCGCACGAGGGTGCTCGCAAGGCCGTCACTTCGGTGGTCGGCGCTGACCTCGGTGTGGGTGAATACCCACACGCTGCCCTGGCGGAGATAGTCGACATGGCCGATGACCTCTCCGTCGAGTAGCAACTCGTAGCGTGATCGGCCGGGCTGGTCGCGGACTTCGGTGTTCACTCCCACTTCCTTTCGTCAGCCATCCCAACGCCGCCGCATTCCCGCAGCGTTCCCGCGGTGGCGGATGAACGGGTCGGCCACGTGCATGAGGCCGAATTGGAACTCGCTGCGGGCACCGACCCGCGCGCTCCGGGTGGCGCGGTAACGGTGGAGCCCTGTGCGCCGTGTTCGACGCCGAACTGCCGCGCGTGGAGCACGAAAAGGAGACGACCGCTAGAGATCGGCCGGCGTGTTCCCGAGCAGGTAGCGCGGTCCGGAACCGAGGCTCGCAGCCGCGTCTTCGGGGTTGTAGAGCGCGCACGCTCTCAGCGACAAGCACCCGCAACCGATGCACGAACTCAACTCGTCGCGCATTCGCTGCAACACCGCGATTTGCTCATCGAGACGAGGGCGCCACGCTCTCGACAGTCGCTCCCAATCCGCCTTGGTCGGCGTGCGGCCCTGAGGGAGCGAGTCGAGTGCGTCGCGTATCTCCTCCAGCGTGAGGCCGACCCGCTGCGCCACTCGGATGAACGCGACTCGCCGCAGCGAATCGCGGTGGAAGCGTCGTTGGCCGCCCTCGGATCGCACGGCGCGCACCAGTCCCTCACGCTCGTAGAAGCGCAGCGCGGAGGTCGCGACACCAGTGCGGTCGGCGACCTCGCCGATCGAGATGAGAACTTCACTCACATACGAGATCATTCCTTGACTTAAAGCGAACTTCAAGTTGTACCGTCCACTCGTATGCAGCCTTCCGAATTGAGCGGCATCAGTCCCGACGAATTTCAGGCCGAATACGACCGGCGGGGCGTGGCCACGTGGTCACGCCAGCGCCTCGTCGCCGCCGCCACTCGCACGATTGCGGTCCCGCGGCGCGCGGCCGCGGACTCGTTCGTGTTGCACGCGCCGCTCGAACTGCTGGCCCGGGCGGCGCTGTTGCGTTTCGTCGCACCGGCGGCCGAAGACGCGGGCCGCCGGCGCCTCGTATGGCTGGCCGCCTCATACGACGCCGCGGGCGCACCGGTGGACGAGCTCGCACCCGGTGCGCCTCCGACCCTCGAAGCGGCAGCTGCAACCCTTGTCGCCGCCATCACGGATGGCGACCTCGACGCCGTCGACCGCTATGCGACATTCATCGGCGGTAACGCGACGCCGCGCGACGTGCACCGACTGCTCGCCGGCGCGGTTGCGCCGTCGTTGGCCGCGGCCGGTCACGCGCCGATCTTGTTCAACTTGCTGCCTCACGGCGACGGGCAGTCGACGCTGCTACGCGGCCCGGCGCGTGAACTCGCGTGCCATCCCGATTGGCAGCTGCACTGGTTCGACGATGCAACCGAAACTGCCGAAGCGGCCGCACCGACATCGCTGCTCGACGCGTTGCTCGATGTCCCGATGCTCGGTCTGCCGGGCAGCGACTTCATCTACCCGGTGATGTCGCAAGTGCAGGACAGCGGGCTTGCGGCCAAATTGCTGGCCGGCCCGCTCGGTGCGCAAACCGATCCTCGGCAGGCCGGCCGCGAGATACTCCGGGTCGCGGCGTGGTCGATGCTGCAAGAACCGCCCGATCACGCGCCCTACGGCTGGACGCATTGCCTCACGATGCCGCAGGCAGTTCTCGGATGCGCCGGCACGGGCTTCCCGGTCCGCGTCGCGCTGGCGATCGCGGCGACGCATGTGGCCGGGTTCCGGGCCGCGTTGGGTCAGCGTCATCTCGTAGCGGATGCGGTGCCGTCGGCGACGCCAGAAACCGACTGGCGCAGCGCGCTCGACGCCGAGCCCGCAGTTGCCGCGGCGTCCGTGTGGCACGCAGCGCCGTCGGAAGTCGACGCCATCGTCACCGAGCTGGCCGGCCGCGCGTCCGCACACTACGACGCGCATCTCGTGAAATACACGCTCGCCTGCCTCGACGCGCGCAACACCGACCCGCAGTACGAACGCACCTACCTCGCCGCCGCCGCCTCCCTCACCGCCTGGTGGCAAGCCTCATCGTTAGTGGCTGCCGCGGCGGGCGGTGGCGTCGATGGTGACGGCGACGAGAAGCACGATCGCGGTGACGATGAACTTCGACGCGGCGTTGAAACCCTGCAAGCCCATGCCGTTGTCGATCGCGGCGATCACGACGCCGCCGAGCACCGCGTGGATCGCCTTGCCTCGTCCACCGAAGAGGCTCGTTCCGCCGATGACCGCGGCCGCAACCGCGTACAGCACGAGGTTGCCGCCATCGAGGTTCGTCGACACGGACCGCAACCTTGACGCGTAGATGATCCCCGCGATGCCCGCGGTCATCGACGCGAACATGAAGCACAACGTGCGCACCCCGGCGACGCTGATACCGGCGCGACGCGCAGCTTCGGTGTTGCCGCCGATGGCGTACACGTAGCGGCCGAACTTGGTGCGCCCGAGCAGGAAGGTCCAGGCCGTGACCACGCCGAGCACGATGACGACCACCCAAGGCACGCCGCGGATCGGGAAAAGGAACCCACGGTTGGTGTTGCAGATCAACACGAGGACAATGCCGGCGACCGCGGTGGCGGCGATCTTCACCATGGTGAAACTGAGGGGCGGTGCGACCAACCCGCTCGAACG
>JAODBJ010000138.1 GCA_025463905.1 Actinomycetes bacterium
GCGTCCGCCGTTCGCGTCGTCGGACCGCACGCGCTCGCAACGGCGCTCCCCTACTTGCAGCCACTCGCGCTGTCGGCCGCGACCCGGAAAACCGTGTCGAAGGCGTTGTTGCAAGACCTTCGCGCGGTGGTCGCAGTCGCGACCGGCGAGGAACCGGTGCCGCTGGAACGCCTGATCCGCGTACGGCCTCGCACCCTGTTCATGATCGCCGCGCTCGTCGGTGCGTTCTACGTCCTGCTGCCCCAGCTCGCGCACGTCGGTGACAGCTTCCGGGCGCTGCGCCATGCCAACTATGCGTGGCTGGCCGTGGCTTTCGTCATGTCATTGTTCACGTACGTCGCCGGCGCGATCGGCATTGCGGGTGGTGTGACGGTGCACGTCCCGTTCGTTCCCACGATCGCAGTGCAGCTGGCGTCGTCGTTCGTGAATCGCGTGTCGCCGGCCAACGTTGGGGGGATGGCACTCAACGTGCGCTTCATGCAGAAGCTCGGGGTACCAACTGCCGAAGCCGTGACGGGTGTCGGACTCAACTCGATCGCCGGCGCCATCGTGCACATCATCTTGCTGATCGTGTTCTTCGCGTGGGCAGGACAGAACGGTGGACCCGGGTTCTCGATTCCCGGGGGCAGCAAGTCACTCGTCATCATCGCGATCGTGCTCGCGCTCGCGGGGGTCGTCATGGCGACGCGCCGCGGACGTCGTGTTATCCGCACACGGGTGCTCAGTTTCCTCAAGCAATCCTTCACGAGCGTGGTTTCGCTCGCGCGGTCACCCGCGAAGCTCGCCGAGTTGTTCGGTGGTTCGGTTCTGCTGACGCTGGCCTACATCGGCGCGCTGGCGGCCGCGGTAACCGCCATGCGAGGCCATCTCTCGATTGCCGAGGTCGGCGCGGTGTACCTCGGTGCGTCGATCATCGCGGCTGCAGCACCGACGCCCGGCGGTTTGGGCGCGCTCGAGGCGGCGTTGGTCGCAGGGCTCACCGGCGTCGGGATGGATCCGGGCGCTGCGGTTGCGGCGGTGCTGAGCTACCGACTCGTGACGTATTGGTTGCCGGTGCTGCCCGGCTGGATCTGCTTCCACGTCCTCGAGCGCCGCGAACTCATCTGACGCGCACCGGAAGTCCTTCGCCGCCGAGTCCGAAGGCCCATCGAAACACCGTGCCCGACAGCACTCCGAGACCCGCGCCGCCGACGGCGTCGAGCGGTAGGTGCGCGCTGGAATACAGCCTCGCAAACGCAACCACTGACGCAAGACCGAACGCGCCCGGCCGCCACGCCCGCGGTATCGACGGCGCGACGACGGTCGCCAGTGCAAACGCGACCGCCGCATGTCCGGAGACGTAACCGACGCCCGTCGCCTGTTCCCGCCGCTTCACGTCGACCAGCAGCGCGGACGGCCGGCCGCGCGCGACGAGCGCTTTGACCGCCTTCGCCGACCACCACGCGACCTGGCTACCGCCGAGCGCGGTCAAGGTCAACCGCCGTTGCCGTGTCACCACGAACGTGACCACGACGACCACCAGCGAACCCGCAAGGCTTCCGAGTTGCATCGGTCCCCACACCACCGGCCATAGCGCGTCCGGGAGGTTGTTCACGCGTTCGAAGATGGCTTGTTCCCAGCCCGGCACGTCGTGATTCACCACGACGACGATCCAACTCCCGGCCAACACCACCGACCCGCCGAGCACCGCGACGACCTCGACGCGGCACACGTTCCGACGTCTCGACCCCACCACCATCCGGGTCAACCTAACGCGAGCGATGTCAGTCGACGCCGGCCGTTGCGAGGATCGTTGTGAGGATGCGGTTGGAGTCGAAGTGTTGTTCTGCGATCCGGCGGGCCGCGGCTGCGTGGCGGCCGGGATCTCGGCGGACGGCAACGATGGCGGCGGCGGCCGCGTCGACGTCGTCGACCGCGAACAGTCCCTCTCCTACCGGTAGCAGGTCTTCGAAGCCGGTGGCTTGGACCACGACCGGACGGCCGCTCGCGAGGTACGCGGCGGAGCGATCGCTGAACCAGCCGCTGTGCGTGCCGACGTATCCGCCTTTGGCGACGCTGAACTCGCCCGCGCCGCCGCGCACGTAGTCCTGATACATCGACGGTTGGGCGACGCGTTCCGGTGAGCCGAAGATCCATCCGGCGGCCTCGAATTCCTGACGGTCGGGATCGTCGGGTTCGAGGTCGGCGAGGATTTCGAATGATTCGCCGGTGAGTTTGGGCAGCGACGCGAACTTGCGCAGCTCTTCGACTTTCGGACCGAAGCACGCGTCTTCGAAGTCGAGCCAGCCGTAGTCGCGCAGGCCGGCGACGGTGCCGAACCGCGCGTTGCGCATCGCAATCGTCGTAGGCCAGAGATCCAACACGACCGGGTTCCATGTCGTGTGCCAGTCGATACCGAGCAGCGGAAGCCGAGACCGAGACGAACCGACGTTCCCGCCGACGGTGAAGTACACGTCGTGCTCGCCGAAGATGTCGACCGGGTCGCTGCCTTCGGCCCAAAGGTGTGTGTACGCAGGATCTTCGTCGATGAGGATCCGTGGTCGAACCTGGTCGATGAACGGCCACGGTTCACGCCGGTAATGCGCCGAGATCGTGATCACCGCGTCGGCATCGGACGCAGCTGCCGCGACGTCGGATGCGCTCACTCCCGCCCGGCTTTCGTAGCTGGGCGCGACGAGGAGCGCGCTCTGGTCGATGCTCCACCAGTCGCGCATGACATCCTCGAACCAGCCCACCGCCGACGGATCCGGTTCGGCGTCGAGAAACTCCACGAACAGCACGCGGTGTCCGAGCCGGGCCAGGCCCTGCAGGTGCTGGAGCACCATGAGCGCCTGGCCGCCGCGACGCACCACCGAAGGCGCGGCCATGTCTTCGACGACGATCAGATTGCTCATCTCATGCCTCCCAGAACTCCTGGAACACCTCGGCGTACGCGCAGCGGGCTGCCAGCGCGCCGCGAAACCGGTTGAGTCCTTCGACCGCGTCGTCGTACCGGAAGGTGGAGAACTGCGAGCGATATGTGCGCACGGCGTCGAGCTTCGTCGCCATCACGTCAGAGATGTCGCTGACGTCGTCGAACCGCGTCATCGGCGTCCATACTTCGTACGCGGCCAGGCTGGGTTTGGCGCCGAGCTGCTGCGTGACGTCGAGCACGACAGCGGCCGCGGCGCGGTGATCCGGATGTTCTTCGGCTGCGTGTGGGAACAGGACCCGCTCGGGCGGGTCGCGCTCGAAGACGCCGCATAGGTCGGCCACAACCGCGTCCGTCGCGTCCCCGACGAACCAATCCGAGTGGCGCAGAAACGTCAGTCGCGTCACGCCGAGAAGGATCGCGGCCTCCTCAGCTTCGGCCTCACGAACCTTGCGGGCCGCGTCGGGCTCGAGCTTCGGGAGGCCAAGTTCGCCGGACGTAAGAAACACGACCTCCACGCGGTCGCCGCGGTCGGCATGCAGGCGCAGCGTCCCACCGCAACCGATCGACTCGTCGTCGGGGTGCGGCGCGACGACAAGGACGTTCATCGGGCTGCGCCGATCACTTGCTCGTACACGTCGAGGTAGTCGCGCGCCATGCGCGCCGCCGCGAATCGAGCTTCGGCGCGCTTCCGTACCACCGCGCGATCGAGGGCCAGCGCGTCGTGGAGCCGCGCCGACAGCTCCGCCGCGGTCGATGCACAGAACCCGGTCACACCCTCGTCGACAACCTCCGGTGCGGCGCCCACGCCCGTCGTGACGACCGGCGTTCCGCACATCATCGCCTCCACGAGCACCAGCGAGAACGGTTCCGGAGCCTGGAACGGCGCGAGCAATACGCCCGACTGTCCGAGCAACGTCGCCCGATCACGCCCGTCGACGGGACCGACGTACTCGACGCTCGCGCCGTCGACGAGCGGTGCAATCTGCCCTTCGTAATAGTCGTTCGCAGGTCCCGCGAGGATGAGCTTGATCCCTGCGGCGCGCGCCGCGGTGATCGCTTCGAGCGCGCCCTTGCCCGGAATGAACCGCCCCAGAAAGCACGCGTCTGCGCCCGCCCGCGGAACGAACGGAAACGCGTCGGGTTCGATGCCGTGCGGGACGAACGCGATCGGTTCAAGGTCGGCGTAGTCGCGCCATTGCGCGCGTGTGAGCGCGGTGACGTGTGCACTTGGATTGCGGCGCCACAATCGCGCGCTGTCGTCGTACGGCCAGACGTGCATGGTGTGCACTATCGGGGCGCGCGCCAGCGAGCCCAATGGCATCCCCCACAGGTACGCGTGGCTGTGGAGGACGTCGAAGCGTCCCGACTGCTCCACCGCCGCGCAGAGGTTCAGCCACTCGCACAGCATCCAGTCGTCGGGCGCGTCGTTCTCGCCGTACGGGCCGGGAAGGGTGGCAACGTACTCACCGGGCACGCACCCGCCGGCGGCGCCGAACACGGTGACGTCGTGACCCATGTCGGTGAGGTGGCGGGTCAGCGACCAGACGAGCGCTTCGACGCTGCCGCTGCCGCCGGTATCGGGCCGCACCGGAGCGGCCAGCGTGGCCACCTGCGCGATGCGCATCTATCGCGCTCCTCGTGTTGCCGTCGCCGTCGCGCGTTCGAGCAGCGCGGGGAGCACGACGTCGTCGGCGAAGTACGCACGTGCGACTTCTTGTGCGGCCCGTTGGTGACGCGGCGGATCCGCCAGGTACTGCTCGATCGCGGCGTAGGCCTGCTCGACATTGTCGAACCCGAAGAGGCCGCTCCCGGTGGGCAGGTGCGCGGACCATCCGGTGTCTTGCACGATCGCCGGCCGACCGCTCGCCAGGAAGCATTCGGTGCGGTCACTGAACCACCCGCTGCGGGTGCCGACATACGTGCTTTTGGCGACACTCAATTCGCCGGCTGCAGCATGGATGTAGTCGCGGTACACATCGATGTTGCGCGACACACGGAAGGCGTCTTCGAGGCACCATCCTTTCGAGGTCAGTTCCGCGAGCACGGGGTCAGGCGCGTTGATCGCGAGTTCGAGCGGCACGGAAACTCGGCTCGGCAGATCGGCGATCGCAAAGAACTCTCCGTTCTTGTTGCCGCCGATGTCCTGGAAGCTCTCGATCTCCCACGTCATGATCGTCGTGAGCCGTTGCGCTTCGCCACTCTGCGGCTCGCCGGCGTGCCACTCGTCGAGCGCAACCGGTTGCCACGTGTGGTGCCATTCCATGTCGCCTACCGGCACCGAACTCGCGGCCGTACCGATATTGGCGCCGAACGTGAAACGCGTGCCGAAACGGCGAAAGAACTCCACGTACCAGTCGGGACCATTCGCAATCGCGAGTTGCGTGAACGCGGGGTCGCTGTCGATGAACGCGGTGTGCGGGATCGCTGCGTATTCGTCGCGCCAGAACCACGAACCACCGGACAGGTTCAGGAACAGGTCGGCGTCCGCGCACGTCTGACGCCACTGCGCTTCCGGCATCCCGTGATGGCCGCCGGTGTAATCGATGTAGCACCACCGGTCGCCGAATCCGTACGGCTCGAGCGTGGTCGCAATCATGTTCAGGGCGTACGCCGGATCGGTCGCGAGCGTGTTGGCTTGCGGGTCGTAGTTGCACTCGCCGGTGTCTTCGACGTACCAGACGTCGTGGCCGAGGCGGCGCAGGCCGAGCAGATACATCAGCGAGCACCACGCAACGCCGCCGTAGGGGTACCGGCCCATGATCCCGGTGAAGACGATGTTCATGTCAACGTGCCTTCATCGCGACACACGAGGTTGCGCGTTTTGCAGAGTGTGGAGTCGGTTGTAGTAGCCGTGGAGGGCGAGTAACTCGTGATGGGTGCCGACCTCGACCACCCGACCGGCATCCAACACGACAATCCGATCCGCATCACGGATCGTGGAGAGCCGATGCGCGATCACCAACGTCGTGCGACCCACCATCAACCGCCGCAACGCCTCCAACAACTCGACCTCAGTCACCGCATCCAACGCACTCGTCG
>JAODBJ010000157.1 GCA_025463905.1 Actinomycetes bacterium
GCCGGATCGGCAACAAGGACGCACTCGTCGACGCGATCGCCGACCGCCTGCTTGTCGACCTCGCACCCGCCACCAACGAGGGCGAGCCATGGGACGAGTACGCCCTGCGTTGGGCTCGGGAGCTGCGCGCCCGCCTCCGCCGCGCCCGAGACAGCCGGCTCATCCTCTGGCCCGGACGCGACGCGTACGTAGAGGCTTCGCGACCACTTGTCGAGACGATGCGACGCGACGGATTCGCGACTGATGCCGCGGTGCAGGCCTGCCGGCTGCTCATCTGGGCGACAGTGGGATTCGGGGCCGTTGAGGGCGGCGCCGAGCCCCCGCGGCGCGGCGGGCGACGGGCCCGACCCGGAGGTGACCCGGGCGGCGTTACTCCGGCCGAAGTCGAGACGCTGTTCGACCTCCACATCCGATACCTGATCGAAGGCATCGGCCGCGACGCCGCGCGGGAAACCGCCGACCGGGCGCCCGCGACTCGCCGAAGGACTCGTCGATGAGCATCCCCACCTTGGACGCCAGCGGCAAGGTCGTGGTCGTCACGGGTGGCAGCAAAGGCTTGGGTCGCGCGATGGCGTTGGGGTTTGCCGAGGCGGGCGCCGACGTCGTCGTTGCCAGCCGCAAGCTCGAGCCCTGTGAAGCGGTGGCCCGCGAGATCAGAGCGATGGGCCGCCGGGCACTGGCGGTGAGCTGTCACGTCGGAGATTGGGAACAGTGCGCGGCACTCGTCGACGCGACCGTCGCCGAGTTCGGGCGCATCGATGTGCTGGTCAACAACGCCGGCATCGCGCCGGTCCCGCCCTCGCTGGTGGACGTCACTGCCGACCTGTTCGACAAGACAATCGCCGTCAACCTCAAAGGTCCGCTACGGCTCACCGCGCTCGCAGCCCAACACATGCGCGCCGGCGGATCGATCATCAACATCAGCTCCAAAGCGTCGCTGCACCCGACGCCGTTCACGGTCGTCTACGCGGCGGCGAAGGCGGGGTTGAACGCGCTGACAAAAGCGGCCGCGAACGAGTTCGGGCCGCGAGGCATCCGGGTGAACGCGATCGTCTGCGGCACGTTCCACACCGACAGCCTGCACGCGTCGATCCCGACGGAAGAGCTGCAAGCACAAATGGCGTCGAACGTCGGCCTGGGTCGGATCGCAACCGCCGACGAGATAGTCGGAACCGCGCTCTATCTGGCGAGCAACGCGTCGTCGTACCTGACCGGAGAGCTCATCACGCTCGACGGTGGCTGAGAGGACGCGAACATGACAACATCAACCGACGACGTCATCGGTTCCGGCCGCGTAGCGGTCGTGACCGGTGCGGCGAGTGGCATCGGACGCGCGCTCGCTGAAGCGTTCGCCGCCGCCGGTTCAGCGGTGGTTGTCGCGGACCTCGATGGCATCGAGGCGGAGGTGGTCGCGGCGAGCATCCGTGCCGCCGGCGGCGAGGCCGAAGCGATGCAGGTGGATGTGGCCGACGCCGCGGCGGTCGACCGACTCGCCGCGACAACGCTGGAGCGGTTCGGGCGCGTCGACGTGTTGTGCAACAACGCGGGTGTGTCGACGTTCAACTTGCTCCGCGATCAGACGCTCGACGATTGGCGCTGGGTCTTCGACGTGAACTTGTGGGGCGTGATCCATGGACTGCACACGTTCGTACCGATCATGCGCGACCAAGGAACACCTGCCCACATTGTCAACACCGCGTCGATCGCCGGACTCCTCAGCGGTGTTGCCTTCATCGGTCCCTACGCGGCGACGAAGGTCGCAGTGGTGTCGATGTCCGAGACCCTGGCGCAGGAGTTCGCGATCGACCAGTTGCCGATCGGTGTGAGCGTGCTGTGCCCGAGTTCGGTCGATACGCGAGTGATGGAGTCCGAACGCGGGCGGCCGTCCGCGCTGGGCGTCGAGCACCGCACCGACATCGCCGAGTCCGTTCGTATGGCGATCCGCGACTCGTTCACCGGCCCTTCCGGGCTGACCCCAGCCGCGGTCGCCGACCGCGTCCTCGACGCCATCCGCGCCGGGCGCTTCTGGATCATCACGCACCCTGGCGAACGTTCCGTAGCCGAAGCGCGCTTCACTGACATCCTCGCCAACTTCCCCCTGAACCACTGACAACGATTCAGGCGCCGCGGTCGAGTGGCGTTCCGAACGCGGCCCGGGCCTCTTGCGCCTTGGCCGGGCCCCGCAGCACCTGCGCCACGAAGACACCGACGATGGCACTCAAGGGTCAGCGTTTGACGAAGGCCAACAGGTCGGCGTTGAACTGGTCCTTGTGGGTTTGGAAGAGGCCGTGCGGCGCGCCGGGGTAGACCTTGAGTTCGGCGTCCTTGACGATCTTCACCGACAGGCGACCCGAGTCGTCGATGGGCACGATCTGGTCGTCGTCGCCCTGCACGATCAACGTGGGAACGTCGATCCGTTCGAGGTCCTTGGTGAGGTCCGTTTCCGAAAAGACCCGGACGCAGTCGTACGCAGCCTTGAACCCGACCTGCATGCTCCAGAGCCAGAACGCGTCGCGAACCCCTTGCGACACGGTCGAGCCCTTGCGGTTGGCGCCGTAGAACGGTGCGCTCAGGTCCTTGTAGAACTGCGAACGATCCGCGGTGAGGCCGGCGCGGATCGCGTCGAACGCGTCGATCGGGGTGCCGCCCGGATTCGCGGCGGTCTTGAGCATCAACGGCGGGATCGCCCCGACCAGCACGGCCTTCCTGACCCGTGACGTTCCGTGCCGCCCCATGTAGCGGGTCACTTCGCCGCCTCCGGTGGAGTGACCGACCAGGACGACGTCGTGCAGATCGAGGGCATCGATGACGGCGGCGAGATCGTCGGCGTAGGTGTCCATGTCGTTGCCGTTCCAGGGCTGGCTCGAACGCCCGTGGCCGCGCCGGTCGTGTGCGACGGTACGGAAGCCGTTCGACGCCATGAAGAACATTTGGTCGTCCCACGCGTCGGCATTGAGCGGCCAGCCGTGACTGAACACGACCGGCTGCCCCATGCCCCAGTCCTTGTAGAAGATCTCTGTCCCGTCCTGCGTCGTAATTGTGGGCATGAGCGTCACCTCGTTTTCGAAAACGATCGTTCCATGCCCAGCATGCGCCCAACCGGGGACGCTTTCCTCACGCGGTTGCGTAAAACTGACGGAACGGCTTCTGGTCGCCCCGACACGATTGGGCTCATAACCCAGGTGCTGGCACCGGGAGCCAAGCCCCGACGGCCGGCCGATGCGGTTGCGGACGCCGACATCGCGGTGCTCGCGATCCCGCTCCACAAATTCGTGGCCTTCGACGCTTCGTTAGTGGCCGACAAGATCATGATCGACACGATGAACTACTGGCCGCCCGTCGACGGTGTTCAGGAGATGTTCGACGATCGCGCGTACGGCAGCAGCTCGAAGATCCCTCGGTCCAGTCGGCGAACGGCGCCGGATCCGACGGCTAGGGCTCGTCCAACAACGCGCGCGCTCGCCAGGCACTTGTAGCCGTCCAGATGCCAAGCGCGATCAGCACCAGCACCGTCGTCCACCGGAACCAGTCGGCGCGGTTGCCGTCCTTCGCCGTCCAGTAGGGGTTGGTCACTCCGCCGATCACGACCGGGATTCCGTGGTGGAGCACGAACCCCACGGCGACTACGACCGACGCGCCGATCGTCGTCGTGCGCGCGGACGGATGCTCGATGATGAGGAGGAAGAAGGCGACGGTCACGAAGCCGATGCCGATCGCGGCTTGCCGATCGACGAGCACACTCGGAAACGATGCAGTGTCGTCGTAGCGCAGCGTGTCGAGGAGGTGGACGAGTTGCAGTACCGCAAGCGCGGCGGTACCCGCGAGCAACCGACCCCGCACCAAGGAGATCCGCGGCGCCGCCGGCGGCCTCGCGTTTCGGAGCGAGCGTGGCGTGACCGACGGACCCTCGACGTCGCTCCCCCGCGCGAACCCCACGACCACATGTTCTCGGTACGGGCGCGCCATTGCAACCGGAACGTCGCGTGCGCGAGAGAGAACGCGCATGGAGCCTGCCTCAGCCGACGATGCCGTCGACCGCGGGTGGCGGCAATGCGCCGCGCAATGCCTCGACCACAATCAGCGCGTCGGCAGCCCGAACGGGTTCACCCAAAACCAACTCGGCCGAGATCGCGTCGAGGGTCGACTCGACGGCGGGATGGCCTGGGACCAACGAGCGGACTGCGCCTCCCAGTTTGCCGACTCGGTTCGAGGAAGGTTCGGCGAATTGGTTGGAGATTGTCGCACGACGCAGCGCAGTCGTGTCGCTGTGCAGCCGGAGCGTCGCGTACGTGTGCCGCGGCGGGAGCGTCAGTCCCGCAGCAGCGCAATCGCGATGCCGACCGCGATCGCCCCGATCCCGCCCACGAGGAGCACACCGTGGAGCGCGGCGGTCGACGCGACCCGGCTCGCGGCGACGAACCCCGCGCGCTGCGTCGGCGGCACCGCTGCCGCAGCCGAGTGCAGGCCTCCCCGGGCCGCGAGTCTCACGGTCCCCGGCGGAACAAGTAGGTGTCGCCGGGCCACCTCCGCGGTCAGCACGGACTGCAGGCGGCGCTGGAACACCGCACCGAGCGCGCCGAGCCCGATGGCGATGCCGACCTGGCGGCCGGTGCCGTTGATGCCCGATGCCATTCCGCTCCGCTCCGGCGGGACCGACGACAACGCGCCCTCCGCCGCGACGGGGTTCACGGCGCCCCAGCCGGCGCCTGCAATGAGCAGACCCGGCACGACCACCGTCCAACTCGTCGATTCGCGGACGAACAGCATCAGGAGCACGCCGCAGCCCAGCAGGCCGAGCGACGCCGCGAGCAGAAGCCGGATCGGGACGCGGCTCGTGGCCCGACCGGCCAGGATCGCCGCCACGAAACAGGTCACCGTCATGGGGACGATCTCGAGCCCGGCCCGCAGTGGCGAGGCACCGAGCACCTCCTGCAGGTACCGCACGAGGTAGAAGAGCAGCGGGCCGATCACGAACCCCTGGCCGATCACCCCGAGCGTCGCGGCGTCGAACGTCCGCAGCCGGAACAACGAGAGGTCGACCAATCCGGACCGCGCGTGTTCAATCCACACGAACGCGATTCCGAAGCCGCATGCACCGACGAACGAAGCGACGATTGGCGGGCTCGACCAGCCACGAGTGTTGCCCTCGACGAAACCGAAGGTAAGCAGCAGGAGTGTCAACGCGAATGTGAGCGCGCCGGGCCAGTCGAGTGGCGTTCCGTCGGGATCGCGCGATTCGTGGAGGCGCGTCCCCGCGAGCACGAAGGCGACCGTGCCGAGCGGCACGTTCACGAAGAAGATCGCGCGCCACGAGATGAGGTCGGTGAGCACACCACCGGCCAGAGGGCCAACGGCGAGCCCGAGCGCGACGGCCGCACCCCACACACCGAGCGCCCGCCCGCGCGACTTGCCCTGGAATTCCTGTCCGAGGATCGCGAGCGCGGTCGCGAACAGCGCAGCCCCACCGATCCCCTGCACCGCTCTCGACACCACGAGGACGGAGGAGCTCGACGCGACCGAGCACGCGAGAGAACCGAACGTGAACATGCCGAGGCCGACGCGGAAGACCCGTCGCCGTCCGTAGCGGTCGGCCAGCGATCCCGAGATGAGCAGCAGCGCCGCCAGGGCGAGCGCGTACGCGTCGATGACCCATTCAAGAGTCGTCAACGAGGCGTGGAGACTGGTCTGGATCGACGGCAGCGCGACGTTCACGATCGTGAGGTCGAGCACGAGCATGAACGTCGCCGAACACACGAGCGCGAGTGCCCACCGGCCGCGACTGCGTTCGCGGCCGCTTTGCCGGTCGCCGGCCTGTTCGTGGCGTCCCACGATGACGGGACTGGTCGTAACCATGATCGTCCCTACGTGATCGCGCCGGATCCTGGCGCCTGGCGAGTTCGCCTTGTCGTTTCGTCGTAGTGCATCTCACGACACCGCCGCGACAGAAGTAACGGGCGTGGATGCGCGCACAAGTCTTTCGCGGTGCGTTCGGGCGATCCCCGTCGAGACTTCGAGAACTCCCTCGAAGATCGCGAGCGCTCCCAACGTCACGGCGGTGCCGCGGATCGTTCCTCCCGGACGCGCGATCAGCGTCGCGCCGAGAGCAAGTTGGACGATCGCGCTCGAGAACAGGAGCGGCCAGTGCGGATGATCAGCGCGGGTGGCGAGCACGATGGTCGCGTCGACGACGCCCTGCAGGAGCACCCACGAGCCGACGACCACAACGAGCACCAGAAGGGTTGGTCGTGGCCACGCCAACAACGTGACTCCGACACCTGCCTCACCGCCGCCGAGCAGCCAGGACAGCGCGCCGGCAAGACCTTCGAACGATGTCGTCACGACGTGCAGGGCACCACGCGCGACGAACAGCATCGCGACGAACGCGGCAAGCTGCTCCAAGGTCCAGTCGACCAACAACAGGGCGAGCCCGGCAATCACTGCGACCGCACCGATCACCGCGAGCTTCCACGGCGGTCCGTTCGACACTGGACCTCTCCTCGATCCGAGCGGTGGCCTTTGCACCGACGTCATCGATGATGACGGAGGACGCCCTCGTCGGTCATCACGCGTCTACGTGTTACGCGCGGAGATCGCCGGTGGATCGCTGTATGTCGGATCGCCGGAGACCGTCGTCAACCGGAACCAGTCGGCGCGGTTGCCATCCTTCGCGGTCCAGTAGGGGTTGGTCACACCGCCGATCACGAGCGGGATTCGGTCGTGGAGCACGAAACCCACGGCGTCGACACCGCGCGGCGATCTGGATGAGACACAGGGGCGGTCATAAACTTTTGACGTGCGCTCGCGCGGCGGCCGCGCCGTTGTCGCCTTGACAGTCCTTTCGGCCGTGTCATTGCCGGCGTCGGGATGCTCGTCGTCAAAGAGCGCTCCGCCGCCGGTGTCTCTCCCGGCGCCCGCGACCGGAGCAATCACCTTCTACGTGTCGCTTCCGGCCTCGACAACTGCGCTCTTCCAAGCCGCAGGCGCCGCAGCAACGCCGGGTTCGTCGACGTACCGCCACTTCAGTTCATTGGTCCAGGCTGCATCTCGGTTCGGCGCGACCGACGCCCGGATCAACGCCGTCGCCAAATCACTCGACGGTCTTGGCTTGCAGTTCGCGGCCGACCCCACCAGGTTGTTCGGGCGCGTCACTGGCACGACGGCACAGTGGCAGACCGCGTTGGGAACCCCGCTGTCCAAGCACGCAGCGACCGCGTCCAGTCCCTTCATCACCTACGCCCTTCCCGCCAAGCTCCCTGCCGCGCTGCAACCCTCGGGTAGCAGTCTGTTGCTGCCACAGACGCAGGTGTACGACCCTCCTGCCGAGGGGCGCCGTCCACCGAGCCCGAACCGTCCGCAGCCCAATGCGCCGGCCGGGGCCGCGGCCACGAATGCGGCCGCACCCTGGCCGTCCAACACCGGCACCCCGCTCGCCGCCAAGTGTTCGTCTCCGCTGCTGCAGCAGCGCGGCGTCTTCACGCCGCAACAGGTCCAGACCGCGTACGGCGTCGACGCACTACGAAGCGCCGCGTCGGCCACGCCGGTGATCACCGTTCTCGATCTCGGAGGGGGCTGGGTACCGAACGACCTTTCGCTGGCCGGTCAATGCTTCGGTTACGCCGCGCCGGCCGTCACCCAGACGCAGGGGGATGGCGTCGCCACCACGATCGCCAACGCCGGTCCCGAGACATCACTTGATCTACAGACCGTGGCAGCCGTCGCCCCCGGAGCGCAGTTGCGGCTCGTGCAGACAACGATCGGCGGCACCCTCGACGGATTCAGTCGCGCAGTGGGCGACCCGAACGGCATCCCGGACGTCATCTCCGTCTCGTACGGCCAATGCGCCATCGCCGAGAACACCGAGGCTCCCGCGTACACGTCCGCGATCGACGCGGTTCTGGCGATGATCGCCCTCACCGGCGTTTCCACGTTCGTGGCCGCGGGCGACTCCGGATCGACAACCTGTGCGGCCTCGGTGCGCGGGGTGTCGTTGTCTTATCCGGCGGTGTCATCCTTCGTCACCGCCGTCGGCGGCACCCGGCTCACGCTCGGCTCGGGAAACACCCGCGTCGCCGAAACCGTGTGGAACGACACGGCGTACGGCGCGAGTGCGGCTGGTGGCGGAGGGCTGAGCCGCCGGCAAGCTCGGCCGGCCTTCCAGAATGGTGCGAACCCGCAGGACCATCGCGCGATCCCCGATGTCAGTGCGCTGGCCGACATCGAGCCCGGCTGGCCAGACGTCGTCAACTCCGCGCTCCAGACCGTTGGTGGAACGAGCGGTGCGACGCCATTCGTCGCCGCGGCTACCGCGCTGGTGGACGGTTCGGAGCGAACGGCGGGTCGTCCCCGCGTTGGCCTGGCCAACGGCTGGTTTTACAGCGCCGCGTCGCGGCCGTCGACGTTCTTTGACGTCACG
>JAODBJ010000176.1 GCA_025463905.1 Actinomycetes bacterium
CGAGGTCGCTGCACAAGTGCGCGTGCTACCGCCAGCATCTGTTGCTCTCCTCCGGACAGCGCGCCGGCCGCCAACTTCCATCGCCGGCGCAGGGCGGGGAACAAGTCGACGACGTCGTCGTAGCCCGCTCCGCGCCGCGGGCTCGCAGCCCGCAAGTTCTCCTCGACGGTCAGTGTTGTGAACAGCGCGCGGTCGTCAGGCACGAGCACCGCGCCGGCCTTGCTCGCTACGTTCGGCCGGAAGCTCGCAAGTGCACGGCCGTCGATCATCACCTCGCCACCCAATCGGGGGAGGAGGCCCGCAATCGTGAGCAGCGTCGTGGTCTTGCCCGCGCCGTTGGGACCGAGCACGGCGAGCACTTCGCCGGCGGAGAGCTCGAAACTGAGGTTTCGCACGACGCCGACGCCCGCATAACCGGCTTCGAGTCGTCGACACGCGAGGACGGCCGTCACCGCGCGCTCACCGTTTCGGTACCGGGGCCGCGCCCGAGATACGCGTCCATCACTTCGGCGTTCGCACGGATCTCGTATGGCGTGCCGCTCGCGATCAGCCTTCCGAAGTCGAGCACCTCGATCTGGTCGCAGAGGTTGAGTACCAGGCCCATGTCGTGATCGACCAACAAGATGGTCGCGCCGTCGTCGCGGATGTCGCGCAATCGTTCGCCCAACCATTCACTCTCGTTGGAGTCGAGCCCGGCGGCCGGTTCGTCGAGGAGCAACACTGTCGGCCGCGCGACGAGCGCGCGCGCGATCGAGACGAGTTGGCGTTGACCCTGGGAGAGTTCACCGGCGGATCGCTCGCGCACATTCGACAGACCGAGGAGCTCGAAGATGCGCTCGATCTGCGCCTCGTCAGGACGGCCGGCGCCGTGACCGACCAAGACGTTCTCGCCGACGCTGAGATCGCTCCAGAGTTCGATGCCTTGGAACGTTCGGCCGAGCCCGGTGCGGACGCGACGAAACGGGGCGAGATCGTCGAGCCGTTCGCCGGCGAGCACGACCGATCCCGAGTACGCACAGAACCCTGACACTGCGTCGATCATCGTTGTCTTGCCCGCGCCGTTAGGCCCGATCAGGCCGACGATCGCCCCTTCGGGAACATCGAAGTTGACGTCGTCGACTGCAAGAACTCCGCCGTAGCGAACCGACAAGCCCCGGACCGAAAGCAGCTGTGCGTTCAGGCTCTCCGGCTCGACGATGGCGAGCGGGGTCTGGGCGCGCACGTGACGCGTCGTCGCGTCGGGAAGGCCGATGTTTCGTTCCTCGCGCCGCCGGCCGATTGCTTGGTGCACGGCACCGACAATGCCCTCCGGGTTCTTCACGACAGTGAGCACCAAGAGGACCCCGGTGACGGTTTGGTACTGGTACGTGTCGAACGAAAGCCATTGCGTGCTTGCGTAGTAGGCGAGGCCGCCGGCGCCGAGGACGCCTGCGAGGACGCCGCCAGATACCGAGGTGATGCCGGCGAGGTACACGGTCGCGAACACGCCGAGTCCGAGCAGCACGTCGAACGAGTCGAACGTGACGGTGCGGAGCTTGTATCCCAGCATCGAGCCCCCAATCCCGGCGATGAACGCCGCGATCGCGAACGCCGCGAGCTTCGTGCGCAGCACGTTGATGCCCGACGCCGCCGCCGACCGCTCGTTGGCGCGCACGGCGAGCATCGCGCTTCCCAACGAACTCTTCCGGAGCACCGCGACGGCCAGCGCGACGACGACGAGGATCGCGAGCACGAGCAGGCAGAACTGCGGCCGCGGGTAGTCGCCACCCGAACCGGGGGACAGGTCGATGCCGAAGAGGCGCGGACCGGAGATGCTCTTACCGCTGCTGCCGACGAGGTCGACGTTGCGGAACCAGAGCGCCTGGAGCGACACCGCGAGGGAAAGCGTGACGATCGCAACGGGCAGCCCCCTCACTCGCAGCGCCGGCAAGCCGACGACCACACCCAACACCGTGGCGCCGAGCGCCGCGAGGATCGGCGCGATCGGGAACGGCACTCCCCAGTCGGTCGTGAGCGGACTGAGGAGGAACCCGGCGACGCCGGCGAGCGTGAGTTGCGCGAGCGAGACCTGGCCCGCGTAGCCCGTCACCACGACTGACGACAACGCGATAATCCCGAAGATGAAGGTCGTGACGAGCGCGGCGCGCCACGAACCCTGCAGCACGAAGATGGCGAGCGCGCCCGCGGCGAGCCCGGTGAGCGCAGGGGTGGTGAGCTTCCCTGGTCGGGGCGCGCGCCCGAGGCTCGTTTGTAACAGCGCGCCGCGCGACGGAAGCGGCTTCGCCCGGGCCACGAGCACGGCGAGGATCAGGATGAGAGGCACGAGTTCCGGGAGACCCGACGACGGCAGCCACGAGTGCTGCGTCTGGAGGTAGGTGACCTCGGACTGCAGCATGCCGATCGCGAGCCCGGCCGCAACCGCGACGCTCATGCGCTGAAATCCGCCGATGATGGCCGCGGCGAGCGCCGGCACGATGAAGAGCGTGTACGAGTACGGCACCAGCGGCGAGATCGGCGAGATGAGGATGCCGGCGAGCCCGGCGACGGCGGCGCTGATCATCCAGTTCAGCGCGGCGATGCGATCGGGCGAGATGCCACAGACGTATGCACCCTTCTCGGTCTCGGCCGCGGCGCGCGTGTGCAAACCGAAGCGCGTGAACTGATAACCGGCCGCGAGAACCGCCGCGACCGCGACGATGGTCGCGGCGAACCAGAACCGGTCAGACGAGATGTTGATCGACCCGAACGTCCAGACGCGCCGCGGGAAGATTGACTGCACGACCACCGGTGCGGTGCCGAGGCGCTG
>JAODBJ010000216.1 GCA_025463905.1 Actinomycetes bacterium
CGCCGCTACCCGGCTGCGCCCACCGCGGCACGACGTTGTTCACGTAGGGGTCGTCGGCCCACTCGGTGATCTCGTGCGACATGGAGTACATGTCGGCGATTGCCTTCTTGCCGTTGCCCTTGCCGGCGAGGCCGGCACTCAGGTAGTTGCCGTAGACGTAAGTGTTGGTGCCACTCGCCGACGTGTACGTGCCGTGGATGCCGTACACACAGCAGTTGGCTTCCGAACCGTTTTCGTAGAGGAAGATGTTGCCGGAAACCACCACCGGCAAGGTCGAGGCGGCGAAGCCGTGCGCATCGAGCAGGCTCTGCAACTGCAGCCGGAACCAGTTGTAGTCGACCATGCCGTACGTCAGGTTCTTCTTCTTCTTGTAGCTGCCGTACGAGTTGGGAACGTTGATGACCGCGGTTTGCAGCACCGTCGGGCCGCCGAGCATCACGTGGTAGTTCGGTGCCGAAGCCGAGACGGTGGACCAGAACTCCGCCCGCCGCATCGCGTCGGCGAACTGCGTGTGCCCCGACGTGAACGTCTGCGCGGTGAAGATCGGCGACGCGATCAAGCTCAGCGCGGGAGGGCCCGCGTCGATGACCTTGTTACCGGTAAACGAGAACGACACCGGCAGGAGTTGCGCGGGAACGGTTGTGGTGGCGGAGCCGCCGGCCGGATCGGTGCCGACCATCACGTAGTGGTACGCCGTGCTGCCGGCGGTGAACGAGCCCGGCCACGTGGGCAGAGCCGCCGCGCTCGCGGCGGCGTTTCCTCCGGGCGCCTCGGCCCGGAAGCGGGGAACCCCGCCGATCGGATCGGCCGCCGGGGGGTCGGCCCATCCGGACGCCGGCAGCGCGGCCGCCGCGACGACGCCGAGCAGCGTTGCCGCAAAGGTCGCCGCTACGACGTGTCGTAGCTTCTCCTTCACCGGCCTCCTGCCCACACTTGCTCCGTTTGCCCGGGTAATTGGTGCGTGTTACCGCTGTGCTGCCGGTCGCAATCCTCGCCGACCGTAGCGGGACGTCGGGCGTTCCGTGGCGGAGCGGGCCCAGGTGCCGTCGGCGTGCGCGTGCGTAAACAGCTCGTCTCGAACGGCCAAGCAGCGGCGCACGTGGGCCATTGCGTCAGACACACTCTTCTCCGCCAACGACCCTTTACACGCGATACACACCAGCATCGTCGACCCTCGTCCTCGCTCAGTCCCCCGTCGTCGCCCGCCCGCGTTTCGGCTTCCCTGTGGAACGACGCGACCTCCCGATCCGTTACAGGAGGCCGGCAATCGGCGTCAGGTGCTCGCCGCTTCCTTCAGGAAGGTTTCGGCCTCGTCGACATCGATGCTGCGCCGGAACGGCGGCATCGCGGTGAGGAGTTGCTTGCGGTATTCGCGGGTGGCGAGACGGGCATCGAGGACGGCGACCACGCCTCGATCGTCTCGGCTCCGGATGAGCCGGCCCGCGCCCTGCGCGAGCACCAGCGCGGCGGCCGGGAGGTCCACCGTCGCGAACGAGTTCATTCCGCGCTGCTCGGCCCGCTCTCGCCGGGCCGCGTGCAGCGGGTCGCTGACCATCGGGAACGGAATCCGGTCGATCACGACCAGGACACATGCGACGCCGGGCGCGTCGATCCCGGCCCAGAACGAGCGCGTCCCGACGAGTACCGACGCCTCATCTTCTATGAACGTCCGGGTGAGGCGGGCGACGTCGGCGTCGCCCTGGGCCAACACGTCGTGCGACGTTCGATCGCGAAGCAGTTCGGCGAACCGCCGGACGTTCGCGTGCGACGTGCACAGCACCAGCGCTCGTCCACCCGCCGCGTTCACGAGGCGGCACAACCGATCACCGGCCTCTTCGATCCACGCTTCGTTCGCCCGGCCGGGATCGGGCAGATCCTTGCCGACGTAGAGGAGCCCTTGTGCTCTCCAGTCGAACGACGACGGTGCTTGAAGCGCGACATAACCGCGACCGGTGGCTGGGCGCTCGTCGTCGTCCTCGTCCTTGGCCCACGTGCCGGGCGCCGCGGACGCATCGAAACCCATCTGCGACGCGAATCGTGCGAACGGTGGGTCGCCCCCGAGGGTCGCCGACAGCGCGATCACGGGACGATTGTCGAGGAGCGCGGCGCCGAGCGCGCCACCGACCGCCACCGGCGCGACGCGGATGCGGTGCGAATTGCGTACGTGCTCGACCCACACGACGTCCCCGTCGTTGGGCGCGGCGAGACGCCGGAGCACTTCAAGGCGACCCGCGGCAAGTTGCGCGGTGCGTTTGGCGTTGTCGGTTTCCGGCTTGGCCAGCTTCGCGGTCGCCGTCGCCAACCGTTCGGCGGCCGATTGCAGTGCGCTGTGCAGCGCGGCGTCGCCGGTGACGTCGACGCGACCGTCGCGGTCCGCGATCGCGCTGCCGAGCGCGTTCGCCGAGGTGTTGAGCGCGTCGGCTATCGACTTCTCGACCCCGGCACTGCCGAGCAGACCGGCGAGGCGGTTCAGTACCTGCGGCGCGAGATCGACGCCGAACGCGTTGGTCGCGTTCTCCGCGAACGCGTGCGCTTCGTCGAGCACCACGAGGTCGTGCTCGGGAAGCACATTGCCGTGGGCGGCGAGGTCGGCGCAGTAGAGCGCATGATTGACGACGAGGATCGAGAAGCCCTTGGCCCGGCCACGGGCCCGCTCCGCGAAGCAGTCGTCGCCGTCGGCGCATTGCGCAGCGCCCGGGCACTCCATACTCGTGCAGCTGACCGCCGCCCATGTCGAGTCGGCAATCACGTCGGTGAGGTCGATGCGATCGCCGGTTCCCGACGTGCTCGCAAAGGTGTCGAGATGCTCGAGGTCTTTCGGGAACCCCGCGGCGACCGGCTGTTCGAACAACGCATCCGTACGCTGCGCGGCGCGCAGCTTGGCGCGACACAGGTAGTTCGCGCGGCCCTTCAACAAGCCATACGTGAACGGCACCTTGGAGTGCTCGCGAAGGGCGGGCAGGTCCTTGCCTACGAGTTGGCTCTGCAACGCGATCGTCGAGGTCGCCACCACGACCTTGAGCCCCGACGCGACCGCCGGCGCGAGGTACGCGAGGCTCTTGCCCGAACCCGTCGGTGCTTCGGCCAGGAGATGGTGCCCACCGCGCATCGCGTCGGCGACCGCCGCCGCGAGTTCACGCTGGCCCTCGCGCACTTCTCCTTCGAAACCAGCGACCGTCGCGTCGAGAAGTTCCAGTGGATTGGCGAGCAATGCCCCTCTTCCCCGATGTTCACGACCCGGCGGTTACGTCCCCCGGGTAGTTGAGCACGCGCGGCGGCGTGTATTTGTTCAAAGGCGGTCGAGCTCCGCGAGCCAGCTGTCGTCGGTGATCATGTCGAGCATCGCGTCGCGCGCTTCTCTGCCGCCGGTCGACCGAATCGGGTCCCGAAGTTCCTCGGGCATGTTCCACGCGTTGATCTGCACGCCGAGCGCGAAGAACTCGATGACTCCCGCGCGGCTGCACGGCACGGCGCTCCGACGCCCGCAGTCGGGGCATGGGTACGCGATGGTGTATTCGTCCGTCTCACGGCAGTGCAACAACGCGCACTTCGAGGACGCAAGCCTCACCGTGCCGCAGTCGGAGCAATTCGCGACGACGGTGACCGCCTTACGTGCCATGGATGTCTCCCGATCCCAACGCTGCCGCGACCGCGGCGATGTTGCTCACGATCACTGATCGGCGCCGCAAGCGCGTGGGCGGATGACAAGAACGCGCGGATCGCGAAGCGCGGAAGGGACCTAATCGTCAAAGCGTCCGGGTTGTCGTCGCGGCGCGGCCTTGTAAGTCGTGGCTTTGGTCAGCACGGGCGTATGCTCCTGCGGTCACGGGGCGACGATTCGTCGGTTCACGCCCTGTGCCGGCGGTGAGGAGTGTGGGTGGGCACATCCGAAGATCCGCCTCGTTCCCCGCAGACGCTCGCGCGACGCGCCGGCCATCGCGGGTTCCCGGTTCGGGCATACCTCTCGGCGCTGGTCGTCTTCTTCATCGTCGCCGCGCTGGCCGGCGCGGCCTACGGATGGAGCGCGGCGCGAGCGGACGCGACACGGACCGCGACCCGCGACGCGATATTCGCCGCGCGGCTCGGCGCACGAGCGGTGCACAACGACGTCGCGCTCCTGCAATCGACGGTCGCGCGCACGGCAGTGACGCCCGGGCTCGGGCGAGTCTTGGCGGATCCCAAAGGGTGCCAGCTGACGTTCACCGGCGGCGACGTCTTCACCGCCGGGCACCTCGACATCGTCTCGCCCGGGGGCTCGGTGGCCTGCTCGTCACGACCCCTGTCTTCGCCTCACCCCAACTACGGAAGTGCCGCGTGGTTCGCGGGTGCACGACGGGTGGCAACCTCCCTCGGCCCGATCATGGACCCCGTTACCGGAACGACGGCATTCATCGTGACGGCGCCAACCGAAGGTGGCGGAGTGCTCGTCGGCGCCTTGAACGTCGAGACGGTCGGGCAAGGACTGGCGTCGCTGTTCGGCGGTCCCCGGCATATCGAGTTCCTCGTATCGAACGGCGACAACAGCGTTGCGATATCACGCTCCATCGGGCCCGCCCGGTGGGCCGCCACGCCACAGTTGCACGGACGTGCTGTCGTGCCCAATCTCCATTGGACGATCGACGCGGGCACAAACCGCGCCGCGGCGGTCGGGCCGGCGACAACGACCTTCCATCGCGAGCTGTTGATGATCTTGCTGAGTCTCCTCGCGATCCTCGCTGCCGCGTTCATCGCGTACCGCCGTATGACGAAGCCGATCTCTCAGTTGAGCAAGCGGGTGAGTGCGACGACCGAAGGCCGGTACCTCGCGCCGGCCGACATTCGCGGGACGAGCGAGATCTTGGATCTCGCAGACAACTTCGAACGTCTCGTCGCGTCGGTCGAGCGCGAGCTACGAGAACGTCAGCTCGCCGAGGAACTCGCCCGCGCGTCGGAACACAACTACCGCGTGCTGTTCGACGACAACCCGCATCCAATGTGGGTGTTCGACGCGGGCAGGGGAGGGCTGATGGAAGTAAACGACGCGGCGATTCGCAACTACGGCTACGCGCGCGAAGAGTGGCTCGCAATGACGATTGACGACGTGCAGTTCGCCGTCAACAACAACCACCGCGAACTCACGGTGCCAGGAAGATCCGCGTCCACACGACATATCCGCAAAGACGGGAGCATCATCGAGGTACACATGACATCGCACTCGCTCGACTTCGACGGGTGCGCGGCGCGAATGATCCTGGCCGAAGACGTAACCGAGCACGCGCGGATGGAGCGCCAGCTTTCCCATACGCAGCGGATGGAGAGCTTGGGGGAACTGGCCGGCGGCGTGGCCCACGACTTCAACAATCTGCTGACGGTGATCCGCAACTACGCGGCCTTCACCGAAGCCACCGCCACCGCCGCCGCGGCAAAGGGAGAGCGCGATCCGCGCTGGGCCGAGGTTCGAAGCGACGTCGGTGAGGTCATCCGGGCCGCCGACCGAGCAACGGACCTCACCCGGCAGCTCCTCGCGTTCGCTCGCCGCGAACTCGTCCAGCCGGAGGTGCTCGACGTATCCGAGGTCATCACCGATGTCGAACGGCTCCTGCAAAGCAGCATCGGCAAGCTCATCGACCTACACGCAACCGTGGCCGCCGACACGTGGCGGATCGTTGCCGACCCGGGTCATGTCGAACAGGTGTTGCTCAATCTCGCGGTGAACGCCCGCGACGCGATGCCCGACGGCGGTCGACTCGCGATCGCGGCCGACAACATCCAGGTCGACGCGAACTACGCCGAGCGTCACCACGGCGTCGAACCCGGTGCCTACATGCGGCTGCGCGTCAGCGATACCGGCTCGGGCATGTCGCGCGAGACCGTCGAACGGGCCTTCGAACCCTTCTTCACGACCAAACCGGCCGGTCTCGGCACCGGCCTCGGCCTCGCGACGGTGTACGGGATCGTCCGCCAGGCCGCCGGGCATGTGCAGATCTCTTCGGAGGTCGGTGCCGGCACCACCATCACCGTGCTCTTCCCCGCGACTGACGAGCCGGTCGCGGCGGTGCCGATCGCGATGGTCCCTGCCGACGCAGGACACGACGAGATGATCCTGATCGCCGAAGACGCCGACGAGATTCGCACCGTGGTGGATCGGATCCTCACGTCGAACGGGTACAACGTGCTCGTCGCCGCGAACGGTGCGGAGGCCGTCGATGTCGCGGCCGGTTACACCGACGACATCCATCTGTTGCTGACCGACTTGGTCATGCCCGACGTCTCAGGTCACCAAGCTGCCGAAACCATCACCGCGGCCCGGCCAAGCACCCGGGTGCTGTACATGTCGGGTCACGCGCATCCCCGGGCAGACCCCAGCGCCGCCTCGACGGACATCGTCGACTTGCTCGAAAAGCCGTTTTCCGCCGACGACCTCCTCGCCAAAGTGCGCGCCACGCTCGACGCCACATCATCGAGCCCGCCGTACCGATAGGCCGGCAATAGGAGGCGCCGGTCGTGGCATGCTTGGCTGACATGGCGGGCGACCAACGATCCGACGGACGCTCCGACGGACGCAGGATGATCGGGCTCGTGCTCGGCGGGCTGGGCGCGATCGCGACGGCGGTCGCCCTCGTGCCGCTACGAAACCAGATCGACAACGCGAATCTTGCGCTCCTTCTCGTCGTCGTCGTCGTGCTCGCCGCGATCGTGGGCGATCGCGCTGCGGGCGCGATCGCAGCGGTGACCGCAACCATGTCGTTCGACTTCTTCTTGACGCGCCCGTACCTATCGATGCGCATCGACACTCGCGACGACATCGAAAACATGCTGATCCTGCTCGCCGTCGGTCTCCTCGTCGGAGAAGTTGCGGAGCGCGGGCGACGATCCCGGCATCAGGAGCGACGCTCGGCAGCGGCGATCGCACGCGTGCATCGAGTCGCGGAACAAGTCGCGCACGGGGCGCCACTCACGAGCGTTGCGCGCGACGTGATGTTCGAACTCGCGTCGTTGTTGCAGCTCCGTGATTGCTGGCTCGAGTTCACACCGTTCCAATGGCCGCTGCCACGACTCGAGCGCGCCGGCACGATCGAGATGTCGGAACATCGTTGGTTCGACCGCGGCTACGGGTTACCGCAGGACGGCGTAGAGCTTCCGGTCCTGGTTCGGGGCGTGCAGGTGGCGCGTCTCGTGCTTCTCGGCGATCCCGACGTGGCCGTGTCCGTCGAGGAGCGCATCATCGCGGTCGCGTTGGCCGACCAGCTCGGAAGTGCGATAGCGATGGCGGCGCCGTCAGACGTGCAACGACTTGGTAAAGAGCTGCATGCGTCGTAGCTGACCGCGCACAGTGCGGCCCGCCGGCGCAGGGAGGGGTGTGGTGTTCCAAGTCATCAGACGGTTGGTCGTCGGTCGGCCACTCGCCTCGGCGGAGATGGACGAACAACGCCTGTCGAAGACGATTGCGCTCGCGGTCTTCTCGTCGGACGCGCTGTCGTCGACGGCGTACGCCACGGAGGAGATCCTCTTCGTCACCGCGCTGGGCGGCGCATCGAGTCTCGCGTTGGGACTCAGCAAGCTCGTGCCCATCGCGATCGTCGTCGCCGCGTTGCTTGCGATCGTGATCGTGTCGTACCGGCAGGTGATCTTCGCTTACCCGAACGGCGGCGGCGCGTACGTCGTAAGCCGCGAGAACTTGGGCGAGAACGCGTCGCTGGTGGCGGGCGCGTCGCTCATGGTGGATTACGTTTTGACGGTCGCCGTTTCGATCTCGGCCGGGGTTGCCGCGATCGTCTCCATCCCGGAATTCGCAGGGCTCCGCAACCACCGGGTCGAGGTCGGCCTCGCGCTGATCGCACTCATCACGTTGTTGAACATGCGGGGAGTGAAGGAAGCCGGTCGCGTGTTTGCCGTGCCTACGTACGTGTACATGGCTGTGCTCGGCGCGCTGATCGCGTACGGCTTGGCGCGTTCCTACTTCGGTCACATCGCGCCAGTCCCGTACGACGCCAAGCTGTTCGAAGGAGCCCGCGAATCGGGTGGAACCTTGGGGTTGTTCCTGTTGTTGAAGGGGTTTTCGTCGGGTGCGGTCGCACTCACCGGTGTCGAGGCGATCTCCAACGGCGTGCCGTCGTTCCGCCGCCCCGAGTCGAAGAACGCCGCCGCCACGTTGGTGTGGATGGGCGTGTTGCTCGGCGGCCTGTTCTTCAGTGTGTCGGTCCTGGCGCACCGGTTACACCCGTATCCGAGCCACAACCGGACGGTGATCGCGCAATTGGGTCTCGCGGTTTTCGGTAACGGACCCGCGTTCGTGATCCTGCAGTTCGCGACCGCCGCGATCCTGACGTTGGCTGCGAATACGGCCTACGCCGGCTTCCCGGGCCTCTCGTCGATCATCGCCAAGGATGGATACCTGCCGCGGCAGCTCGCGCGCCGCGGTGACCGCCTCGCGTTCTCGAACGGCATCCTGATGCTCGCGATCGCCGCGGGCGCCTTGCTGACCGCGTTCGGCGGTCTGACGAACGCGCTCATCCCGCTCTACGCGGTTGGAGTGTTCACGTCGTTCACGCTGTCGCAGTCGGGGATGGTCCGTCATCACTTGCGCCTGCGAGAACCTGGCTGGCGGCGCAACACGGTGTTGAACGCGGCGGGAGCCGTAGCGACACTTCTCGTCCTTGCGATTGTCGCGTTCACGAAGTTCACCAGTGGTGCGTGGGTGCCAATCGTCGTGATCCCATTGATCGTCGTGCTGTTCAAAGCGATTCGCCGGCACTACACGACGGTTGCCGACGCGCTACGTGTCCCGATCGGCTACCGGGCGCCCCGGCGCCGCCACACGGTGGTCGTGCTCGTCCGGCAGGTGCATGCCGGTGTGCTCGAAGCGCTCGCCTATGCGCGGTCGATCTCGCCCGACGCGGTTCTCGCCGTTTCGGTCGTTGCCGACGGCATCGACGCCGAACGCATCGAGAAGCAATGGGCGCAACACGTGATCGCGGTCCCGCTCGAGATCGTGGTCTCGAGCACACATGAATTCACCGACGCCGCGCTCGGCTACGTCGAGGAGCTCAAACGTCGTACCGAGAACACCATTGTGACCGTGCTGATACCTGAGTTGTTCTTGGAACATTGGTGGCAGCACCTGCTCCACAACCAGACCGTGCTCATCCTCAAAGGCCGGTTGCTGTTCCGCAAAGACGTGGTAGTGACGTCGTTGCCGTACCGCGCGGACTGAGGCGCTGAGTGGCTTAGCCGTTGCCGAAGAAGCGAGCGTCGGACAGCGCGCCGACCGATCCATCGGCGAGCTCGATCCAGTAGCCGCGTCCGGTCTTCGTCGGCACGATCGCTACGGTCGGAGACGTCGGGTGCAACGGCGCGAGTGACCCGTTGAAGCGCGCGTCACCAAAACTGAACACGCCACCATCCGACGCGACGAGCCAATAGCCCTTCCCGCTCGGCGTCGACGCCATCCCAACCACCGGCGACACGAGCCGCCTCCCACCCATCGACCCGAAGAAACGCGCGTCACCAAAACTGAACAGGCCGCCGTCGGACGCGACAAGCCAGTAGCCGCTTCCGGTTCTGGTGGATGCCATGCCGTTGACCGACGCGACGAGTTTCTTGCCGCCCATCGACCCCCGGAAATGCGCGCTGCCGAAGCTGAACACGCCACCGTCGGCGGCCACCATCCAGTAACCGTCGCGGTGCGGCGCCGGCGCGGCGCCGACCGTCACCCATGCGATCGGGATGTTCGCGACCGATCCGCGCGACACGAAGTTGCCGTGCACACCCAGCGCGCCGAGGCCGGTCACCGTCGCGTATCCGTGATCGTCGGCGCTCGGAAGTAGCGCAACAACATCGCCACGCTTCGTGCCCGCATGTAACGTCCCACCGTCGCCGACCCACTCCCAGTGCCACGCCTCCGGGCACGCGCTGCCGCCGGGCTCGGCGAACGCCGGATGGTTCCAACCGACCGAGCCGGCGACCTGCTTCATGAACGCGTAGCCGGCTGAGTTGAACGTCAGCGAGCGACCCGCGTCGGTGAGATCAACCGCCTTGCCCCAACCGTGGTACGACGTCCCAACCGGCTGACCGCTCGGTGCATGCGCGACGCTCGCGACACACGCGGGATTGTTGCCCGGCTGTTGCGCCAGGTTCCCCAGTCGCACTTCCTCAGCGAGCGCGCGGTAGCACTCCTCGGCACCGAGCGCGACGTTCGCCTGCCGCGCCATCGTGAAGATGCGCCGCAAACTCGGGGCAGCTTCTCGCACTGCGATGCAGTTCGGCGCGACCTGCACGAGACGCGAAGGAGGGACCACTCCGTTGACCGTGCCCGGGAGCGGCGTCGGCCGATTGGCAGGGGTGATCGGGCTCACTTCGGCGGCGCTCACCGATCCGAACCCCACAACCGATGCCGCGACGAGAATCAGTGCAAGTGCAAGCGATCTCCGCATGACGCGCATTCAATCACCCGACACCCGATCGCCGCACCGCGCCCGGCTATCACCCGCAAACCGGGCTAGACGACGTCGAACGCGTCCATCTTCGGCGCGGCCATTTCCTCGCGGAAGCGGGTGAACGGCCATGGCCACACCGCAGGGACCCCACGATCGTCGAGGTACCAGCTGCGACAACCCGTCGACCACACGGTGCTCTTCGCCGCTTCGACCCGCGCCGCCTCGTGATGTTCCATCGCTTCTGCGGTCGCGCTGATTTCGCGACACTCGCCGGCGCGGAGACGATCGACGAGTTGCATGATGTAGCCCAGCTGGAGTTCGGCGACGCCGATCAGCGAGAAGTTGCCGACCGGACCGTTCGGTCCGTTGAGCATGAAGAAGTTCGGGAAGTTCGGGATCGAAATCGACAGGTACGCGTTCGGTCGTTGCGCCCATACCTCTTCGAGACGCGTGCCGTTTCGTCCGGTGACCCTCATGGGTCGCATGAAGGCGTCGACCTTGAAGCCGGTGGCCAGCACGAGCACGTCGAGTTCGTGCAGCCGGCCGTCGACCGTGCGCACGCCTTCGGGTTCGACACCCGCGATCTTCTCGGTTACGAGTTCGGCGTTCGGATGCTGTATCGCGTCGTAGAAACCTTCGGCCGCGATGAGTCGCTTGCACGCGGCCTGGTAATCGGGTCGCAGCCGTTCGCGCAGCTCGGGGTCGGCGACGTTGTCTTCGAGATTCGCGCGGCACGCATCGGCAACCATCCGCATCAGCGGTGACGTCGCGTCGACGATGCCGTCGGCGAAGCCGTCGAACCGCTGCGACAGGTGGTCGCGCAAGCCGGCGAGGCGCGTCGGGTCGTCGCGGAAGTTGCGCTTGTCGTCATCGGAGTACGGAGGGTTCGTCGACGGCATCACCCACTGCGCAGTGCGCTGGAAGAGCGACAGACGCGCGACGCGATCGACGAGCGCGACGACCATCTGCACGGCGGTCGAGCCGGTGCCGACGATCCCGAGGCGGGCGCCGTCGATCTCCACGCTGTGGTCCCATCGCGCACTGTGGAACACCTTGCCGGCGAACGTGTCGATGCCGTCGATGTCGGGGTAGCGCGGATGGTGCAGCACGCCCGTCGCTGCGATGACGACATCGACGACGTCTTGGTGGCCGTTGACGGTCTCGAGGTGCCACCGCCCGTCGACAAAGTCGCAGCGCGCGACCTCGTCGTTGAACCGGATGCGCGCTTCGACGTCGTACTCGCGTGCCACTCGCTCGAAGTACCCGCGGATCTCGTCGCCCGGCGAGTACACATGCGACCAATCGGGGTTGAGATGGAATGAATAGCTGTAGAGATGCGACGGCACGTCGCAGGCAAGACCGGGGTACGTGTTCTCCCGCCAGGTACCGCCGATGCGATCGCCCTTCTCGTAGACGGTGACGTCGGTCAGGCCTGCTTGCGTCAGCTTGACCGCGCTCAGAACCCCGGCCATACCCGCACCGATCACCGCGAAGCGAAGGTTGCGCGGCGCTGCTGTCTCAACCACGAGGCGACAACGTACGACATGCGAGCGCACCCCGTCGCGGCCGCTGCCCGACGTTGGACCTATGAGCTCGCGGAATCACCACTCCGCGTCGATGATCACCGCGACGATCTCGGCCGCCTCCTCGGCCTCTTGCCGGCGGGCGTAGGCCTCGACGGCGCTCGCATTGGCCAGCGTCCCCAGTTCGCGGCCGAGCGCTCGGTACGCGCAGAACTTGCCGTCGTCGAAGAACTGATCGCCGGTGGAGTCGCGCGGGAAGATGCCGTTGCGCGCGGCGTACGACAGCACGCTGTAATCCATCTCGGGTGTGAGCAGCGTCTTGGCGAAGATCAACACTCCTTCGCGCTGGTCTTCGGGGAGACCACTCTCCGGCGGGTACGTGATCGTCGCCGATATCACCGCTTGTTTCGAAAGGCGGGCGTTGAGCGAGGTGAGCACGGTGCTCGGGTCGAGGGGCCCGGCCGAACCTGGGACGAGATCCCACACGTCGTCGTGCAGTTCGATCGTGACGCCGAGCTCCGAGTACGCAATCGTGAGTGCCTGTTCGAGCGTCCCGGCGGTCGGCGGCGTGTCTCCGCTCGCGTCAATGCAGTAGATCTCGGTGCAACGGCGACGAAGCAGCTCGACCAGGCCGAGGTTCTCGTAGTGGCCGCCGTCCGTCACTTGCAGCAGCCGGTCGGAGAACTGGTGGACACCGAATACTTCGCGCACGAGGTACGGAAGGCGTCGCACGCGAGGGATGCCGGGCAGGGTCCACTTGTCGCGTTGTGTCGCGGTGTTCCATTCCTCGACGAAGACCGGGTTCGGTAGCCAGCTGCCGAGGCGAACACCCGTCACGGCGAGCAAGGTGCCGTACCACCGGCCCGCGCGACCCATGGCCGACGCAAACGCTGCGCCCGAGATCGCCACTGCCGCCTCGACCGTCAGGTCACGCTTCACGTTCGACGGGAGCTGTTCCAGATCGGCGGTGCGCACGTAACCGATGTCGGGACCGCCGACCCAATCCGCGCTGAAGGTATAGGGAACGCCGTTCAGCGGCGCGCGCTGCTCGCCGGTGAGGTTCGCAGTCCCCGCGAAGATCACCTCTGGGAACGTCTGCACGTTGCCGTGGCGCGGCAGGCGCGCCGCGTACCTGGAAAGGCTCGTCATCTCGCCGAAGTCGTAGCCCTCGGCGACGACGCGGCCATCCGGCCGGCGTACGCGTCGCGTGGCGAACGCTCGCGCGAGTTGCCGCCGGTAGAAGGGATGGAGGCTGAGGGCGGTCTGGTCCAGGAAGAGCCCGAACACCATCAGGAAGGCGAAGCATCCGAGCCCGGTGCGGACGGCATCGCGCTGGTCGGCGATGGCGATCATCCCACCGAACAGCAGCAACCATGCTCCGGCAAGCGCAACGAGCGTGACGATGACGAGCACGAGTTGCAGCGCGCCCGCGGGGACCGCGGCAACGAGATTGCCGCGCTTCGACGTCCCGCCGCCGGCGGTGTCCTTCACCTTCTTCTTGCTTACGAGCGACCGCAACGTGACCGCGTAGCTCAACAGGAGGGTGCCGACGGAACCGCCAATTGCCGCGCGTCCGGAGTGCGCCTTCGACAGCACCCACGCCGCGCCGAACGCGAGCGAAGGAAGACCGACCGCGATCACCGCGACGACGAGCGCGACAAGGGTGAAGCCCTCGGCGACGCGTCGCCAGATGTGCGCGCGGGATCGGTGCCACAGCGCCACGAAGTACGCGAGAAGCGCGAGCGCGGCGAGGCAGCCCAGGGCGAGCCACGTCCCGCGGTGCACCTCCGGGTACGCGAGATGCTTCGACCACGGATGCAGCGCGCTCGGTCGCCAATCCGCGAGTGGGAGACGCTTGAACAGCCGACCGATGGCGAGGCCGAGCACGATCGCCGGCCCGAAGAGGAAGACAACGGACAGAACCAAGACACGCGCCACAACACCGAGCGCGACAAGCATCGTGCTCGGTGAATCCGCCAGATAGTCCGCGTGGCGCCGTACCCAATCCTCCTCGACCGACCCCGGCATGAAGGCCTCAGCCGGATCCTGGACGGGGGTGCCGGTCTTCGGCCATCGCGGGTCGCGTGCATTGGTCAGTGCCAGCTGCAGTGCGCCCGCCGTGTAGCCACCACCCGAGACGGACACGAGATACCGCGCATCTTCGAGTTGCGGGCGCAACGTCTGCATTGCGCCGAGTGCCACCGATGCCGAACGCACACCCCCGCCGGAAAGACAGATGCCGATGGTCGCGGCCGTCGCCGGTTCCAGGTGCAGGGTCTCCTCGTCGAAACCGGGCACCAGATAGCCGCGCCGCCAACGATCCTCGCCGTCAGTCGCGGGCACCGGGTGCTCGGTCGAGCTGTCGCCAACTGATGGATCGTCGGCCGTCAACGGGAACGTCGGGTACGTCTGAAGCTTGACCCGATCGCGCAAGCGACTCTTCCGGTTGTTCACGAGCCGCAAGACCGTCACGAGCAACGCGGCAACGCCGACGATTGCTGCCGGCACGATGCAACAGAACTTGACGACTGCTGCCGCGGTCGCCCAATCCAGGATCCCCTGGTGCGGACGGTTCGCCGCGAGCAGCAAGATGTTTTCCGCGACGTCGGCAAGTACGGCGGCCGCCGCCAAGCACGTCGCACCGAACGCGATCGTTCTCGCACGCGGTGACCAGAACACGGCCCACGCGAGGCGCATCGCGAAGAGCAACGCGAGGCCATACCCGGCGATCAGCGCGAAGTCCCAGCGCACGGCAGTACGAGTACCCGCTGGAAGCGGCCACGGCTGCCCGGACCCACCCAACTCGACCTTCACGATGTCGAGGTGTGGCGCCATCGCGCGGTACAGCACGATGCCCGCGGCCAGCGACAAGACCGATGCGACGACGTAGATCAGCGCGTCAACCCGGCGGATGGTGGTCGGCTTCGGCGACGCGCTCGTCACGGAATGCTCTTCGACGGACTCAGCCATGGCTATCCCCCACGAATGTCCAGCCTGGCGCCCCCGAACGCCGTCCAGTGTTGCACGATTTGTCGCGTCCGACTAGCGGCTTCTCCTCAGCCGCCGGCGTCGGCGGCCGCTTCGAACGGGTCGAGGTATTGCGCACTGCTCGGGTCGTGGGTCTTCAGGTAGCGCACCGTTGATCGAGGTACCGCAGCGCGGTGCAGCGGTGCCGGCGTGATCGGCGTCTGCGTGAGGTCGAAGGAGCCGCTGAGGTCGTACGCGCCGGCAACGCGACTGTTCAGCGGCGCGACGCCGGCGACATTGTCGATGAAGTGCACGATGGAAGCGAAGCTCCCGGGCGTGTGATCAGTCCAACTCGGACGAGCGTACGGGCTGACGATCACCATCGGCATGCGCAGTCCCCACCCGGTTGCCGCGGGAGGCGGAACGTGGTCGTAGAAACAGCCGCAGTCGTCGTACGTCACGATGATCGCAACGTGACCCCAGTCCGGTCCGTTCTCGATGGCGCTGATCGCCTTGCCCATCCAGTTGTCACCCTCGATCATCGAGGCGCCGTTGTGCTGCGATGTCTTGGCGCCGGGCCCGTTCGGCAACACCAGCGAGTAGGTAGGCAACGTGCCGGCGGATGCATCACTGAGGAGTTGCACCGGCTTCACAACCGCGCCGGCGGTCGAGATGCATTCGGAGAAATAGCGGCACGTGTCCCAACCGGATGAGCTCGCGTACTCCTGCACACTGGTGCCCGCCGCGCGCAGCTGGCTGAGAAGGTTGGTCTCGTACGGGACGGGCGTCGACGTGCCGTCCAACAGCACCTGATCGGCGAAGGGCACGCATACACGTTGCATGCTCTTGTGGCCGTTGACGTCGACCCAGTTTGCGGTGAGCTTCGACGTGCAGCCGCCGGCGGTTCCGTTCTTGAAGACGAAAGACGTCGGGTTGTCGCCGGCGAAACCAGCCGAGCAGGTGTGGCGGCCGAGGCTCGAGCCCGCCCCACCGTCGCCGAAGTCCATGTGCGCCACCGCGGACGCCGACGTGCACTCGGAGAAGAA
>JAODBJ010000225.1 GCA_025463905.1 Actinomycetes bacterium
TCGGAACGGTCCACGAACCCGAAGCTACCCGGCGTACTGCGCGGCGGCCCACGACAAGAACCAGTTGACACTTGTACAAGGCTCTGTTTGTATTTGAGGCATGGACACCATCGAACTCCTTGCCCAGGGCTACGCCTGGACCGCTGCCCGCATCGCCGCCGTGCCTGCTGACGACCTCGATGTCCCGACCCCCTGCAGCGGGTGGAACCTGCAGGACCTGCTCAGTCACACCATCGGCGTGGTGACCATGCTCACCGACGCCGTCGCCACCACCGCCGCGGACGCAGACAGCGACGCGCCAGTCGTGCGAGTGCTCGGCTCGACCCCCTGGGATCGAGCCATCGCCGAGCAGGCCGCCCGCAGCCGCCGAGCGTGGGACGCCCCGGGGGTCATGGATCGCACCTTCGACCTGCCGATCGGCACCCAATCGGCACCGATGCTGGCGTCGATCTCGCTGCTCGAGGTCGTCGTGCACGGCTGGGACATCAGCCAGGCCACTGGCGAAGCGGCCGAGATCCCCGACGCCCTGGCGCTACCCGTCCTCCAGTTCGCCCGCCAAGCGCTCAACGACGCCAACCGGGGCGACAACTTCGCCGCCGACATCGGTATCGGCGACACGGCGACCGATCAACTGGTCGCCTTCCTGGGGCGCAAGCAGCCGTGAGGACGGAGCCGGTTCCGCTCGACGCCACCCTGCGGGCGCTGGCCGACGGCAACCGGCGCGCCATCCTCGACGTTGTCCGCGACAGTCCCCGGGCCGTCGGCGAGATCGCCGCGGACGTGGGGATGAGCCAGCAGGCCGTGTCTCACCACCTCCACGTCCTCCGCGGTACCGGCCTCGTCACCGAGACCAGGGAAGGCACGCGCCACCTGTTCATGGTGCGGGCCGACGGGTTCGACGTGGTGCGCCAGTTCGTCGAAGGCTTCTGGCCCAATCGGCTCGCCGCCCTCAAATCGGCGGCCGAGAAAACCGCGAGGAGCCGTGGCTGACTTCGTCACGTCGATCGACATCGAGGCACCGCCCGAGGTCGTCTTCGCCCACCTGGTGACGCCCGAGGGGATGCTCGCCTGGATCGGCCAGCACGCGGAGCTCGACGCGACGCCGGGTGGCGTCTTCGCCGTCGACATCGACGGCACTCCTGTCCGCGGCGAGTACCTGGAAGTCGATCCGCCCCACACGGTGGTCATCAGCTGGGGCGTGCTGGGCAACGAGCAGCTGCCGGCTGGTTCGTCACGAGTCGAGTTCCGCCTGACGCCCACCAGCGCCGGTACCCGCCTCGACCTTTCCCACACCGGTCTCCCCGCCGTCGAGCAGCCGAGCCATGCAATCGGCTGGGGTCACTTCCTCACCCGCCTCGCCCACGCCGCCACCTCCACCGGGTGAAGGGGACCGCCTCTTCGCGAGGTTGTCGGCGCGGATCTGAGGGCGACGAGCCGGTTGTGCACTGTCTGCGCGGCGACCAGGTAGGGCCTCACCGTTGACGCGGACGCCCTCGGGGCCCTACTTTCCGGCCCCGGCGGAGTCGTGGGTCGCAATCGCGCACCGACGGCGCAACGTCGGGCACGGGATGACGGGACCGGGGGGACCCGTCATCCACGTGCCTTTCGTTGCTCTCGGGCTTCTTCACGGGCGACGACTCGGCGCATCGCCTCGATCTCGGCCGGTGAAATGTTCCGGTCGGCCGCCCGGTGTTCCACGAGCGGGCGGAGGCGGGTCACCACGGTTCCTCGATCGAACGGCCCGAGAAACGCTTCCACCAACAGGCGCCGGAACCGCAACACCACCTGCGTCGCAAAAACGCCCGCGCCGGGGTCGGCGCACTCCATCACGAGCCAGGTGTCGGCCACATCGGTGGCTTCCTCTCCCCGGGCGGCGTTGGCCCAGTCGATCACCACCGGGCCGCCGGGCGCCATGAGCACGTTGAGCGGGTGCAGGTCGAGGTGGATCACGTTCTCGCCACCATCGGGTGCCTGGCGGAACCACGTGGGCGCGGGCAATGCGTGCAACTGCTGGTGAAGCTGCGCGAGGAGCCGGCCGGAACGTCGTAACAACCACGGCCGTTTCATCACCTGCGCGCCCATCGTGACGCCCTCGACTCGGTCCATCACCAGTTCGCGGCCTTCGTCGCGCAACTCGTGCACCTGCGGCGCGGGGTAGCCGCGCTCGCGCACGTACTCCATGACGCGTGCTTCATGCTCGAGGGAGCGGTTGTTGCGGGCGCGGCGCAGCACCAACCCAGGCCCGAATTCGAAGATGTCGGTGTCGCGACCGGATGCGAGCAGCGGTCCTGGTTCGCGTGCCATGACCCGCCCCTTACCTGCTCAGACGATCCGCGACGTCTTGTTGCCCCAGTAGCGGTCGCGCAGCAGGCGTTTGTAGAGCTTGCCCGTCGGCTGGCGCGGCAATTCCGGGTCGAAATCGATCGAGCGCGGGCATTTGTAATGCGCGAGGTGCTCGCGGCAATAGGCCATCAGTTCGCGTCCCAGCTCGGGCGTCGCATCGGCCATGTCGCCCGGTTGCACCACCGCGTGGACCCGTTCGCCCATCTCGTCGTCGGGGATCCCGAACACCGCGACGTCGAGCACCTTCGGGTGGTTGATCAGCACGTTCTCCGCTTCCTGCGGATAGATGTTCACGCCGCCCGACACGATCATGAACGTGGCGCGATCGGTGAGGTAGAGGAAACCGTCGGCGTCGAGGTAGCCGACGTCGCCCACCGTCGCCCAGCCGCGCGTGTCGTGCGCTTCCTGGGTCTTGCCTTCGTCCTTGTGGTACTCGAACCCGGGCCGGTTCGACGGCGGCTCGAACCACACGGTGCCGACGTCGCCGGTGGCAACCTCGTTGCCGTCGTCGTCGAGGATGTGGATGGGATTGAGCAACGTCGCGCCGACCGAACCGGGGTGCGCGAGCCACTGCTCGCTGTTGATGTAGGTGGCGCCCATGCCTTCGGTCGCCGAGTAGTACTCCTCGATGACCGGCCCCCACCACTCGATCATCTTCCGCTTCACTTCGACCGGGCACGGCGCGGCGGCGTGGATCGCGCAGCGGTGCGACGTGAGGTCGTATTTGTTGCGTACGGCGGCGGGAAGCTTGAGCATGCGGACGAACATCGTCGGCACCCATTGGCTATGGGTCACGCGGTGCTTTTCGATGAGCGCGAGCGCCTCGGCGGGGTCGAAGTTCTCCATGCACACCACGGTGCCGCCGAGCCGTTGGGTGCTGATGCAATAGAAGAGCGGTGCCGAGTGGTAAAGCGGTGCGGGCGATAGGTACACCGCGTCGCCGTCCATCTTGAAGATGGCGGTGAGCAGCACCATCTGGCCCGGAAGCGACCCGATCGGCTCGCGGCCGAGGAGATAGCGGATGCCCTTCGGCCGCCCGGTGGTGCCAGACGAGTACAGCATCGGCGTGCCTTCGAGCTCCTCCGCGAGCGGTTCGGCCGGGTACCGGTCACGCGCGTCGGCGTAGCGCTCGTAACCGCCGGCGATGTCGTCGCCCACCATGAGGCGCACTTTCACCTTCGGCATCATCGGTGCGAGCCGCTCGGCGATCTCGCGGTAGGCCTCCGAGATCACGAGGACCTCGGCGTCGCAGTCGTCGATGATGTATGCCGCTTCTTCGGCGGTGAAATGCCAGTTGATCGTCGTGTAGAAGAGGCCGGAGCGTTGCGCGGCCCAGCACACCTCGAAGTACTCCGGACGGTTCTCCAACATCACCGCAACGTGGTCGCCGAAACGCAACCCGGCGTCGAACATCAGCTGCGCGAACCGGTTCGAGCCGTCGTTCAGCTCGCGGTAGGTGACGACCTCGCCCGAGGCGGCCATGATCAGCGCCGGTTTGTCAGGCCGTTCTTGCGCGTGCTTCCCCGGCCACATGCCGTCCCCCGATTGTGAGCTCGCGACGCACGGCCGCGATCACGTCAGAACGACGTGATCACGCTCCGGATCACTTCGCCGCGTTCCATCGCGTCGAACGCTTCGTTCACGTCGGCAAGCCCGATCGTGCGCGACACCATGCCGGCGCTGTCGAGCCGGCCGGTTTCGATGAGGTCTACGAAGCGCTGGAAGTCGCGGCGCACCTGACCTGACCCGTACTTGCAGCCCTTCAGCGTCTTCTCGTTGAAGAACAGGTCGAAGGTGGGGAGGGTCACCTGCGCTTCGGCACGCGTCATGCCGACCAGCACCGCGGTGCCGCCCTTGCGCACCATGTTGTACGCCTGGAGCGTGGTTTCGGGCAGGCCGATGACCTCGAACGCGTAGTCGACGCCGCGCCCGCCGGTGAGGGCCTGCACCTGCGCGACCGGGTCGCCGGCGTTGGGGTCGACACCATCGGTGGCGCCGACGTGCTCGGCGTTCTTGCGCTTCATTTCGACCGGGTCCACCGCGATGATGCGGCTGGCTCCCGCGATGCGGGCACCCTGGATCACGGCCTGGCCGACGCCCCCGCAACCGATGACCGCGACCGTCGCGCCCGGGTGTACCTGCGCCGTGTTCAGTGCCGCGCCCACGCCGGTAGTGACGCCGCAGCCGATCAGCGCCAGCTGCTCGTCGGGAAGGTCGCTTTGGATCTTGACGATCGACGACTCGTGACACGTCATCGCCTCGGAGAACGTTCCGAGACCCGTCATCGTCGTGTACTGGGTGCCGTCGGCGCGGTTGCCGCGCATCGACATCATCACTTCGAACTCGGTGTCGCAGAGGTGTGATGCGTCGTGGAGGCAGAACCAACACAAGCCGCACGCGGGGATGAACGAGGCGATGATGCGGTCACCCGGCTTCACGCCTGACACGTCCTTGCCGACCTCGACCACCTTGCCGGCACCTTCGTGACCGAGGACGGTGCCGGGCATGATGCCGACGTAGCCGTTCTTGAGCGAGAGGTCTGAGTGGCAGACGCCGCTGGCCCCGAGTTCTACTACCACGTCGCGGGGACCGGGAGGCGAAGGCTCGACGTTCTCGATCACCAACGGCTTACCGGTCTCGACGAACATTGCAGCCCGCATGGCGGCCTCCTTGCGCGGAATCAACCTGATCGAGTCGAACGCTACCCGACCGAAACGGAGGCTGCGCCTACGCTACCGACGTGCGCGTTGCGTATTTTGGGCCTCCGGGCACCTTCACCGAAGAGGCCTTGCGGTCACAAGAGGATCTCGCGGCCTGCGATCGCGAGCCACAACGGTCGGTCCCCGACGTGCTGGCGGCCGTGGAGCGCGGCGATTTCGAACTCGGTGTCGTGCCGATCGAGAACATGATCGAGGGCTCCGTGTCGGTCACGCTCGACACGCTCGCCTTCGAGAGCGACCTCCTCATCCAGCGCGAAGTCGACCTTTCGGTGTCGCTCAACTTGTGCGCACCGCCGGGCGTCGGGCTCGACGACCTCGAGGCGATCACGTCGTTCCCGCACGCCGCCGCGCAGTGCCGCGGTTGGCTGGGGCAGAAACTGGCGGGGGTCGAGGTGCGGGCCGCATTGAGCACCGCCGACGCGGCGCGCGAGGTGTCGCGTTCGAAGCGCCGCGACCAAGCCGCCATCTGCAACCGACTCGCGGCCGAGTTGTACGGCCTCGAGGTGCTCGCCACCGACATCGAGGACCACCCCGAGAACGAAACCCGCTTCGTGGTGGTGGGGCGAGGGGTACCCGCGCCCACGGGGCACGACAAGACCTCCATCGTGTGTTTCCAAGGCGAGGACCGTCCCGGTTCGTTACTCGGGATCCTGCAGGAATTCGCGGCGCGCGCGATCAACCTCACGAAGCTGGAGTCGCGCCCCACCAAACGCAACCTCGGCGACTACTGCTTCTTCATCGACTGCGAAGGCCACATCGCCGACGAGTTGCTCGCCGACGCGGTACGAAACCTGATGGCGAAGCACACCGACGTCAAGTTCCTCGGCTCCTACCCCGTCGGTGGGCAAGAGGAAGAGCACGTCACCCGCCGCCGCGCCGCGAGTCGCGCCTGGAAACAGGCGACGACGTTCGTCGAGGGTCTTCGCGCGCAAGTTCGGGCCGTCGACGACGAGGGCACCGAGCGTTGATCGACATCAAACGGCTCCGCGAGGAAGCGGCATACCGGGTCGGCATCGAACGCAAGCGCGTTCGTGCGGGCCTGATCGACGAAGTGCTCGCCGCCGACGAAGCACGTGCCGCGCTCGCGCGGAAAGTGCAGGAACTGCGGACGCTCCAGAACGCAGCGTCGAAAGAGATCGGGAAGGCATCACCCGACGAGCGGCCCGCGAAGATCGAAGCGGCCGCCGCGCTCAAGACCGAGTTGCACGCGCTCGAACCGGAACTCACCGTGCTCGAGGCGCGCGTGCGCGAACTCGCGTTGCAGCTCCCCAACCCAGCCGACGCATCGGTGCCTGACGGTGGCGAAGACGATTCCGTTGTGCTTCGGGTGTTCGGCGAAGCGAAGGCGGCGCCTCCGCTCGACCACGCCGACTACGCGGAGCGGATGGGCTTCGTAGATACCGATCATGGCGCGCAGGCGAGTGGGTCGCGCTTCGCGTACGTGATGCGTGAAGCCGTGTTCCTCGAATTCGCGCTGGTGCAGTGGATCATGCAACGGTTGGCGGGCGAAGGTTTCGTACCGGTGGTGCCGCCCGTGCTCGTGCGCGAAAGCACCATGGAAGAAGCCGGATTTTTCCCCACCGACCGCGCCCAGGTCTACGAAGTCGACGGCGGCGAGCTGTACCTCACCGGGACGAGCGAAGTGCCGCTTTCGGCGCTGCACCGCGGCGACGTGCTCGACCCCGACGAACTGCCCCGCCGCTACGCCGGCTTCTCGTCGAACTTCCGCCGCGAGGCCGGTACATACGGCAAGGACACGCGTGGCATCTTCCGCGTACACCAGTTCGACAAAGTCGAGATGTTCTCGTTCTGCAATCCCGACGAGAGCTGGGACGAACATGAACGACTCCTCGCCATCGAAGAGTCGATCCTCACCGACCTCGAACTGCCGTACCGCGTCGTGAACATCGCCGCCGGCGACCTCGGGCCCGCGGCGGCGAAGAAGTACGACCTCGAAGTGTGGTTGCCGTCGGAGGGTCGCTACCGCGAGTCGCACTCGTGTTCGAACTATCTCGACTACTCGGCGCGCCGGTTGAACACCCGCGTGCGCGGTGTCGACGGCAACCGGTTGGCGCACACCCTCAATGGGACCGCGTGCGCGGTCGGGCGCATGCTCGTGTTCCTCTTCGAGCACTACCAAGAGGACAACGGCGCGTTCGTCGTACCGGAAGTGCTCCGCACCTACACCGGCTTCGAACGCGTGGAACCGTTCAAATAACTCGGTAGCGTGGGAGCCGGAGGGATGCCGGAGCGGCCGAACGGGGGAGTCTTGAAAACTCCTGGGTGATGAGCCCCGCGGGTTCGAATCCCGCTCCCTCCGCTCATGGTGACCGAAGCCAGAGAGATTGTGCTGTTGTACGGTGCGCCATGTGTTTTTCCGCGACCGCTGATGTCGTCGGGGGAGTCGTTGTCACCGCGATTGGCGTCGATGCCTGCCGGCACCTGAAGGGTCGCGACGACCACCTTCTGCTTGCAACACTGCCGCTCATCCTCGGCGCGCATCAGTTGGACGAAGCGTTCGTCTGGTGGGGTGCAGAGGGCCATGTTCCGCACGTTGTCGGTCGAGCCGCGCTCTGGATCTACCTTCTGATCGCGTTCGTCGTGCTGCCGATCTTTGTTCCACTGGCCGTCGTTGCCTTAGAACCAACGACCCGCAGACGATCTCGACTGATTCCCTTCATCGCGCTGGGCACGGTGGTGTCTGCCGTGTTGCTGTTCGCGTTGCTCCACGCGCCCATCAGCGCCACAGAAAAGCCGTATCACCTCGCGTACAACGTGACTATCAGTCATGGCGGGCTGGTCGTGGGCTTGTACGTCATCGCGGTGTGCGGTGCGCTGCTCTTTTCGGGCTACCACCACGTCGAGATCTTCGGCGTCGCCAATCTCATTGCCATCGCATGCCTCGCGTGGCTCACTCTTGACGGCTTCGCGTCGTTGTGGTGCGGCTACGCGGCGCTCTCAGCCGGAGCGATTGCTTTGCACATGCGGTACGCGAAACCACATCGAGCGACGCCCTACGTTCTTACGTGAGTCGAACCGACTCTCGCCCTGACAACACGCGGGCGCGTCGCTCGGCCGGCGGGGAGGCGAAGGCTTAGGAGCGTCGCGGCGGCCGCAACACCGGCTGCGCAGGCCAACGCCAAGCGGTAGCCGTCAGCGAGCTGTGCCGTCGTCGCGTGCACGTTCGCGTCGATCGCGACAATCGACAGCAGCACTGCGACGCCGACGGCCGAGCCGATCTGACGGGTCGCGTTGACGAGCGCGCCCGCCAGCCCTTGCTCCGCGTTCGTGACGCCAGTGCTCGCGGCGACCGTCGATCCGAACACGACATTCGTCGAGCCGAATCCGAATGCGAGTAGCACGA
>JAODBJ010000233.1 GCA_025463905.1 Actinomycetes bacterium
TATGCGAGGTCCCTTCGCCGAGACGCGATCTCGACCAATGGATCCGCAGCCGACTGCGACTCTTGCAGGTCAAACAGTGGAAGCGGGGCACGACGGCTTACCCACAGCTTGTGGCTATGGGTGCACCCGAACCGGCCGCGCTCCATACCGCGAAACATCTTCGACGATGGTGGCATGCTGCTCATTCGCCCGGAATGCTCCGGGCGACGCCCCCCGGATACTTCGACCAGCTCGGTCTTCCTCGTCTTTCTTCCTCTTGAACCGCCCGGTGCGGAACCGCACGCCGGGTGGTGTGGCAGGGGTTTGGCAACAACCAACCCCTATGCCGTTTGCCGGTCCGCGTTCAGTCGCCCGGCTACTAGGGCGAGCAGCTGTTGGCGTCTTGGCCCGTGCCGTCACGAAGCCGGATGCACGTCGATTCCGTCTGATCGACGGTCTGCACGGAGACGACGATCTGATCCCCCAGTGCAGCCGCGAACCGTGGCGACGGACCGATGCTGTCGTCCGGGTTGACGTTCTGGATCACGCCGACGCCCTTGTCGCGGTTGTAGATGTACGCGACGCCGTTGTGATAGTTCGAATCGGGTGGGTAGCTGAAGACCGCGCCCGAGGTGGTGTCGACGATCGAGACCGTGAACGTCATCCGCGCCGGATTCGGCGGAGGGATTGGAATCGACGGGGTGACGCACGCGCCGAGCCCAAGCACCAACGCCACGAGGAACATCCAACGTGGTGTCAGGTGGCGAACGCGAGGCGAGATCACGGGCATGGAATCAGGTAGCTCATAGAGCAAACCACGATCCACGGCTGTCCACGAATTCTCAAGCACTTACGCAAACAGCCTGCCAATGTCGTTGGCAGGCTGTCAACAAAGTAGGGCTGCCGTGGCGGCCCGGTACACGCCCCCTTAGGGCGTCCGCTTGACCGACGTCGGCAACATGATCGAGATGCCGGCGCCGAAGAACAGGTGGTGGAGGAACCGGTTATCGTCGCTGTTGGTCTGCGCGTTGGTGCCGACGTACAGATCGGCGTTGTAGTCGGCGCCGGACGGGTTGTCGGAGAACGCGTAGTCGCGGACCGACAGGTCGAGCGCGAGGAAGTCGTTCAAGAACACATGGATGCCGCCGCCGAGATAGAGGCCGACGCGCTGGCCATCGTTGAGCGGCGGATCGTTGTTCGGGTTGAGATCGGGCGGCACCGTGTCCATGCCGGACATGTGCGAGACGCCCGGGTACATGTCCGTGCACACGGTGGTCGGACAGTCGGTCTTGAGCGTCGCGAACGACACGCCGGCCTGGAAGTAGAAGTCGAAGGCGACGTACGCCTGCGAGAACGCGGCGAGCTTGCCGTACCAGGGCGTGAGGCTCACGTACGCCGCGCCGTGCAACGGCATCGAGTTCAGGTGATCGAGGAACTGCGCCTTGCTCGGCACGCGTCCCATCGGCGTGTCGGTCAGCGTATCGGTGATGTGATCGACGAGCGCGGTGTGGAGCTCGGTCGACGCGACCCCGACGATGCCGAACGACAGCATGTCGCTGAAGTGATACTCGAGCTTGAGACCGCCACCGATCGTGTGCTGGAAGTCGGCGTTGATCGAAGACTCGAACAGCGGCGTCGCCTCGAAGCGGTGCGCGACGAGCAGCTTGCGACCACGGACGGCGACGTCCTCGGGGAGGCTGTTGTGGCGACGTACGGAATCTGGACCGTCGGCCCGAGCCTCGTGCGCCGTTGCGAAGACCACGCCGGAGAGCGCGGCCATGACTAGGAATTGCTTCGTCATCGTGCGCTCCATTCAGCGGAAGGTCGTGTAGTCGAACGAGGTCGGCAGCCAGAAGCTGACGCCGATCTGGAACATGATGTTGTTGATGAACGCGCTGTCTGCATTCTTCGCAGCGTCGACGGCGGTCGCATTCATCGTCGGCGAGCGATTGGTCGGCTCGAACTTGTCGATGAACAGATAGTCGCGAATGCCGAAGTTGATCGTCAGCCACTTCGCGAGGAAGAAGCGCATGTTGACGCCGAGGTTTGGCTGGATCAGGAGGTTCGTGAAGCCGGGATACTTGGTATCGCGCGGGATCACTTCGCTCTGACCGACGCCGATGCCGGCGGTGAAGTACGACTCCCACGCGACGAGGCGGTGATCGAGGACGGCGAACTTGCCGTACACGGGCACGTAGTGGAAGTTGAGCGCGGTGCTCCACTTGTACTCGTTGACCGTCGGGAGACGGCGCGCTTGCCGCGCGACGAGGTCGAACGGCTCGTTGAACGAGTGCGTGTAGTATTGCGCTTCGACGCCGACTGCGAGCACGTCCGTGAGGTAGTACGCGAACTCTCCGCCGATCGTGTTATGGCGGATCATGTTGTCGTTCATCGTCGTCGAGACGAACGGGTTCAGCTCCGTGCGCCGGACCTTGAGGAACGGCTTGCGGATGACGACGATGATGTCTTTCCACGCGATCGGGGTCTTCTTGATCGGCCCCGTCTTCACGGCGGTGACTTGATCGGATGCTGCGAGATCCGCGCTGAGGTCCGAGGGCTTCTGTCCCTCATCGCCCATGTCGATCTCGTCGGGATTGACGCCGCCCGCGGCGCCTGCACCTGCGCCACCCGCGGCCGCGCCGCCACCTTTAGCACCGGCTTTTCCGGCTTTCGGATCGGCATCCATTTCGATCTCGCCGCCCGCGTCGCCTGCACCCTTGGCGTCGGTTCCTCCTCCGCCTTTTGCGCTGCCTGCGCCACCACCGCCCTTACTGCCGCCTTTGCCGCCTTTTGGGCCGCCTGCGATCGCAGTGCTGGTCGCGAGCGCCAGTGCCACGATCAAGAACGACTTCGTTCGATGCTGGATGGTCCGCATTCGTAGACGCTTCATAACACGTGCCTTTTTTCGATCTCAAGCTAACCGCCGAGAGTTTGGTCCCGGCACAGCTGGAGAGCGCCTTGGCGCTGGACACGCGGGGCAAAATGCGGTTGCGGTTACGCGCCCTCACCAACGCTGGCATCGCTGTAGAGCGCGTCGACAAATGCGGCCGGATCGAAAGGTCGCAAATCGCCGATTTTCTCGCCGATTCCGACGAAGCGGACCGGAACCTTGAGCTCGTCGCAGATGCCTAACACGACGCCGCCTTTGGCCGAGCCGTCGAGCTTGGTCAGCACGATTCCTGTGATCTTCATATCAGCCTTGAACGTTTTGGCCTGGGAGATCGCATTTTGTCCGGTGGTTGCATCGAGCACCATCCAGGTCTCGTGCGGTGCCCCCGGCATCGCT